>JBQTJK010000039.1:0-19799 GCA_052387215.1 Caulobacteraceae bacterium
AATTGCTCGCGATCGATCGTCATCTATCGGCGCACATCGCGACGGTTCGCCAGAGCACACGTCGGTATCGCAATTTTCCGCGCGCAACACCGTTTTTGCCGATACCGTCGCACGACTTTTGTGTGTGACGGTATGCGGGCGGACTAACTTCGCTTCCGATAGCGCAAAGCCGCCACCAGCACGGCAAACGCCGGCGAGAGTTGGCGCCGGCTCCGCAACAGGCGCGGTCGGAGCCACGGCCGTGGTCCCGGAAGAGCAATATTTCTACGACCGCCGCGGCAATCTGATCGAAAGCCGCGACGCCGCCGGCGCACGAACGCTGTTCTGGTACGACAAGCTCAATCGCGTCAGCCATAAACTGAGCTCGCTCGGGACGCTGACACGCTATTTCTACGACAAGAACAGCAATCTGCTGCGCACGCGGGTTTATGCCGAGCCTTTGACGCTCCCCGCCGACGCGCAAGGCTCGCCTCCGAGCGGCGGGAGCGGGGCCTATCGCGACACGATCTACACGTATGACGGGCTCAACCAGGTCAAGACCGTCACCACGCCCAACGTCACTTCGGCGACATATGCGACGAGCCTCACTGTTGCGACCGCCAACGCGACTACGAGCTACGATTACGACGCCATGGGTAATGTCGTGCGCACGACCGACGCCAACGGCGCCAAGACATGGTCCTATTACGACAATCTCGGGCGCAAGAAGACGCAGATCGACGCCGCCAATTATCGCACCGATTGGAGCTATGACAGCAACGGCAACGTGCTCGCCGAGACGCGCTATGCGACCGCGTCGGCGACGCCTACCAGCCTCACCGATCCGCCCCCGCCGCCCAACCAGGACGCTGTCAACGATCGCGTCACCAATTTCAGCTACGACAACATGGGCCGCCGGCTCACCGAAACGCGCGCCAGCGTGCTCGTGCACAACGGCTCAGGCGGGCACTCGAGCCAGAACGCCGTCATCACCTACACGTACAACGGGCTGGGCCAAGTCGCGAGCAAGACCGAGGCCAGCGGCGATATCATCGCCTACGATTACGATCTCGGCGGGCGGATGAAGAGCGAGCAGCGCTATCGCGAGATGGGCGCGGCGGATTACAGCTTCACCGATTTCAACGGCGTCAACGTCACCCCGACGATCGAGTATGCGTATAACGGCCTCGACAATCTGACCCAGACCAAGGCGCTGGGCGCCGGCGGCGTAGCCGACCGCATCACCAGCTACACCTACGGCGCCGGCGGGCTCTTGGCCTCCGTCACCGACGCGGCCGGCTTCAAGCGCGCTTATTTCTACGACATCGCCGGGCGGGTGCGGCGCGAGGAATACAACCGGCTCGACTTCAACGCCGCCGCCAGCGAAGCCATCGGCTACGACTACGATATCGGGGGCCGCGTCACCCGCCAAGGCGTGATGCTCAAAGTCGGCGCCAATTGGAGCCGCGACGGCGCGCAGATCGACACCATCGCCATGACCTACAACGCCTTCGGCGAAGTCAGCCAACGCGGCTTTGCCCATTATGTGAGCGGCGCCGAACAGCCGCTCATGCTCGGCGAGAAGTTCGAGTACGACGCCGCCGGCCGGCTTGTTCGCGCGAACGCCGGCGACGGCGCCTGGAAATACTTCATGTACGACGCGGCGGGCAACCAGACGCTGGCCATCGCCACGGCCGGCGCGGATTTCGCCGACGCCGCGCTCGACACGTTGGATGAAGTGCTGGCGCTGTGGAGCGACGGCGTATCGACCATCGCCACCACGAACGTCGCCGGCGTCACAGCGACCATCACAAAATACGATGCACGCAACATGGGCGTAGAAGTGATCGAGCCGCAGCGCCAGCGCAACGCGACGACGTTTGACAACCTCATCACCACCCGCGCTTACAACGCGTTCGGCGAGATCGCCACCGAGATCAACGCCGCGGGCGCGCGCATCGATTACAGTTACAACACGATGGGCCGGCGGATCAAAACCGAAAGCCCGGCCGTCGAAGCCCGCGCCGAGAACGGCAATTGGATCACCGGCTATCATTCCACAACCGGCGCGCTGCTCGCAACATCGGGCACGGCGGTAACCTTCCGCCCGATCGAACACCGCTATTACGACATCTCCGGCCGGCTCGTCGCCAGCCGCGACGCCAACACTAATCTCACGCGGCTCACACTGCTCGCCGGCACGGGTTATGGCGGAAGCGAGGCGGCGATCGCGGAAACCATCGCCGCCGACGACGGCGTCACGCGCACCCGATACGACGTCCACGGCGACGCCCGCCGGATCGAAGACCCGCTCTACAACGCTGGCCAGTCGACGACTGCCCACGCGATTGTGCAGAGCTTCGACGCGATGGGCCGCCTCGTCTCGATGAACCGCTCCAATGTGCTGACCGACTATTACGGCTATGACGGCTTGGGCCAACGCACCAAGCACTGGAACAGCTTCTACAACGCGAATGGGGCGGCGACCTACGAAGTCGAGCAAACCGCTTACGACGCCCAAGGCCGCATCACCCAGATCATCGCCGCGGGCGGCGACACAACTGCTTACGCCTATGCCTGGGACGCAACGCTCGTCACTGCGGGCATGAACGCCAACCCGTTCGGCGGCTGGGTCAAGACCACCACCTTCGCCAACGCCATGAGCTTGACCGAAAAGAGCGACGTGTTCGGCCGCGAGGTCGGACGCATCAATCTCTCCAACATCACCACCAATTTCACCTACGACAGAGCCGGGCGGCTGACGCAAAAAAGCGCGACGCAGATCGTCAACGGCAATACGGTCGCCGCCGGCGAGGCGCTCAACCAGAACTATTACAACACCGGGCGGCTCGCTTCGATCTGGCAGACCAGCGGCAGCCAGCTCAGGCTGGGCGTCGCGAGCGCCAACGCCACCGAGACGTTCAGCTATCGCGGCTCGAGCTTCGGTTATGACAAGGTCGGCAACGTCACGGCCCAAGTGTTAAGCGAGCAGGGCTCGTGGACCATTGCGGCCTATTGGCAGGGCGGCGAATACTATCCGGCCGAGACGATATATTTCAACCGCACCATCTCCAACCAGAGCGCCAGCTTCGATGCGCTCGGCCGCATCGTCTCCTGGTCCGAGACCGGCAACGCCCCCTATGGTGGGCCATCGGTCACTGACGGCATCGCCGAACGCGAGCAATATGGCGACAATTACGGCGCCGCCTCACACGTCTTCACGTACGACGCCGCCGGCAACATCCGCCGCTCGCTGGCGACCTATCGCGCGCTCGACGCCAACGGCGCCATCGCCGCGACCGACACCACGCAAGATTATTGGTACCGCTACGACGCCATGAACCGGATGGCGACGGCGAAGGGGAGTTTCTCCGGCGCGATCGGCTCGGGGTCGATTGTGCGCGGGACCACCGGCGTCGACACCACCTACAATCTCGACGGCACGCGCGCGTTCGCGCTCGACAACAAAGCAGGAAACCGGCGCGAGGATTATGTCTACGATGGCTTGGGGCGCGTCATCCAGGTCAAGAACGGAACTAACCTCTCCGCCCCCGGCGCTGTGGTCGGCGCGTTCACTTACGATGCGCTGTCGCGGCTGCTGACGCAGAACGATTACGACACCTGTCCCTTCCGAAAACTCATTTTTCGGGGGTGCGGCGATAGCGCCGATGCAGTCCGCCGAGTATTGGTTCGGCGATGACGCGTCCGGTGCGCTCCACAGCTCGCGGGCGAGGCGAATCTTTGCCGAGCGCCAGGTGGGTGCGGTGGTTGTTGTAATAATCAGCGTACTTCTGGAGCACGCGTCGTAGGTGGGCTGCATTCCAAACGATGACGTGATCGAGGCATTCGCGTCGGATCGAGCCGATCAGTCGTTCGACATGGCCATTTTGCCACGGCGAATGCGGCTGCGTAGGCCGATCGGTGACACCTAGCGTGCGAAGGGCCTGGCGGAAGTGCGCGCCATAGAGGCCGTCATTGTCGCGTACGAGAAAGAGGGGCGCGGGGTCGCGCCGAAACGCCAGCGCGATCTGGCAGCTGAGCCAGGGCGCGTTCGGATGGTTCGTGACCTCGACGTGCAGGATCCGGTGCCGATCATGCGCCAAAACGACGAAAGCATAGAGTCGCGCGAACGTGAGGCTTGGCACAGTTAGAAAGTCGATGCTGGCGATATCGTCGGCGTGCTCGCACAGGAACGTGGTCCAGCCTGGCGTCGCCCGCCGGGGTCGCGGCAGCATATACTTCGACACCGACGACTGCGACACCTGCACGCCGAGCTTCAACAATTCGCCATGGATGCGCGGCGCGCCCCAGAGCGGGTTCTCGAAGCTCATCTGCCGGATGAGCGCGATCAATTCGGGATCGAGGCGCGGACGGCCGCCGCCGCGATGACGGGATCGCCAAGTCCACCAGAGCCGAAAGGCGATATCGTGACAGCGCAGAATCAGGGCTGGCACTACCCGGCGCATCCCACGCGCCCCGCCTCCCATGGAGGCAGCAAGAGATGGCGAACGAGCGGGTCGCGCCGCTCGCGAGGGCTGCGCAGCGTTGGCGGCGATGGCGACTTGAACGCCAGCTTTTGGGGAGGCAGTTGTGCGCGCATGAAACGAAACACTCCTGACCTCCCACGCTGCAGCTGGCCGGGCAGCGATCCGCTCTATGTCGCCTATCACGACGAGGAATGGGGCATGCCGGTCAGGGACGACCGCGCGCTGTTCGAGATGCTGATGCTCGAAGGCGCGCAGGCGGGGCTGTCGTGGATCACCATCCTGCGCAAGCGCGAGAATTATCGCCGCGCGTTCGACGGCTTCGAGCCGGCGAAGATCGCCCGCTACACGCCAGCGAAAATCGAGAAACTGATGGCCGACGAAGGCATCGTGCGCAACCGGGCGAAGATTGAGGGCGTTGTGGCCTCGGCGAAGGCTTATTTGGCAATGCAGAAGGAGGGGCTGAGATTTTCGAAATTCTTGTGGGATTTTGTCGATGACGAGCCAATCGTCAATCGGCTGAAGCCTGGCGCACCGATCCCGGCGGAAACGGACATCTCGCGGCTTATATCGAAGGAACTGAAGAAGCGCGGTTTCAAGTTCGTCGGGCCGACGATCGTGTACGCGTTCATGCAGGCGGTGGGGATGGTCAATGACCATCTTGTCACTTGTTATCGGCATCCCGATTACAAGAAGCGCGGCAAGGCTTGAGCCTTGCCGCGGCGCGCGTGGCCGACCACATTGCGCCCATGGCCGTCGAACTCAATCACACCATCGTGCATGCGGGCGACAAGGAAGTGTCGGCGCGGTTTCTCGTCGACATTTTAGGACTCGAGCCGCCGATTGCGTTCGGGCCGTTCCTGGTGGTGAAGACCGCCAACGGCGTCAGCCTCGATTTCATCAATAGCGGCGGCGATCCGGTGAAGAGTCGGCATTTTGCGTTTCTCGTTTCCGAAGACGAGTTCGATCCGATCTTCGCGCGCATCAAGGAGCGTGGCTTGCGCTATTGGGCCGATCCGATGGGCAAGATCGAGAATGAGATCAACACGCATTTCGGCGGCCGCGGTTTCTACTTCCGTGGCCCCGAAGGCCACTGGCTCGAAGTGATCACGCGCCCGTACGAGATGGGCTAATGTCCCGGACTTGAAATTCGATCTGCGGCTGGGATCACATGATTATCGAATTTCAAGTGCAAAGGGACATTAGACTCAAAGGTTTCTAGTGCGGCTTTGGATTTGAAATTCGCTCGGCGGCCGCCATGAACGTGAGGCGAATTTCAAATCCGCCGCACTAGCTTGCCTTCTTCGCTTCCGCGATCAGCGCATCATCAATCTCGCGCGCGCGCAGGAAGGGGGGACGGTCGGTGACGCGGGCGAAATAGCGCTCGAGCGCGGGGCGTTTCTCGATCGTGCCGAACTGCATGCCCCAGCCGATCTGGGCGCCGACATAAAGGTCGGCGGCGCTGAAGCGATTGCCGGCGAGGTAGTCGTGGCGCGACACAGTCTTGTCGAGCACATCGATCACTTGTTCGCGCGAGCCGTAGCCGACCATGCCGCGCTTGTCGTCGGGGACAGCGACGCCGAGGGCGTGATTGCTGGCCATCGCTTCGATCGGGCCTGCGCCGTAGAAGAGCCAGCGATAGTACGGCCCGCGCTCCTTGCTGCCGGGAGGCGGCGCGAGGCGCGCGTCGGGGAAGGCGTCGGCGAGATAAGCGCAGATGGCGGCGGCCTCGGTGACGATCGCATTGCCGTGGCGGATCGCCGGCACTTTGCCCATCGGGTTGATGGCGAGATAGTCGGGGCTCTTCATGCTGCTGGCGAAATCGAGCACGACGGTTTCGTACGGCTGACCGACTTCCTCGAGCATCCAGCGGATGATGCGTCCGCGCGACATCGGGTTGGTGTAGAAAGTGAGCGTATCGGCCATGGACGTTCCTCCGTGGGCCTTGGCATAAACCCGCCATGGCCAAGAGCAAGCAGATTACGATCTACGGCATCAGGAACTGCGACACGATGAAGAAAGCGCGCGCGTGGCTGGATCAACGCGGCGTCGTCTACGTGTTCCACGATTACAAGAGCGAAGGCATCGATAAGGCGTCGCTCGAACGCTGGGCGAACGATGTCGGTTGGGAAATCTTGCTGAACCGTGCGGGCACGACGTTCCGCAAGCTGCCGGAAAAGGATCGCGAAAGCATAACGGCGAAGAAGGCGATCGCGCTGATGGCCGAGCAGCCGCCGATGATTAAGCGGCCGGTGCTGGATGTGGGCGGCAAGCTGATTGTCGGCTTCAAGCCGGAGATTTATGCGAGAGCGTTGGGATAGATTTTCTTCTCCCCTTCTCCGCAGGGGAGAGGGGAACGCGCGCTATCAAGGGCGAGCGGAATGATTGATCATCCACTCCGCCGCCGTGTCGAGAATCTCCGCCAGCACGTCCGCATCCTTGCGGCCAGTTCTTGCCGGGACATGGAAGCTGTGGTCGGCGTCGTCGAACAAAGCCAGCGTGGCGCGTTGGCCGAGGCGCTTGACCACGGGCCTGAGCAAATCAAGCGTCGCCAGGGCATCGTTCGTGCCTTGCAGGAAAAGCACTGGAAGCTGCGCGTCGACCAAATGCGTGGCGCGTTCGTCGCTGGGCTTGCCCGCCGGGTGGAGCGGGAAGGCGAAAAAGACGAGGCCGCGCACGTCGGGCAGCGGCGATAGCGCCTGCGCTTGCGAAGTCATGCGGCCGCCGTAGGATTTGCCGCCAGCGAAGAGCGGGAGGTTTGCGGCGAGCTCCGATGCTTTCGCCACCGCGGCGCGCACGGCGCGGTGGGCGAGTGCCGGCGCATCAGGGCGCTTGGAGCCGCGCTCCATGTAGAGGAAATTGTAGCGCAATGTGGCAACGCCGCGCTCGGCCAAACTGTTCGCAATCGCCGCCATGGATTTGTGGGCCATGCCGGCGCCGGCGCCGTGTGCGAAGACGTAAGCCGCGCGCGGGTTCGGCAGCGACAACCACAGTCCGGACACCGTGGCGTCACCGTCGAGTTGGATCGTGATCTGCCTCGGTGTCACCGCACCATACTACATGGTCGGGATGGGCAGGCACTCCATGATCTCGACCGCGTCTCCGGGGAAGATGGTGAAGTGCGGATGCCGCTCGAACATTCGCGCCGCCGCCTCGTGCGACTCGGCCTCGACGATTACGTAGGCGGCCATAGCGTTCTTGATATCGCTGACCCCGTCCGGGCCGATTCGCTTGGTTTTGCCGAGGGGCGCGCCTTGATCGACGATGGCGCTTTCATGGGTGCGGCCCCAATCCATCCAGGCGTTCATGCCTCGCTTCTCGCGCTCCTTGCGCTTGTCTTCGGCCAAGGCGTCCCATCCCGATTTGCGACGCGCTTCTTCTGTTCCGGTGTAGATGGCGAGAAACCTCTTCATGACAAACTCCTCTGGGCTCAAGCACTCGCGCTTGCCAGATAGGCATCTAGTTTATCGAGCAGTTCCCGCCAGCCGGCTTCGCGCATCTGGGCGCCGTCGCCGCCTTCGAAAAACGTTGCGTGCTCGGTGAAAATCATGCGCGTGCCGGCGCCTGCGGAACTCAGTTCGACGCTTGCGAGCGAAACCGAGAAGCGCACGCCGTTGCGGGCCATCGAATAGGTGAAGATGATGCGTTCGTTGGGCACGATCTCGTTGAAGACGGTCTCGTTGCTGAAGCTCGTCTTCTCACCGAACGTCTCTTCGTCTTTGAGAAACCGGAAGGTGCTCTTCTCCGTGCCGCGTTCGCGGAAGTCGAGTTCGTAGCTCTGGATGAGCCAGCCTTCGCCTTCGGCGAACCAGGCGCGCTTGGAGGCGGGATCGGACCAGGCGGCGAAGACGCGTTGCGCCGAGGCGTCGTAACGGCGCTCGATCACGAAGTTGGCGTGCGTTGTTGTGGTCATGGCGCCCTCACTTGCTTAGATAGGTTTCGAGCTGATCGAGCAGGATGCGGCTGCCCCGCTCGCGTTCGCCCGCATCGTCGTAGCCGTCGAGGAAGATGCCTTGCTCGCTGAGGACGAACGTCGTGCGGGACCCGTTCGGCTTGAACTCCATCGTGGCCAGCGATACGGAGATGCGCTGTTTGTCCATGAGCATCTCGTAGGATGAGACGATGTGCTCATTCTCGACGATCTCCCAGTATTCAGCATTGTAGGTGTGCACCGGGCCGCCGGGCGGACCGCCACTGACGCTCTCCTTGCCGCCAACGCGGAAATCGAGCTTGTGGTTGGATTTTTCCCAGTCCTCCGGGCCGCCAAACCATTTGGCTTTCGATTGGGGGTTGGCAAAGGCGTCGAACACCTTCGCGGGCGTGGCTTTGTATTCACGTTCGATCACGAACGTGGCGTGGGTCGTCGATCTTTTCGTCATGAGCGGCGTCCTTCAGAATTCCTTGGCGAGGTTGTCGAGGGCTGCGTTCCAGCCGGATTGGTAGCCTTGCTCCATGCCCGCATCGTCGAACGAGGCGAACTGCAGGGGTGAGGTGGAGGTGCGTTGCGGCGTCTCGTGGTGTGAGTTCGACACTGACGAGCGTGGCCAAGACGCGCTTTTTTCCGTGCGCGATGTCTTCGGTGAAGACGATGCGCTGGTCGCGTTTGATGTCGAGGTAGTGGGCTTGCGCGATGTAGTCCGCATTGCCCGGCTCAATGTAGCGAGAGAGGTCGCGGCCGCCTTCGCGGAAGTCAGCTTCCTCGAACTCGATGCAAATGTTGTCGGCGGGCGAGCACCAGCGTTTGCGTGCCTCGACGCGTTCCCAGGCAGCGAAGACGCGCGCGGGCGCGGCGTTGTACGTGCGCTCCATGACGATGGTGGCGTGGGCGAGGGTCGTCATCTCAAGCTCCTGGATAGAGATGGAAGAGCGGCTCGGAGTCCTTCAGCACGCGGGCGAAGGAGGGGCGGCGCTTCAAGCGTTCGAGATAGGCCGCGATTCGCGGGAAGCCATTGTCGAGCGGAACATTGCGCGTGCCGTACCAGAGCGCAGGCGCGGCGGCGCAATCGGCAAGGGTGAAGCTGTCGCCAACGATGAAGCCGTCCTCACCGAGCTGCGTTTCGATGACGCCATAAGCGGCGCGCACGATGCGCTTGGCTTCTTCGACGCCGAATGGATCGTGCTGGCCCTCGGCGCGGATGTTGTCGAGCACGACCTTCGCCATGGTCGTGTTGATGTGGTCGAACACGCGATCCCAGCGGCGCACTTCAAGCGCGGTGTCGAGATCCGTTGGGATGAAGCGCGTGCGGCCGGGATAGTAGGCGTCGAGATATTCGATGATCACCGAGGTCTCGGTGACCATCTGTTTGCGATCGCCGTCGAGCAGGATAGGAAATTTGCCCATTGGCCACTTCGCGATGAAGTCGGCGTACGTGGTCTGATCGACCGTCACGTACTCGAACGGCGTCGCGTTCTCGTGCAGGGCGATCAGCACCTTCCAGGTGAAGGAGGAGATCGGGTGTCCGTAGAGCGTCAGCATCAGGCTTCGTCCTTAGTTTCTTCGAGGAATTGTCCGAGCCGATCCAAGCGGCGCTCCCAGAGCGCGCGGCGATCGGCGATCCATTGTTCAGCTTGAGCGAGAACCTTCGGCTCGATCCGGCAGGTCCGGATGCGGCCGCTCTTTTCAGAGACAACGAGGCCGCTCGCTTCGAGTACCGCCAGGTGCTGCATCACGCCCGGCAGCGACATCGCGAGCGGTTTGGCCAGTTCGCTGACGGTGGCCGGTCCTTGCACCAGCCGGTCCACCATCGCGCGGCGGCTCGGGTCGGCAAGTGCTTGAAAAGCCAGGTCGAGATGAGCTTCGGCTCTGAACATAGATACTTAAGTAGACGCTTAAGTATTGCCTGGCAAGCCCCAATCGCATCCATTTTGCGCGGCGGTGGCTGCATACTCGGCGAAACCACGGAGTCGGGCATGCTTTCGGGCGAGATGGAAAACTGGATGGTCGCCGCATTTATCTTCGGTGCGATTTCAGTCTCAATGATTGCTGCGGGTTGGGCGCAGTGGCTGGAGCACAAGCGCCGCAGCCAGGCGATGGACATCATCAAGGCTGCCCTAGAGGCGGGGAAAGAACCACCGGCTATTGTTTACGAACAGATCGACAAAGCAGGCCAATCAAAGCCGCCGTGGGGTGAGGTGGTTGTCTTCTCTGCGTTGGGTCTTGGATTTTGGATCGCCTACGCGAACGCCGAAGCTGACGATAAAGTAGCCTTCTTGGTTGTCGCCGCGACGATGACTGTCACAGCGCTTGGTTGCTTGGCGCTTGCTATCATGCGTCCCGGCCGCGGCGGCAAAGACGATGAGTCCGTATGACGAAGCGCGTCTCATTTCGCGGGCGCGCAAGGGGGACAGCCGCGCGTTCGCAGCTTTGGTCGACGCACATCAGCAAGCGGTACGCGGGTTTTTGCGGCGTTTTGCGGGGCATTGGGCCGGCGCCGACGACATCGCGCAGGAGGCGTTCGTGACAGCGTGGAGCAAGCTCGACCGCTTTGAAGGCCGTTCGAGTTTTCGTTCGTGGGTGAGCGGCATCGGTTTTCGCATTGCGCGCGATGCGCGCCGCGCACACGGACGCTCCCAGGAGCGCGACGCCGATTGGCTCGCCGAACAGGAAGAAGGCGAAAGCGAAGCGCCGATCGAGGATCGCATCGCGCTGCAGCGGGCGATGGCGGAACTGCCTGACGATCAGCGCGCGGCGGTTGCGTTATGTTTGGGCGAGGGCTTCTCGCACAGCGAAGCAGCGGAGATCTTGAAACTGCCGCTTGGCACAGTGAAATCCCATGTGATGCGCGGACGCGAACGACTGCTGGGCGCGTTGGAGACGCATGATGGACGCTGAAGCTCGCCTCGCGCGCGCCTTTGGAGAAAGCGCCGCGCCGGCGCGCGATCCGGCGTTTACCTTGGCGGTGATCCAGGCCGCTGAGCGGGAACGCTTTCGTGCCGAGTTCGCTCGTTCGATGCTCCGCTCGGCCGGCATGGCGGCAGCTGGGGCCTCGTTGGTAATCATGCTCGCCGGCTGGGCGGCGCTTAACTGGGAGGGGGTCCAGGGCGGTATTCTAGGTGTGGGTGGTATTTTCGCCCTGGTGGCGATGTCCCGGCTCATGACACAACGTTTAGCACCTGCGGCAGCCCGCTGAGAGCGCCTGCATCCAAGGCCATAACTCGGCGCATCTATGACGCAAAGGGGCGAAGACCCCGGCTATGGAGACATCCCTGATGGATGGCGGAATCTTCTTTTTCCTGCTTTTTTTCGGATTTCTGGCGGCCATTATCCTGGTCCCGATCTATCTTCGGGAACGCACCCGTCAGTCCGCCCATCATCTGATCGCGCAGGCACTGGAGAAGGGCCAGCAGCTGGATCCTACCCTGATGCGGACCCTGACTGAGGGTCAGAAGAAGCCTCAAGACAAAGCCAGATCCAGCCTCGGCAGCGGCATCGTGCTCCTGGCTCTGGCCGGCGGTTTCGCGGCGGCGGGCTATTTCGTCGGCGGCTACGCCGAGGAAGCGTTCAACGGCATGATGGTGCCGGCGGTGATTTTAGGCGCGCTTGGCATTGCCTTTATCCTGCTCGCCATCGTCGATTATGCGACAAAGAAGAAGGAAGACTGAGTGGTAATCAGTGGCGTCGCGGGGGCTCATCAACCTGGCTCAGGCCACGGAAGCTGCGCTGATCATAGCAGCCCAGGCCAGGGACCAGTCAGCCTTCGGGGAGTTGGTGAAGCGCCGCCAAGGTTGGGCCCGAGCTCTACTGAGGAGGATGTGTCGAAGCCACGCTGAAGCTGACGATCTGGCTCAAGAGGCGTTCATCAAGGCGTGGGATAGAATGAGAGACTTGGAAACCCCGGCAGCTTTTCCGGGTTGGTTTAGGAGGATTGCGGTCACCACGTTCCTGATGGCCAAAAGACGCCAGAAGGCCGTGTTTGAGGAGATCGACGACGCTTCGCCAATCGCGTCGGAGGAGTCCACGCCGGAAGCCGCAGCCGGAGCGAAGCTCGACCTGGAAAGAGCACTTGCCAAGTTGAGCGATGCTGAGAGACTTTGTGTGACGCTGAACCACGGAGAAGGGTTGAGCCACTCAGAGATTGTAGAAATCACGGGTCTTCCCCTCGGGACCGTGAAATCACATGTTCTGAGAGGGACGGACAAACTTAGACGGCTATTGGACCCGGCTCATGACTGACTTCGACGCCCTGTTGAAGCGCTCTTTCGCAGAAGCCCACGAACCCGCCGATGACGGGTTTGCAGTGAACGTCGCCCATGCCGTGGCGGCGCGCGAAGCCGACCTGAAGGTGCGTAGCTACATCCAATATGGCGCGATCACGATTGGCGCGGCCGCGGTCTCTTGGGGTCTCTACACGTTTGCCGGCGCGTTTGGCCAAGACATCATGGCCGCGGCCGGCCTTGAAGTGGCGCGCGTGCATGGCGCGGTGAATGCGACGCCGACTCTCGACGCGGGCGGCGCGGCGCTCGGCTTCATCCAGTCGCTCGGCGCCGGATTGACGCAAATCCTGCTTGTCACGGGAGCGCTCGCCGGCGGCGCGGTGGCTTATCGCGCGACGCAGAACTAAGGCGCTTTCATCTCGATCAAAGCAAAGGCGGCTCGCGAGGGCCGCCTTTCGCGTTTCTGGCCAGAGCGCTGGCGCCGCAGTGCAGCAAAGGCTATCTACGCGAGGAAGAAGCGAGGCCCCATGTCGCGCCATACCGAAGCCGTCCGCCGCATCACAGCGCCGGATATCCGCGCCAGGAAGGGCGGCGAGCCGATCGTTTGCCTGACCGCGTACACCGCGCCGGTGGCGCAAATCCTCGATCAACACTGCGACGTGCTGCTGGTCGGCGACAGCGTCGGCATGGTCGTGCACGGCATGCCGAACACGGTGGGCGTCACGATCGACATGATGATCATGCACGGCCAAGCCGTGATGCGCGGCTCCGAGCGCGCCCTTGTGGTCGTAGACATGCCGTTCGGCTCATACGAGACCAGCGCCGAGCATGCGTTCGCCAACGCTACGCGCATTCTCAAGGAAACCGGCGCGCAAGCTGTGAAAGTCGAGGCCGGCACCTATGTCGGCGACACCATCGCCTATTTGGTGCAGCGCGGCGTCCCGGTGATGGGCCATGTCGGGCTGCGGCCGCAGGCGGTGAACGTGGACGGGAAGTTCCGGGCCAAGGGCCGCACCAAGGAAGAGCGGGCGCAGGTGCTTGCCGAAGCTCGCGCCGCCGATGCGGCCGGCGCTTTTGCTATCGTAGTGGAGGGTGTGGATGAAACGCTCGCCCCCGAAATAACCGCGGCGGTCAGGGCCCCGACCGTCGGCATCGGCGCCTCGGCCCAATGCGATGGGCAAATCTTGGTCACCGACGACCTTTTGGGCCTGTTCGACTGGACCCCGAAATTCGTCCGCCGCTACGCCAATCTGAAGGCCGAGATCGACAAGGCGGCTGCCGCCTACGCTGCCGATGTCCGGAACCGCCGTTTTCCTGCCGCAGCCGAGACCTATGCCCTAAAGCGGCGGACTTGAAATTCGCCTAAGGTCGATGGAGGCCGGCATGCGAATTTCAAGTCCAAAACCGCTTTAGAACTCTTTGAATCTAATGTCCCTTTGGACTTGAATTGCGACTGAGCGCCCGATCCAATCTGTGGGTCGCATTTCAAGTCCGGGACATTAGGCGGCGGAAAGGCGCGGCGCCCGCGCGTTGCCGGGGGCGGCGAGCGCGGCTAGCTTGCCGCCGATTTTGGGGGACCAGGCTGGCGCTCGCCGAGCCTTGAGGGTCAGGAACGGCGTGTGACCAACGAAAGCGATAGTTTTGTCCGGGAAGTCGACGAGAGCTTGCGGCAGGACCGCATGCTCGCGATCGCCAAACGCTACGGTCCTTGGATCATCGGCTTGTTCGCTGTGTTCATCATTAGCCTTGGCGGCTGGCAGGTGTGGAGCGGCTATCAGACGCGTGTCTCGCGCGAGCATGCCGCGGAATTCGCCGCCGCGCAGGAGACGGCGCGGCAAGCGATCGCGCAGCAGGGCGACCTAGACCCTGCCAAGGCGGAATTCGAGCGCCTCGCCGGCGAGGGCCCGCGCGTCTATCGCGCCATGGCGCGGATGGAGCGAGCCGCGCTGCTTTCGCTCGAAGGCGATCTCGAAGCGGCGCTCGCCGAGTTCGACGCAGCCGCCGAAATTTCACCCGATCCGACCATGCGCGAGAGCGCGCAGATCCGCGCCGCCTATATCGCCGCGGAGACCCAGGATTTCGCAGCGCTGCGCACGCGCCTTGAGCCGCTGATCGAGTCCGACACGCGCGTGTCGTACTTGGCGCGCGAGTTGTTGGCGATCGAAGCGTGGGAAGCAGGTGACCTCGATCTTGCGCGCAACACGCTGCAGGAACTGACGCTCGCATTCGAAGCGCCCGATACTGTGCGTCAGCGCGCTCAGGTTGCGTTGGGCGTCATCGGCCCCGGCGAAGAAACCCCCGCGGACGGCGCAGCGACTGCGCCTGCGCCGTCCGAAGGAGAAAGCAAATGAAGCCTTTGCGTCCAATCGCCCTCATCGCGGCTGCGGCCGCCTTATCGGCGTGCTCGACGGTGAGCCGCATCGGCGAGGTGTTGAATCCGTTCGACGGCGGCAACGCACCTCAGCAAACCGCCCCTCAGGAGGGCCGGCAGTCGATCCTGGCGTTCGAGCAGCAGCTGGCGCCCGACCCCACTCTCGCATCGCAGGCCATCACCGTACCCGCGGCGATTTCCGTGACCGAGTGGAGCCAGCCGGGCGGAACGGCGGACAATTCGCCGCCGCAGTCCAGCGGTTCGGCGGTGCTTGAACGCGCCTGGCGGACAAGTCTGGGTCAAGGCTCCAACGATCGCGTCGCCATCGCGGCGCCGCCAGTGATTGCCGACGGCAGACTCTTCTTCCTCGACGCCAGCCATCGCCTGCACGCCGTGAGCGCCAGCGATGGCCGGCGCATTTGGGATGAGCGCCTGCGTCCGAACGAAGGTCGCGACCGCGTCGCCCGCGGCGGCGGCGTCGCAGCCGGCGGCGGACGCGTCTATGTCACCACGGGCTTCGGGTTCATCGTCGCTCTCGACGCCGAAAGCGGCAACGAAATCTGGCGGACGCAGGCAAATGCGCCTTTCCAATCGGCGCCGACTGTTGCGGGAGGACGGGTCTACGCCGTCACCAACGACAGTGAATTGATGGCGATGGATGCGACGACCGGCGAGGTCGCGTGGACGTTCCAGGCCATAGCCGAGCCGGCGCGCATCCTTTCGGCGCCTAGCGTTGCTGTGGACGGCGAAACGGTGGTGGCGCCGTTTGCGTCCGGCGAACTTGTGGCACTGCTGGGCGCCAACGGCCGGCGGCTTTGGGCGGACTCGCTGTCGCGCGCGGGCCGCCTGACCTCGCTATCCGCAATCAACGATATCGCCGGCCGTCCGGTGATCGACGGCGGCGCAGTCTACGCAGCGAGCCATTCGGGCGTGCTCGCGGGGATCGATCTGCGCAGCGGCCAACGCATGTGGGCGCGCTCGTTCGCATCGACGCAAACCCCGTGGGTGGCGGGCGATGTGCTCTATGCGGTGAGCGTTGACGGCGAACTCGCCGCGTTCGAACGGCGCACAGGCAACGTCTATTGGGTCGCGCAGTTGCGGCGTTATCGCAATGAAGGCGAGCGCAAGGGCCGCGTGGCGTGGACCGGACCGATCATGATCGGCGGCCGGCTTGTGCTAGCCAATTCCGAGGGCGATGTCGTCGCCGTGTCGCCGGCGAGTGGCCAAGTCCTGGCCACGGCCGATGTCGATCAACCCGTCTTCATTCCGCCGATCGCTGCGAACGACCAAATCTACATCGTCACCGACGAAGCGCGCCTCGTCGTCCTGCGTTGATGTTGGCCACTCATGACGATCAAGCTCGCGATCGTCGGGCGGCCCAATGTCGGCAAGTCCACCTTGTTCAACCGCCTCGCGGGCAAGAAGCTCGCGCTTGTCGATGACACGCCGGGCGTCACGCGCGACCGGCGTGAGGCGAAGGGGCGGCTCGGCGATCTCGATTTTGCACTGATCGACACGGCTGGGTTCGAAGACGCAACCGACGCCTCGCTCGAAGCGCGCATGCGCCAGCAGACCGAAATCGCCATTCGCGAAGCGGACGTCATCCTATTCCTAGTGGACGCGCGCGCGGGCGTGCTGCCGCTAGATGAAGCATTCGCCGCCTTATTGCGTCGGGCGGACAAGCCTGTCGTGCTCGTGGCAAACAAAGTTGAGGGGCGCGCGGGCGATGTAGGCATCAGCGAAGCCTATGCACTTGGCCTGGGCGAGCCGATCGCGTTGTCGGCCGAGCACGGCGAAGGCATGGCTGAGTTGTACGCGGCGATTGCTCAGTACGAACCCGCCCCCCAACGGGGGGAGGGCGAGGAGGGGGGGCAATGGAAAGCGCGCTCCGATGGCGGAGACGGCGTCACTCCTTCTGCAACGTCTTCGACGTTTGCACACGCCCCACCCACTGCCCCCTCCCCCGTTGGGGGAGGGGAACGAGCGCCGCGCCCAATCAACATTGCCGTCATCGGCCGGCCGAATGCGGGCAAGTCGACGCTGGTCAACGCGCTGATCGGCGAGCAACGCCTGCTGGTTGGGCCGGAAGCCGGCATCACGCGCGATGCGATCGCCATCGACTGGCAATGGCGCTGCCAGCCCTATCGTCTGGTCGACACCGCGGGCATGCGCAAGAAGGCGAAGGTGCAGGCCAAGCTCGAGCGCATGTCGGTCGGCGACGCGCTGCATGCGCTCAAGTTCGCCGACATCTGCATCCTGGTGATGGACGCCAACGAAGCGTTCGAGAAGCAGGATCTTTCGATCGCGGATCTCATCGTTAGGGAGGGCCGCGCGCTCGTGTTCTGTCTGGCCAAGTGGGACACGATCACCGATCCTCGCGCGCACTTCGAAGAGATGAAACTGGTGGCGCGGGAGAGCCTGCCGCAGGCGCGCGGCGCGCCGATCGTCACAGTGGCGGCGCAATCGGGCGTGGGCCTCGACCGGTTGATGAAGGCGGTTGAGCAAGCGCACGAGGATTGGACAGCGCGGGTCAAGACCAAGGACCTGAACGAGTGGCTCTACGCCACCATCGCACGCCATCCGCCGCCGGCGGTGCGCGGCAAGCGCATCAAGCCGCGCTACCTGACGCAAATCAAAGCGCGACCGCCGACATTCGTCCTGATCGCTTCGCGCGCCGAGGACATGCCCGAGAGCTACAAGCGCTACCTCGTCAACGGCATTCGCGAGGCCTTCAATCTGCACGCCGCGCCCGTTCGCTTGATCGTGAAGGCCGGTAAGAACCCGTTCGTCGAAAACGAGTAGCAATCTCGCGTCTCCCGCCTTCAGTGGACGCGGGAGGGACATGCGATGCGCATTCTTTGGGGAATCTTGCTAGGCGGCTTGATCGCCGGCGCGCTCGACATCGTTTACGCGTTCGTTGTGTACGGGCCGCTGAGCTACGGCGCGTCACCGGAGCGGGTGTTGCAGTCTGTAGCGGCGGGCTGGATCGGGCGCGAGGCTTCGCAGGCCGGCGGCTGGAATACGGCGCTCCTCGGTTTGGGCGCACACTTCCTGATCGCGACGCTGATGGCGGCAATCTATGTGCTCGCCGCGCAAAGCTTCAAGGCGCTGACGAAGAGCCCGATCCTATGGGGATTCATCTATGGGCTCGTGCTGTACGTGGCGATGAACTATGTCGTCGTGCCGCTGTCGGCGGCCGGCGCCAATGAGCATTTCGCGGCCAATTTCGGGGAAGCGATGGCGCGGTTGCAGGAAGCCTTCAGCGCGATCCGCCCGCGTTATGATGCGGATTATCCTTGGATGATCCCTGGCACGATCTTCACGCACACGGTGCTGGTGGGCATTCCGATTGCACTCGTTGCGAAACGCTTCGCGGCTCAAAGCGATTGACCCGCCGCCCAGGCGCTCGACCAAGCCCACTGGAAATTGTAGCCGCCGAGCCAGCCGGTGACGTCGACGGCTTCGCCGATGAAATAGAGGCCAGGGACGGCGCGGACTTCCATGGTCTGCTGTGAGAGCGCGTCGGTGTCGATGCCGCCCGCCATCACTTCGGCCTTAGCGTAACCCTCTGTCCCGCTCGCTTTCACAAGATCGCCTTTGAGCTTGCGCTGAACCAAGGCGACGAGCGCTTCGTCCTTCCAATCGCCAAGCTGGCGCGGAGGATAATCAGCAGAGAGCGTTGCGGCGAGCCGTTCGGGAACGTGCATCGCGATCGCCGTTTTGGGCAACGCATTCGGACGCTCGCGCTTGGCGGCGACGAGCACGTCTTCGTCTGTATCCGGCAGCCAATCGACTTTGATGTATTGCGAAGGGTCAGTCCAATAAGACGAGATTTGCAGGATCGCCGGGCCGGAGAGACCCCGGTGCGTGAAGAGCGCCGCTTCGCGGAAAGCGGTCTTGCCGATGGACACCGCGACTTCCGTTGAGACGCCGCTCAACGCTTGCATCCATTGCAGGTAACGCTGGTCGAAGGTCAGCGGCACAAGCGCTGGCCGCGTCGCAACGACCGGCACGTTGAATTGCTCGGCGATGTCGAATGCGAATGCGGTTGCGCCAAGCTTGGGGATGGTCAGGCCGCCGCTGGCGACGACAAGCGCGGTGCTCTCAAACGCGCCCTGACTAGTCTCGACGATGAAGCGCTCACCGCGGCGCAGGTCAGTGACGCGGCAGCCAGTACGGATCGTGACGTGCCCGGTCGCGCATTCGTCCAGCAGCATCTGCACGATCTTGCGGGACGCACGGGCGCCTTCGCAGAAGAGTTGGCCCAGCGTCTTCTCGTAATATGCTATGCCGTGCCGCTCCACGAGCGCGACGAAATCGTGTGGCGTGTGACGCGCCAGCGCCGAGCGCGCAAAATGCGGATTGGCGCTGAGGTAGCGCGCGGGATCATCGGCGTTGAGATTGGTGAAGCTGCAGCGTCCGCCGCCGGAAATCAGGATTTTCGCGCCGACTTCGGCATTGTGTTCGAGCACCAGAATACGCCGGCCGCGTCGCCCCGCATGGAGCGCGCAATAGAGGCCAGCCGCGCCGCCGCCGATGATGATTGTCTCGTAGGTCATTCGTATTCCACGTGATCCAAACTATAGACGTACGTAATCGCCTTGCGTTTCGCGATTCGAAACGCGGCTCATTCGGCCTCCAGTCCGCCTTTGCCAAGGCTTCGGCGGACGCTTTCGCTCATACGAAAGCGGGAGGCGGGGCGCGTGGGATGCGCCGGGTTAGTTCCTAGTGTGCGCTGATCGATTGCTCAAACAGCGCTGCGCGTCCACACGCGCCCCGTCGTGACCGTTCTGCTTCGGCGTGCGGATGCG
>JBQTJK010000040.1:0-71409 GCA_052387215.1 Caulobacteraceae bacterium
TCGCCATCCGCAAGCGCCCCTCTGTCATCTTCACGCTCGACGATTACGTGCGCGACGGCATCGCCACGCTCGCGCAAGCAGCGCAGATGCGCGCCGCGATCATCGGGAGGCGCAATGTCGTCGTGGCGGGCGGCACGGGCTCAGGCAAGACGACGCTGCTCAACGCCCTGCTCGCCGAAGCTGACTTCGCAAAGGCACGCGTTCTCATCCTCGAAGACACGGCCGAACTCCAATGCGCGGGCGCCGATGTGGTGCAGCTCCTCACCAAGCGCGCTCATCCACAGGTGACGATGCGCGATCTCGTGCAAATGACGCTGCGGCTGCGGCCCGACCGCAGTGTTGTTGGAGAAGTTCGCGACGCTGCAGCACTCGAAGTGTTGAAGGCCTGGAATACAGGACATCCCGGCGGGCTTTTGACCATTCACGCGAACTCGGCCGCTGACGCGATCCTGCGGCTTGAGGATTTGTGCATCGAAGCGGGCCTCCACGCACCGCAGCGCCTCATCCAATCGGCCGTTGACGCCGTCGTCTTCATGGCCCGCACGCCAGAAGGACGCCGCATCGAGGAAGTCATCCTCATCGATGGCGCGGCCGGCGCCATCGAGCGCCGCGCTCGCGCTCCGCCTTAATCGCGCTCCGGACCTCGGCGCGCCGCCGCGCCGCTCCACTCAAATTCATCAAAGAGCCTTGCAATGTCGAACCGACCCAATGGCGTCGGACGCATCCTTGCGTTCGCCGCGTTTGCCTCACTCGTGCTCGTCAATCCCGCCTTCGCGTCCGGCTCCGGCATGCCGTGGGAAGGCCCACTCGAACAAGTGGTCGACTCAATCACCGGGCCCGTCGCGCGCGCCGCCGCCGTCATCGCCATCATCATCTCTGGCATCGGCATCATCTTCGGTGAAGGCGGCGGGGGCATCCGCAAGCTCGCTTTCGTGGGACTTGGCGTCGCCATCATGTTCGCCGCGGTCTCATTCTTCTTGGATTTCTTCGGCTTCGCCGGCGGGGCCGTGCTGTGAGCACGCACGACGCACCTGAAGGCTATTGTGTGCGGCTGCGCACATCGTTGACGCGCCCGCTGCTCTTGGGCGGCGTGCCACGGACCTTCGCCATCCTCAACGCGACCGTCGCCGCCGCGATCGCATTCGGTCTGCAACAGCCGCTGATCGGCATTCCGCTTTGGATCGCGATCCAAAGCGCGGGCGCCTACGCGACGGGGCGCGATCCCTGGTTTCTCGAAACCTGGCCGCGGGCCATGGCCAAGCCCGCCTTCTTCAACGTGTGAGCAGCGCGATGATGGATCTCCGCCCCTACAAGCAACGCGAAGCTCGCCTCGCCGATTGGCTGCCTTGGGCCGGTCTCGTGGCGCCCGGGGTCGTGCTCAACAAGGACGGCGCCTTCCAGCGCACGCTCGTCTTTCGCGGACCAGACCTCGATTCCTCCACGCCATCCGAACTGATGGGCGCGTCCGCGCGTCTCGACAATGCGCTGAAGCGCTTCGGCTCAGCCTGGTGCCTCCACGTCGAAGCGCGCCGCGCTCCAACGACGACGTATCCAGATAGTGAGTGGCCAGAGGCGCTTTCTTGGCTAATCGATGAAGAACGCCGCCAGGATTTCGCCTCCGCTGGCGGCCGCTACGAGAGCGCGTACTATCTCACTCTGTCGTGGCTGCCGCCGAGCGAGGCCAGGGGCAAATTGGAAGCCGCCCTGTTCGAAGGCGCGCGCGATGACGCCGCACGCGGGCGCGTTGATTACCGCGCGTGCTTACAAAGCTTTCTCGACGAAACACAGGCGTTCAAGTCGCTCCTCGATCTTGTCATGGTGGAAGCGCGTTTCCTTGATGACGAAGAGACGCTAACCTACCTTCATTCGTGCGTGTCCGACCGTCCGCATCGCCTTGCGGTTCCGCCAACACCTTTTCATATCGACGAACTCATTGCCGATGCGGCGCTCTTGGGCGGGGTCGCGCCGAAGCTCGGCGATCTCTACATCAAGGTGCTCTCGGTGCGCGCCTATGTGAGCGAGACCGAGCCTGGCTTCTTGGATGCGCTCAACCGGCTCGGTGTCCCCTATCGCTGGACCACACGCGTCATTCCGATGGACCGCGAGGATGCGCGCAAGGAGATCGAGAAAGTCCGCAAGCGCTGGTTCTCGAAACGCAAAGGCATTCTCACCCTGCTGCGCGAGGCGCTTTACCGCGAGGAGGCAACGCTCCTCGACAATGATGCAACGGCCCAGGCCGCGGACGCCGACGCGGCATTGCAAGAAGTCAACGGCGAAGCCGCGGGCGCGGCATTCGTCACACTAACAATCACGGTGTTTGACCAGGACGAAGCTGTCGCCCTCGAGCGCATTCGCCAGATCCGCCAGGTCGCCGATGGTCTGGGCTTCGTCACCGTGCTGGAGACGATCAATGCCGTGGAGGCCTGGCTGGGTTCTCTGCCCGGCCAGCCCTACGCCGATCTGCGTCGGCCGATCCTACTGACGCCGAGCCTGGCGCATCTCCTGCCGCTGTCGGCTGTCTGGGCGGGCGAGGCAAACAATTCTCACCTCAAGGGCCCGCCGCTGCTTATCGCGGCCACAGACGGGGCAACGCCGTTCCGCCTCAGCCTTCATCACGGCGATGTCGGCCACACCTTGATCGTGGGTCCGGCGGGCGCCGGAAAATCGGTGCTGCTTGGGCTGCTCGCCGCGCAGTGGCGCCGTTATCCCCACGCTCAGGTCTTCATCTTCGATGCAGGGCGATCGAGCCGCGCGTTGACGCTGGGCTTGGGCGGCGCCTTCATCGATCTTCTGGGTGAGACAGAGCCAGAGGGCGCTCTCGCGCTGCAGCCGCTCGCTACCATTGATAACGAGTCTGAGCGCGCCTGGGCTCGCGATTGGCTCATGGCCCTCATCGGGCGTGCTCATGTTGCACTCGACCCTTCGCGGAAAGAAGAGCTCTGGCATGCGCTCAGCGTCCTCGCCGCCCGACCTCCGGCCGAGCGCACGCTCTCTGTCTTCTCGGGCCTAGTGCAGGACGCCGAAATCCGGCTCGCGCTCGAACCGTTCACGCACGCAGGACCATGGGGGCGTCTTCTCGACGCCGATGAAGCGCGCCTCGCCGGCGCGGACGTGCAGGCTTTCGAGATGGGCGAGCTCCTTTCGCGCCCCGAAGCGTTGGCCGCCGTGCTGCCCTGCCTCGTGCATGCGCTCGAAGCGCGTTTCGACGGACGGCCTACCCTCCTCGTGCTCGATGAAGCGTGGGCGTATCTTCGGGACGCTGCGTTTGCTGGCCAGATCCAGGCCTGGCTCAAGACCTTGCGCAAACGAAAGGTCGCGGTCGTGTTCGCGACGCAGGAATTGGCCGACGTCGAAGAGAGCGCGATCGCCGCGACCATCTTCGAGGCTTGCCCCACGCGCATCTTTCTGCCGAACGATCGCGCCCGCGAACCCAGAACGCGCGCGTTCTATGAGAGCCTCGGCCTCAATCAGCGCCAGATCGCGATCATCACCGAGGCCGCGCCCAAGCGCGACTATTATGTCCAGACCCGCGCGGGCGCGCGTCTCGTCGATCTAGCGCTGGGTCCCGCCGCACTTGCCTTCTTCGGCGTATCGACGCCGCAAGACCAATCCGCGATCGACCGCATCATCGAAGATGATGGCGAACGCGCCTTCGCGCGCGCCTGGCTCGAGCAGCGTGGCCTCAATCGGGCCGCCGAAGCCATCGCTCGCTTCGAGACGGCCTCCGCGCCGCCGAAGAAGCGCGGGCAACACGATTTCGCAGAAGCCCAGAATGGGAGTTCAACATGAGAGAAAAACCTCGCCTGTTCATTACCGCCTGCGCGCTCGCGCTAGCGCTCACCGGCGCGCCCGCACGCGCTCAGTGGGTGGTTATCGATCCTGCCAACCTTGCCCAGAGCATCACGCAGGTCACCCACATGATCTCGCAGATCAACAACCAGATCGAACAGATCCGCCAGCAGGCGCAGATGCTAGAGAGCCTTGGGCTCGAATTGTCGCCGGAGCTTTCCGCCTCGATCGGGAATGCTCGTCAACTGCTCACTGACGCTGAGGGCTTGCGGCAGAACGCCGAGACGATCGCCGGCGAGATGCGCGAACTCTACCCGCAAGACACTGCGAGTTTCGATCTCGACCGCCTGCTCGGGCAGTCCGACCGCTGGCTCGAAGAGAGCCGCGACAGCGTGGAAGCGCTGATGACGATCGGCGCCGCGGCCAGCAGCGACGGGCTCGAAGATGCGGATGCCGCCATGTCGCGCGCGCTGCAAGCGAGTGCCAACGCCGAAGGCCAGACCTCAGCCGAGCAGGCGACCGCGCAAGCGATTGGCGTTCTCTCCGCCCAAATTGCGCAATTGCAAGCGCTGCAAGCTTCGCAGGCGCGCGCGCTCGCTACCGAACGGCTTGAACGCATCGCCCGCGAAGAGCGCTCGCGCGAGATTCGCCGCCGCGCCTTTCCGGCGGACGTCGACCAACCGACGCAACCTGTGACGCCGCGCTTCTGATCGGACCAATCATGCAAGGCGACAGCGTCAACAGGTTTCTGGACCGCTTCCTGGGGCTGGCGGATGCAGGCTTTGGCTTGATCCAAGGCGATGTTGCGTTCGTCTTGAACGCGCTCATCGTCATTTCCGTGACGCTGGCGGGCGCGATGTGGGCCTTGAAAGGCGAGGCGCCAATCGCGCCCTTCTTCCGCAAGGTCTTGTTCGTCGGGCTCTTCGCTTTCCTGGTCAATAATTGGAATGCGATCGCCGGCGCGATCAATCAATCGGGCGCGCTGCTCGGATTGAAAGCGGGCGGGTCGGGCATGAGCCTTGCCCAATTGCACGATCCCGCGAGTGTCGCCGCTCAAGGCAAGGAGCTCTTCGGCCGCACCATGGAAATGGGCGACGGCATGAACATCTTCACCGACTTCCTGACGCTCGCCACCATCCTTCTTGCCGGCGTCATCATCCTCGTCGCTTTCTTCGTGCTGGCGCTACAGATTTTCGTCCAGCTGATCGCCTTCAAGCTCGGATCGCTCGCCGCCTTCATTGCGCTGCCATGGGGCGTTTTCTCCGGCACAGCATGGGTGGCTGAGCGTCCCCTCGGTTGGGTCGCAAGTTCAGCGGTGCGGCTCTTCCTGCTCGCCTTCGTCGCCAGCGTCGCCATCACCTTTGTCGCGACCATGCCGCAGACGATGACGCTGGAGAATGGCGGCGCGCTCGACGTGCTCCTGTTTGGACTCACAATCCTTGCCCTCTCTTTCTTGGCGCCTGCGCTCGCGAGCGAAGTGATGCAGGGCAACCCTAACCTCTCGGCGGCGCAGCCCATTCAGGGCGGCATTGCGGCAGTCGGCATGGTCGCGGGCGCCGGCGTCACGACGAAGATCCTCATGTCCGGCGCCGGCCGAGGCGGCGGACGCGGCATGCGCGGCGGCCGTCCCGGAAGCCCCCACGGTGGGCGCGGCGGCGCCCGTGCGCAGCCGAACTACGCGGCGATGCAACCAAAACCACAACGCAAATCCTGACGGAGCCAGAGAAAAATGTTCGCCTTTCGACAGCCACCGAGGAGCTATGCGCCGGATCCGGCCGACACGCCGTACATGCGCGCACAACAAGCCTGGGACCGGCGCATGGGCACAGCCGTTCAAGGTGCGGTCACCTGGCGCTGGATCGCAATCGGGCTTGGCGCCCTGCTTGCCGCTTCAGTGCTCGGCGCGACGATGATCGCACTGCAGAAACGCACATTCCTACACGTCGTTGAGGTGAGCCCTCAAGGCGCCGTGCTCTCGGTGCGTCCCGCCGGCGGCGATTACACCCCGACGGACGCGCAGGTCAGCTACTTCCTTGGCCACTTTGTGAAGCTGGTGCGCGGCGTGCCGACGGACGGCGTCGTGCTCCGCGAAAACTGGCTTGAAGCGTATCGCTTTCTGGCGCCGCAAGCCGCACAGCGCCTGAATGAGATCGCGCGCGAAGAAGATCCCTTCTCGCTCTTGGGCACGACGGCGCGAGCGGCCGTGATCACTTCAATCGTTCAGCGCTCGAACGAGACATGGCAAGTGAGCTGGATCGAAGCAACGCACGGCGCAAACGGCGGCGCCCGGCGCGCTTATACTGGGCTCTTCACCATTCGCTTCGAGCGCCCACGCACGTCAGACGCGCTCGCGCGCAATCCGCTCGGCCTCTTCATTACAGAGTTCTCCTTCTCGCCCGAGGCGCCGGCTGCTGTGCTCCGTGGAGGTCAACAATGAGACGCTCACGCCTTGCCGCTCTCTGGGCGCTCGCAGTGCTTTCGGCCTGCGCCACCGTGCCGACTGCAACTCCGATCGCTCAAGCCGAAGCGGTCCAGGAAACTGCCGACCCTGGTCCGGTTGCGTCCGACATGGATATAGCCGATGACTTGGTCCCGCCCGCGAGCGCGCCAGCCCCAGCGCCCCGACGCCCGGCGCGCGTGGTGGCGCCAATCACTGCACTCACAACGGCAAACGCCGACGCGCGCCGCCGGCCCGATCCAAGCGCATTCGTCGACGCGACGCAGATCTACGATTATGCGCCCGGCGCGCTCTATGAAGTCTACACCGCGCCCGGCTATCTCTCGACTGTCCTGCTGGAGCCGGGCGAAGCGATCGTCACCGTCGCCGCTGGCGACACGACGCGCTGGATGGTGGAAGAGACGACCTCCGGTGACATCGCCGATCCACGCACGCTACTGCTCGTGAAACCACTTCGCGCCGGCATCCGCACCAACATCGTGCTCGCAACAGATCGCCGCACCTATCTCATCGAAGCTATCGCCGTGCAGGGCAGCGCATACTCAGCACAAACCGCCTGGCGCTACCCGGACGACAGAGCCAGTCGCGATGCGACGAACATTGACGGCGTCGGGCTTGAAGAGTTGAACTTTCGCTATCGGATCGAGACTGTGCGCGGGCGCTCGCCACATTGGCGGCCCGTGCGCGTGTTCGATGATGGCCGGCGAACCTACGTCGAATTTCCGCTCGACATCGCCACCAGCGAAGCCCCGCCCCTCTTTCTTCGCGACGGCGCCGATGTTGCGCTCGTAAACTATCGCGTCGCCGGCAACCGCTATGTCATCGACCGCCTGTTCGACGTGGCCGAACTTCGGCTCGGCGGCCAACGCCAAACCATCGTGCGCATCAGCCGCGAACGTCCGCGGGCCACGGGAGGCCGCCGATGAGCGCCGACGACGAAATGCCTGCGAATGAAAGCGAACAACCGGCGCCGCAGGTGCAACCCAAGACGCACGTGCCGCCCGCCACGGCCATTCGCGCCGCGCCGCCTAAGCCAAAGCAGCTCTCGCGTAAGACCCTGATGGCCGGTTCGCTGCTGTTGAGCTGTATCGTCGCGTTCGCGCTGGTGAACGGGCTTTCTGATCGCGAACGGCGAGGTTCGGCAGCTGAGGATTCGCAACCAGTGCAACCGGCATCGCCGCCAGAAAGCGTGCGCGACGCGCAAGCGGAATACAGCGCCAACGATCTCCGTCCTCCCATCGAGGAAGAGGGCCGTGACTATCTCTGGGGCGATCATCGTCCGGAGGGCGAAGGTGAAGCCTTGGACTCGGAAACAATCGCTGGGGCCGCGCCGCCCCCACCATCGCCCCTCGAACTCGAAGCGGATGCGGCGCGCATGTCGGCCATTCGTTTCGGCGGCGAGTCCCGTCGGAGCGTCCCGCCGCAGGCCGACGGCGCCGCGTCGCCTCCTGGTCCTGGCGCTGCCTTCGTCGCCAGCCAGCGCGGCCGCGACGATGGCGTACTGGACGCGAGCTATCGTCCGCCGCGTTCGCCTTATGCAATCCAGGCTGGATCGACGATCTCCGCGGCGCTCGTGACTGCACTCAATTCCGACCAGCCCGGCCGCGTCGTCGCTCAAGTGACGGAAGACATCTACGACAGCGTCACCGGCGATCACCTGCTCGTGCCGCAGGGCTCACGCCTCCTGGGGACATACGACGCCGCCACCAATCACGGCGATCAGCGCCTGCTTGTGGTTTGGAATCGCCTGATCATGCCGAATGGCTGGTCGATTGCGCTTCGTGGCATGCCTGGAACGGACGCGGCGGGCGCGTCCGGCGTTCGCGATTCCGTCGATCAGCACCTCGGGCGGATTGCCGTCGCCTCGCTCCTCTCCGGCGCGCTCTCGGTGGCTGCAAACGCAGCCGAAGACGATGACAGCGACGCCTTGAGCCAAAATGTCGGCAACGCCGCGGCGCAGGAAGCCGCGCGCGTGGGCGGACGCATCATTGACCGCGAACTGAATGTGCGCCCAACCTTGCACATCCGCGCCGGCGCGCCGGTGCGCGTGCTCGTGAGCCAAGACATCATCTTGAGGCCGTATCCGCGATGAACAAACGGCCCGCCGGCCAGCGAGGACCCGATAAAGAGCAAACCGATCTCTTCGGCGCGGTCACTGTGCAACCACCGCAAAAGAAGACGCGCCGGGCGCCTCATGCTCATCCTCATTTCGCGCAAACACGATCGCCGTCTGCATTGACTTCGGCAAGCAAGGGCGTTGCAAGCGCCGCCGCGAATGGACTCCTGAACGTGCGTCAGGCCGCCCAGCGCCTTGGTCTTTCGAAATCGACGCTCGACAAAATGCGCTGCGCCGGCAAGGGTCCCCGCTTCATTAAGTCGACCGACAGAGCCGTCCGTTACGATCCTGTGGACCTCGATGCCTGGATCGCAAACCGGCGACGGACCAGCACCGCACAAGACTGAGTTGCGGGGCGCAAATCGAATAGGGACCGCCGCGACCGCGCTCCTCCTTGCACATCTTGGCAAGTGCTAGGCTCTAGGCACGCAACAACCGATTCGGCGCGAGACAATGTTCGGCAAGGCCAAGTCACTTTCGGCTAAAGACCAATTGACCGAGCGCATGCGCCGCGCGGTCGAACGCCCTACTACGCCGCCCCACCCAGGCATACCATCACCCGTCAAATTGAGCGTGCTGTACGCCAAGCCGTTTTCAGGCAAGGCGCGCTCATTCTGGCGGACGGGGAAAAACTTCCGGTCGCGCTCAAGAACATCAGCGCCACTGGCGCGCGCGTGGAGTATTTTACACGCCGTGACTTGCCGGAGACGGTGATCCTGGTGGAACCGACGCTGCGCATAAAATCGCGTGCAGGCGTTGTCTGGCAAGGCGATGGAGTGGCCGGTTTAGCGTTTGTCGATTGATCTGCTTTGCGGGCGCGCTTGCGCTCATAGAGCGCCGCCCACGCTCGTATGCACAATACGATGGGAAGCGTTATGACATGAGCCTCGTCAACGCCGTCATGGAATAGCGCCTTGAACACCAGCATCGCCCCGTCGCCTCGTCCTCCCATCCCCCGCACGGTCTGGGCGCTGGGCGTGGTAAGCCTCTTCATGGACATCTCCTCGGAGATGATCCACGCTTTGCTGCCGCTCTTTTTGACCACCACATTGGGCGCAAGCGTCATCCTGGTCGGCATCATCGATGGCGTGGTGGAGTCGACAGCGGCGATTTCGAAAATCTTCTCCGGCTAAACGTCACCACCTGCGCAAGAGGCAGACTCAGGTGCTAGTTTTCGCTGACGCGAACCGGCTGGATCAACATCCGCTCGAGACGCAATTCCGCTGGGTCGCGAAATTGTTCGAGACCGATGATCATATCCTCGTGACCATTCGCCGGTTGGGCGTGGTAGGTGCCAAACAACCGGTCCCACCACGGCAGATTGAAACCGAAATTGCTGTTCGTCTCATCCCGCCGCACCGAATGATGCACGCGGTGCATGTCAGGCGTGACGACAATCAAGCGCAACATCCGATCAAGCGGCGCGGGAAGCTGGACGTTGGCATGATTGAACATCGTCGTGGCGTTGAGCAGCACCTCGAAGATCAAGACGGCGAGCGCCGGCGCGCCCAGCGCCAAGACCGCGCCTATCTTAATCAGCATCGAGAGCAAAATCTCGATCGGGTGAAACCGCACGCCGGTGGAGACGTCGAACTCAAGATCAGCATGATGGAGCCGATGAAGCCGCCACAGCCAAGGCACGGCGTGAAACACACGGTGCTGCCAATAGATCACAAGATCGAGTGCGACCACTGAGCCCAAGATTGTAACCAGCGTTGGCGCGGCGATCACCTGAAACAGCCCCCAGCCATGCGATTCAGCTAAGATCGCCGCACCGACCGCCGCCGCTGGAAAGGCGATGCGGAGCAAAACCGTGTTGATGATGGAAAGGCCGAGGTTACCTGGCCATCTGCTTGATCTTGCAACGGCCTGAGACCGTTTGGGCGACATCACCTCCCAGATCGCCATGGCCGCGAATACGCCAACAAAAGCGCCGAGACGGATGAAAGGCTCGTTTGCCAACAACGCTTGCCCAATCACTCCAATTGGCTTTGAAAGGCGCGGATGCGCGCTGCATTCGCGCCAAGGTCGGATATGCCAACGCGCGACGTCGATCGCACCTCAATGCGCGATCCCGCCGCCGCCGGCGAAACCTGCACCACGATGTCATCGACAAAGCCGAACCACAAAGAGCGTGCGCTCGCTTCGATACGGCCGCTTGCCGGCTCGGCGGCATCGATGCTCCATCCCTGCGCCTGCGCGGCGGCCAGCGCGGCCTCGAACGCTTCAGCGGGCTGCCGATCGAGCAGGATGGGCTGAATGTCGGGATAGGCGTTTTGTTGCAGAGCGCGCGCGGATTGGCCGGCCGCGGCGCCAAAGCGTGGATCGTCGGGGACGCGCGGATCAGCTTCGACCGGGTTGCCGCCCGGCACGCCGGCGCGCAGCTGCAGGACCCGCTCCGAAAACATCAATGGCGCGGCGGGATCGGAGACGATGTCGTGGATCGGCGGAACCGAAGCTGCTTGATTGCGGACGTAACCAGCGTAGCCCAGCGCCAGCACCGGAATGATGAGCGCAAGCAGCGCACTGCCAATGCCGGTGCGGGGCCTCACCAAGGCTGCGAGCAGCAGCGCCACCAACGCGAGCCCAGCTGCGCCCATCAGCAGCATCGGCCCATAGCCCAGCGTCAGCGTCCCAAAGCCAACGCGCCAATCGATCAACCCATAACGCGTCGCAAGCGCCGCCGCGGCGAAATAGACCGGCAGCGCAAGCGACACGAGAAGCGCAACCCCGACCAGAAAAGACCTGATCCGCGTCATCCACCCCTCCTTCTGGCCAGCTCCTGGCGCCAGCGGCGATAGCTTGGCCCGTCGTCTACGTCTTCCAATTCCCGCAGCATCTCAACATTCTTTCCCGCCAGGTTACGAAGCGTATCGGCGCGCGCCTGCGGCGTCGACCAGCGAACATTCGCGAACGGCAAATGCTGGCGCTCAGTTTGTGGGAAACCAACCAGCCAATAGCCGCCGTCGGGCGCGGGCCCCAGCACAGCGTCGGCGTTCTCCAATGCGTCGAATGCCGCCGCAATGTCGGCGGCGATGACCTGGGGCGCATCGCTGCCGATGAAAATAAGTGACCCAGACGCCAATCGCTCGGAGATGCGCGTCATGCGTTCGCCCAGATCGCCTTCACCCTGGCCGATGACGTGCATGACGCCCGCAAACTGCAAAGGCTCGTCGGGCGTGATAGCTAAGTGAAGGCGCCAACGCGGGTCGCCGCCGAGCCTATCCAGAAGCTGTCCCAAGACGACGCGTTGGAAGCGGTGCGCCGTAACATCGCCCACGTCCGCTGCAAGCCGGCGCTTACCTTGGCCAAGAACGGGCCTGCGCGCCATCAAAACGAGATGACGCTCAGCGTTCATAGAAGCGCGCAATGCGTTCGATCGGCGCGCCCACGCTGAACATAGTGAGACAGACAAGGTTGCGCGCGCTGCGCGCCACCCAGCCATCATCGCGCCAGCGCTGCGCCGATGTAATCGCCGTACAAGGCAATGCCCTCAATCTACGCCGGCCGAGCCGGCGAACAAGATCGACATCCTCCATCAGCGGGAGCGGACGAAAGCCGCCAAGCGCCGCGTAAAGGCGCCGATGGATCAGGAGACCCTGATCTCCATAAGGCAGCGCAAGGACCTTGACCCGCAGCGCGACGAGCGCTTCCAACACGCGCGCTTGCCAGGCGCGATCGCCGAGCTTGAAGCGGAATACACACGCGATATCGGCCGCATTCGAGCTGCGCATATGCGCGTCGACATGTGTACGCCAATCCGCCGCGAGGACCGTGTCCGCGTGGAGAAAGAGCAGCCAGTCCTCTGTCGCCGCTTCGGCGCCAGCGTGCATTTGCTGTCCCCGCCCCCGCTCCGCTGTGACGACGCGGGCGCCGGCGGCGCGGGCGAGGCGCACGCTCGCGTCTAGAGAGCCGCCATCAACGACGATGATTTCTTCGGCCGCCGCGATCGACCGAAGCGTCGCCGGCAAGCTCGCTTCGGCATTCAGCGCCGGGATGATGAGGGAAACACCCATTGGTCCTACATGGTCGCTTCAGTTCGGGCTTGGCAAGGGCGGCGGTTACTGCGACGGCTGCGTAGAGGCTGCAACCCGCGTCGCGGTGGGCGCGTATCCAGATTGGGCGGGCTCGTGCTGCATCGGTACGGGAGGATGAAGCGTGGCAGATAGCGAGCAAGCGGCGCCGGTTCGGCGCGGCGTGATAGGGCGAGTGGCGCTGGTTGGCATGCTAGCGCTTGCGCTCCTTGCGGCATGGCAATTCGGCCTCTTCGACTATCTCAACTTCGAAGCCCTACGGGCGCAGCGCGAGGACTTGTCCGCCTTCGTTGCCGCCAATCGGGTTCTGGCGTTCGCCGCCTTTGTTGCGGTCTACGTGCTCGTGACGGCGCTCGCGTTTCCAGGCGCATTCTGGGTCACGATCCTAGGCGGCTATTTGTTCGGTTTGGCTGGCGGCGCCATCGCCACGACCATCGGCGCCACTTTAGGCGCGACAGCGTTATTCGTGATCGCGCGCTATCTGCTTGCCGATACATTGCGCGCGCGCGCCGGTCCTTTTCTGAAGCGCTTGGAAGCCGGCTTCCAGGAAAACGCCGTCAGCTATTTGCTGACGCTGCGCCTTGTTCCGGTCGTGCCGTTCTTCATCGCCAATGTCGCACCCGCTTTTCTCGGCGCGCGTTTGGCCACGTTCGCCTGGACGACTGCGGTCGGCATCATCCCCGGCGTCATTGCTTACACCTGGATTGGCGCAGGCCTCGGCGCAGCGTTTGACGCCGGCGAAGCGCCCGACATCGCAGCGTTCGCACGCGAGCTGGCCCCTGCTTTCATCGCGTTGGCGCTGCTTACCATTGCGCCGGCGATCTATCGCCAGTTCAAACGTCCAAGGACCGCCACCTAGGAAACAAATCGCAATGGAAAGCATCAAAGCCGACATCGCCATCATCGGCGCCGGCTCGGCCGGACTGGTCGCGGCCTCGGGGGCCGCACAGCTCGGCCAGAGAGTCGTGCTGTTCGAAGGCGGCGAAATGGGCGGCGACTGCCTGAACTATGGTTGTGTGCCCTCAAAATCACTGATCGCTGCGGCGCGCGCAGCGGAAGGCGCGCGCGCCTCCGGCCCTCTCGGCTTGGAGATGACGCCGCCACGGACCGACTGGCCCCGCGTCAGAGCGCACGTGCGTGGCGTGATCGACACAATCGCGCCAAACGACAGCCAAGAGCGCTTCGAGGGCCTGGGCGTGCGGGTCGTGCGCGAACGCGCGCGCTTTGCCGACCCGCGTACGATCGTCTCAGAGAGCGTGCGCGTACGCGCGCGCATCATGGCGATCGCCACCGGCGCACGCGCCGGCGCTCCACCCATTCCGGGCTTGAGCGAAGTCCCCTATCTCACCAACGAAACCATCTTCGACATCGAGACGCTGCCCGCTCATCTTGTGATCCTGGGCGCAGGCGCGATTGGCTTGGAACTTGGACAAGCGTTTCGCCGCCTGGGCGCCGAGGTTACGCTGCTTGAGGCCGGCACGCTCTTCGGCGGCAAAGACAAAGGGGCGGCGGACGTTCTGCGCGCAAAGATGGCCGCAGAAGGGGTGACCCTGCTCGAATCCACGAACGTGCAGCGGATCGAAAACGCGGACGGCGCCATCGCCGCACACATCGAAAGAAACGGCGCCGCCACACGGATCGAAGGCACGCATCTACTGGTCGCAACTGGGCGCAAACCCAACATCGAAGATCTAGGACTCGAAGCCGCTGGCGTCGCGTTCAGCGCGCCCGGTGTTACAACCGACGCAACACTGCGCACGTCCAATCGGCGCATCTACGCACTTGGCGACGTCGCCTCGCGCGAGCAGTTCACGCATGCCGCCGGCCTCCATGGCTCATTGTTCGTACGCAACGCCCTCTTCAAACTATCACCCGGTCGCGCTGATGCGCCGCCCATCCCTCGTGTCATCTACACTGAGCCCGAATATGCAGCTGTTGGCCTTTCAGAGGCGGAAGCGCGGGAACGCTGGGGCGATCAGGTGCGCGTACTCTTTGTGCCGATGCACGACAATGACCGCGCCCAAACCGAGCGCGATGTTGAAGGTTTCGCCCGCATCATCGTTCGCAACACTGGCGATATCCTGGGCGCGGTCATCGTCGGCGCGCATGCCGGCGAAACAATTGCGACCGTCGCGCTGGCGATGGCCAACAAACTCAGAATAGCCGCCTTCACCTCAAGCTTTGTGCCCGCCTATCCGACCCGCGCGGAAATCTTGAAGCGCGCCGCAGGCCAGTTCTACACAGAGAGCCTGTTTTCCTCGCGCACCAAGCTTTTGGTACGCCTGCTCGCACATCTGCCTTGAGAGGAATCCGATGACCACATGGCGCTTGGGCGTGATCGGCGGTTCGGGGCTTTATGACATCGACGCCATAGAGGACCGGCGCTGGTCGCGCATCCTCAGTCCCTGGGGTGAGGCTTCGGACGAGGTTCTGACCGGCGTCCTCCACGGCGTGCCGCTTACATTTCTGCCAAGGCACGGCAGAGGCCACAGGCTCTCACCGTCAGCCATCAACGCGCGCGCCAATATCGACGTGCTGAAGCGGGCGGGCTGCACCGACATTCTCTCCATCGCAGCAGTAGGATCTTTGCGCGAAGATCTGCCGCCCGGCGCTTTTGTGCTCGCGGATCAATATATCGATTGCACGCGCGCGCGCCCGCAGAGTTTCTTTGGTGAAGGGCTCGTTGCGCATGTCGCGATGGCCAACCCGGTCTGCCCGCGGCTCTCGGCGCTGGTGCGCGACGCCGGCGCCCGCGCCGGTGTCGAGATCGGCGGCGGCGCTACATATTTGGCGATGGAGGGTCCGCAATTTTCAACGCGGGCGGAGAGCCGTCTTTACCGCAGCTGGGGATGCGACGTCATTGGCATGACGGCGATGCCAGAAGCACGCTTGGCGCGCGAGGCCGAACTTCCCTATGCAGCACTTTGCATGGTCACCGACTACGATTGCTGGCGTACAGATGATGCGGATGTCGATGTCGGCGCCATCCTTTCGGTGATGCGCGCCAATGCCGAGGCTGCCCGCCGCGTGATTGCCGACCTGGTGCAGCATCTCAGTCAAACCCAGCGTCCGCCTTCGCCGATCGACACCGTGCTCGATTCCGCGATCGTCACCGATCCAGCGATCTGGGATCAAGCGCTCATGAGCAAGCTGGACGCGATCTGCTCGCGGCGTTTCGCCAAAACGTGAAAAGCGCCGGCCGCTCAGGCCGAACAGCTGCCGCCGCCAAGAACACAAAATTTGGCGCAGTGGCGGTGGTTGAGCTTCACTGGCGCCACCGCGCCCTTAAGCGTTGGTCCAAGTTCGAAGCCCTGATCGTACGGCAACAAGGTGCAGGCAAGCACGGCCGGGGCGGCAGCGCCGGCGCGCTTGACCAGCATGCGCGCGCTTGCACACATCATCGCGCGCGGATCGACGTTGAGAATGTCCCAGCATTTCTCGCTGATCTCCGGCACGTCGACGCTCTCGTCCATCTCTGGGAAAAGCATGAGCTTCGCGGGATCGTAAGCATTGATCCCCCAGCCTTGGGCCGCGCTCAAGCGCGCATAGCCGGCCCGCGCCTGCGCTTCGCTTTCATGCCAAAGCGTCCGCCCCGCAAGTGAAATCCCAAATCCGTTGGCGATGAGCCAAGCGATGCCGTCAATCGTCTCCTCAAAGCCGCCGGGGCCGCGCTCTTCGTCATGACGGTCCGCGCTATAATGATCGAGGCTCACCCGAAGCGCCAATCGCGAAGCGTAAGCCTGTCGCAGGCCAAGAAGTGCGGCGCGCGGTTTGGGCCGCATCATCGGCCGCATCGCGTTGGTGAGAATGAGCACCAGATGCCCGCGCGCCAGCACCATTTCGGCGAGATCGCCCATGTGCGGGTTCATGAAAGGCTCGCCGCCGGTGAACCCAACTTCAATTGGCTCTGGGCTAAGAGCTTCGGCCTCCGCCAGGAACGGCGCGAGGTCGGCGGGGGTGAAATAGCTCAGCCGGTCGTTGGTGGGCGAGCTCTCAATGTAGCAGTTGGCGCATGTGATGTTGCAGAGCGTGCCAGTATTGACCCAGAGCGTCTTCAAGCTGTCGAACGCCACCACCGCCCGCGCCTCACCTTTCGCGGTGAGATCGGGATCCGAGAATTTGCCGGCGCCGATGTGGCGGGTTTGTGCATCCACGCTCATCAGCAGCATCCCGGCGCCGGCGCCGCCCCAACGTCTGCCTCTGCGAAAGGCGCTTCGGCGCCGCAACCGGGAAATATCCCGAAGTGTCTCGCGAAATCGCCGATGAACTCGAAGTGCGGCGTAAAGCGGCTTTCCCGCAACATGCGCCAAGTGTTGCCGCACACCGCAAAGACCTTACCCGCCTCGATCCGGTGATGGGCATCAAGCTCAAACACAGTTTCGGCGCCAGTGACGCCGCCACGATAGATGACGGCCTGGCCATAATCTTCGCACGCAGGCTCTAGATCGGGAATGTTGTAGAGCCGGTAGGTCGCCGAGTAAAAGCGCGCCGCGCCGAGTAGCGAGGCGAGTGTTGCGTCGGTAATGGCGAGCGCCCTCGATTTGACCAAGCGCGGATCTGGAAATCCGCTCGCGCGCGCCAAGTGTTGAAAGTCGTTCCAGTAAAGCGCGCCCGCCAAACACTCCCCGTGCAGCACCGGATCAGTCTTCAGCGCTTCGGGCAGACGCCGGTCAGCGTAGACATCGGCGAAGTAAAATTCGCCGCCAGCTTTGAGCAGCGCACGCGCCGCCGCGAACACAGCAGCCTTGTTCTCAACCAGATTGATCACGCAATTGGAGACAATCACGTCGAAGCTCTCCGGTTGGAGCCCAAGAGTGTCCAATTGGGTGATATCGCCGTCCACGAAAGTCACGTTTGACCGGGAATAGCCGAACTGCTCGCGGTGCCACTCGGCGTGTTGACGGGCGACGCTCAGCTGCTCAGGTGTTGCATCGACGCCAACGACCGCGCCGCGCGCGCCGACAAGTTGCGCCAACACGTACACATCTCGGCCCGCGCCGCAGCCCAGATCGAGAACGCGCGCGCCCTCTAGCTTCGCTGGTGCAACTAGCCCACAACCGTAGTAACGAGCTTCGACCTCGGGATGGACCCGTCTAAGGGCCGCTTCGACCAGGGCGCCCGGTCGATCGGCGGTCGAGCAGGCGTCGGTGCGTAAGTCGCGCGATCCGCCCAACACCTTGCCGTAATAATCGCGCGCATTCGCAAGCCCGCCATCCTCCATCGACACATCTCCGCTTTGTTTTCATTGAATACGGGCGGCAGGCCCCAACGGTTTCTGAACGGGCGGCCTTTGACCGATACCATAGGAAACCGAACGACCCGCTGGAGCGTAGCATTCCCTGGGGCGAAGTCTGGGGGCCTTCATGGGAGTTAAGAACTTGATACGGCGGTGTCTGCTGGCAGGCTTGACCCTCTCGTTTGTTCCTTCGGCGGCGATCGCAGCCGACGATCAGCCCTTCGATACGCTGCTGTCGCGCTATGTGGTGGTCTCGCCTGACGGGGTGAACCGGGTCCGGTATCGCGCCTGGGCCGCCAACACCGCTGACCGGGGCGCACTCGACGCCTATGTCGCCGCACTCGAACGCGAAGTCCCTTCCCGGATGGCGCGCAATGAAGCCTTTGCCTATTGGGCCAATCTCTACAACGCGGTGACGCTTCAAACCGTGCTGGAGAATTATCCTATCCGCTCGATCCGCGATGTTCGCAGCCGCACGCTCGATCCCCGCGGACTGATCGGTCCGTGGCGAACCGAGCGCGTTCGCGTTGAGGGCCGACGCCTTACGCTTGACGCCATCGAGCATGACATTTTGCGGCCTACCTTTGGCGATCCGCGTGTGCACTATGCGGTCAATTGCGCCTCGATCGGCTGCCCCAACCTTCCGACCCGCGCCTGGCGCGCGGCAACGCTCGATCAAGACCTAGATGCCGCCGCACGCGCCTATGTCAATCACAGACGCGGCGCGCGGTTCGACGCCAATGGGCGGCTGGAAGTCTCCAGTATCTATAACTGGTTCGCGAGGGATTTCGGCGGTTCACCAAATGGCGTGCTCGCGCATTTGCGCACCTACGCTGCGCCTGCGCTTTCGGAGCGTCTGCGATCGACACGCGTCGTCGCCGGCCATTCCTATGATTGGTCATTGAACGACGTAAACTAAGCCATGCGAGCCAGTCTCGCTCACTCTCGTTCCTCCCTCTCGGGCCGGTACCATCGTTCGAGCCGCTCTGGCGCAACGCCTAAATGATAGAGCCCTACCAGAATAGCGCTCATGAACTCGCGCCGCGCCACGCCATCGCGCAGAAACCGCCGCGCCGAAGTGGTCATCGGCGCACTGAGCTTCGCAATCCGCCCGGCCCGGCGCAGCCGCTGAAGAATCTCAACATCCTCAAAAAGCGGTAGATCGCGATAACCGCCGATCTGGTCGTAGGTCTCTCGCGTCACAAACAGACCCTGATCGCCATAGGTAAAAGCGCTCGTGTTGATACGGCTCATGAAGGCATAGACCCTGAGCAAGGGGTGGGCGTCATCGAAGGCGAGCCTGAAACACCCGGCGCTGACACCCGGGCGCGCCAGCGCCGCCTTAATCAGTACACGTGCTTCAGGCGGAGGCTTGGAATCCGCGTGAACGAAGAAGAGCGCCTCGCCCGAGGCCGCGCGCACTCGTCACCAATACGGCGCCCGCGGCGCGCGCCTCGGCATGCGTCTCATCGCGCGACCCACCATCGGCGACGACAATGTCGTCGAAACCTTGTGACCGCAGCGCCGCAACAAGCGCGCCAATGCGCGCGCCTTCGTCGAGAGCCGGAATGACAACGCTGATGCGCATCTTCAAGGTCGCGACACGCGCATGACCTCCACCCTCACCGCCTCCAGCACGCGCGGCGCGTCGCGCCGCATGCCGGCGCGAATAAGGCCAGACGGCAGCGGCGCGCGTGGCGCCAGGTAGAAATCATAGTGAAGCCGCGTCGCCTGCCCGCCTTCGCGTGGCTCCAGCACCCACGAGCCTTGCATGGAAGCCAGATCGCCGCTGATTCGATTGACCCGGATCACGCGCTCGGGCTCATACTCGGAACGAAAGCGCAGCCGCAACGTCGGCAGCAGCGCCAGCCAACGTATGCGATGCTCGCGCACGTCGCTCAATCCGTCGGCGGCGCGCTCGATTATGGCGCATGATTGAAGGCCCGGAACATAATGAGGGGCTCGTGCACAATCGAGCATAACCCTCCAGACGAGAGCCGGCGGCGCTGCAATGTCGATCGCCGCCTGCACCCGCCCACCTGGGCCCGCCGCGTCAACCACACGCGCGATCGCTTCGCCGCGCTCCAACCGCGCCTCGTCATCGGTGTTCCATTGGGCCATCGCGATGGTGGGCCAAAGCACAAGCGCGCACGCCGCTAGAAGCGCCGCCCCCACCCTTCGATGCAAAGCAAGCATGGGCTTAGCCTCCAATGCCGTGAAAGATAAGCCAAGCACAAACCGCCGCGAACGGCAGCGTCGCCACCCAAGACGCCAACACAGTGCGCACGGCTCGCCAGTCGACGGTCCGCGCCTGGGCCCCAACGCCCGCGATCGCGCCAACTGACACGTGCGTCGTTGAGACCGGCAACGCAAACGCACTAGCGCTCAAGACTAATGTCGCCGTGACAAGATTGGCGGTGAGACCTTGCGCGGGATCCAAGCGATTAAGGCGCAAGCTCATGGTCTCGGCGACGCGGCGCGAAAATAGGAACCCGCCCGCAACCATCGCCACCCCGGTCAGCACCGCGGGTCCCGCCCCGCCAAAGCCTTGCGCCACTAGAAGCAAAGCGGCGAGCTTGGGCGTGTCATTGGTGCTTCGGGCAAAGCATACAATTGCCGCCGACGCGATGTGCACGCGGTCGAGCACGGCGCCAGCGGCCACGCGCACCTGCGTCTCTAGCAAGCGATTGCAAACTTCAGCACTTGAGAAGGTAGCGCTCGCCCGCTGCATGCTCGGTGAGCGCGCTGCGGCCGTTGCCGCTGGTGCAAACTCGGCTTCACGGGTGACACACATGCAATCGCGTCCGCGCAGGCGCTCACCGGCGAGCCACTGCGCGACAAAGCCAAAGGCAGCCGAGACGATCGGGCTTAACAGGAGCGGCGCGACGAAGACCGCCGCGAGCGCGCCGAGATTGACATCGCCCGCGGCAAGCCCCGCTCCGAGCAATCCGCCGATGAGAGCGTGGGTGGTGGATATGGGCAACGCCGCCCGCGTAGCGGCCAGCACAGTGATGGCCGCGCCCGCTGCGACCGCGGCCAAGAAAGCTGGATCGGCGATGACCGCGTCGCCAACCAGGCCCTTGCCGGAAAACTGGCGGGTAAGGCCGCTCGCCAACACCACCGACACAACGCTACCCGCCGCCGTGGCGAAGCTCGCCCAGAGAAGCGCTGCGCGATAGCCGAGCGCGTTCGATCCCCAGACCGTGGCGAAGCCCTTGAAATTGTCATTGGCGCCGTTGGCGAACGCGAGGAACACACCTGCCGTGAGGATGAATATCTCCATGATGCGCGCCGCCAGCTAATGGCGCGCGCCATGGGCGAGCGCTCCAGTATTCCCGAGAAACTACGCGCGAGAGCAATCGGCGGATGCAGAGGGGTCATCGACTCGCACGACTTGTGTGAAACCAAAGGCTGTCACCGCGCGTACAAGCGCTCATGGACCTCATGCGACGCGGCGCGCTTTCCGGCGCCCTGCTTGTCACAATGCTCGGGAGCGCGTCGGCGCAGACGCTGGATTTCTCCAGCGCGCCTGAACGGCGGTTAAGCGAACAAGAATGGCGCCGGCGCCTCACGTCCAGCGCCTATAACATTCTGCGGCGCCATCATACGGAGCTTCCTTTCTCGAGTCCGCTGAATGGCGAGCGGCGAGCGGGCGTCTATGCGTGCGGGGGCTGCGCCTTGCCGCTCTTCCAGTCACATTGGAAGTACAATTCCGGGACCGGTTGGCCGAGTTTTTTTCAGGTCATAGACGGTCATGTCGGAACCCGCGTCGACCGCGGCTTCGCCATGGTGCGCACCGAATATCATTGCGCCCGATGCCTCGGCCACCAGGGACACCTCTTCGATGACGGGCCTCGCCCAAGCCGTCTGCGTTACTGCAACAATGGCGCGGCTTTGAGCTTCACGCCCAACAGCGCAGACTAAAGGCGCTCGCACAGGCGCCGTTGCGGCGCGGTGCGGAGATTCGCATCACGGAACCCGCTTCGCGCGATGATCTACGCCTTCGCAGAGCGCGTACCTCAGCAGACGCCGTTTGCGCGTCCAGTGGAGGTCTTCATGATCGCGAAAACATCAATCGCTGCTTTGGCTGCACTGAGTGCGGCTTTGTTGATCGGCGGCTGCACCATGCATGGGTCCGGCGACGGCGGGGCGAGCGCCGCAAGCGGCGAACGCAGTGTGACGGTTGGCGGCGCGCCCATGTATCCCTCGCGCAATATCGTCGAGAACGCCGTCAACTCCCGCGATCACACGACGCTCGTCGCCGCAGTCCAGGCGGCGGGCTTGGTGGAGACGTTATCGGGGCCCGGCCCTTTCACCGTCTTTGCGCCGACAAATGCGGCGTTCGATAAACTCCCGCCCGGCACGGTGGACACCTTGGTCCAGCCCGCCAATCGCGCCACGCTGACGCGCATCCTGATCTATCATGTTGTCCCAGGGCGGCTGACGTCGGCGGACTTGGCGCAGCGCGTGCGCGCCGGCAACGGCCGCGCGGTGCTCACAACTGCGCAGGGCGCGACGCTCACGGTGACCCAATCAGGCAGCGGCGTAACTGTCACTGATGCAGCTGGTGGCGCGGCGACGGTCACTATCGCGGACGTGCTTCAATCCAACGGCGTCATTCACGTCGTCGATACGGTGCTCATGCCGCCGCAAAGCTGAACGGCGACAAACGGTAGATACTGTTGAAAAACTCCGATTTCGGCGAGACGCGAAATTTTGCTTGCCTGCTGAACCGCATTGCGCATCATCGACACGAAGGGATCGCGGCAGATGCCGAAAATCTCGCCCAGGAGCTTCGTGGCGCGTTGGCGCCGGCTTCCAATGAGATCGCTCCCTTGCAAATTCAAATCGACGAAAATCAAGCGCCAGGCCGCAAGCGAGTTTTTCAACAGCATCGGTAGAGGGCGTTCGCTGACGCCCTCTACGGTAGGCAATGCCATCACTGTCTGCGGGCACGCACGCGAACGCATCGAGGCAGCGGCAGCGCGAAACAACACGTTAAGTTATGCGTCGCCTTCATCAGCGCCGTGTTTGCCTGGACGCCATGACACTGCACTCAGGCTCCGCCTCCCAGCGTCTTGCGCCGCCGGCTCGATAACCGTGCCCATCCCATCGTTCCAGCGATTGAGGAACCCGAACAGGGAGATGACGCCCATCAGCTCGACCAACTCACCTTCGTCCCAATAGCCGCGAACCCGCGTGATCAGCGCGTCGTCAATGGAGCTTGGCTGTGTCGCGCCCGCCAGCGCCAGATCGAACGCGGCTTTTTCGGCATCGGTGAAGAAATCACTGTGCTGATAGCTCCAAAGCGCTTCGATCCGCGCTTGGCTTGCGCCAAATCGCTCCGCCGCCAGGCCGTATGGGCTTGACAATAGAGGCACCCGGCGGCTTGCGATGCGATGAGCGCGACCAGCCGTTTCTGCTCGCTCGTGATCCTGCCATGATTGTCCATCACCGCCTTGTTGAGCGCGATGAAGGCGCGCGCGATTTCGGGCCGGCGCTGCATGGTGAGAACGCTGTTGGGCGGAAATCCCAATGTCGTATTGAAGAAGCGCGCGAGTTCGGCGGTTTCGGAATCTGCGCCAAGCGGCAGCGGATCAACAAGCGGCATTTAACATGTCTCCGTTTCTGAGGTATCAAGCGCAGCGCTCCGCGTAGACAAGCTTCGATTTGGCCAATAGCGCGAAAGCGATCGAAGCGCGAAGCGCCGAGACGCGCGAGCCACGCGCGGCTCGGTTCACGAGAGCGCGTCCCGCGCGCGACAGCGCGCGGGTTCGCCCAAACGCCCAGCCCGAGCAACGCAACCGCTTGCCTTTCCGGTCAATCCGTGCTTCTTTTGTTCTCCGGGACCGTTTGGCCGAGCTACCGGCCATTCTCGTCGAGACATCAGCGCCCTCCATCTCATCCAACGAGAAGGCGCTGCTCGCATGGGCCGGCTCTACCTCACCGCACGCGAATACGAAGCGCTGCTGAAAAAGCAGAACGGAACTTGCTGCGTCGAGGATTGCGAAGAGAGCGAAGACCTGATCGGCGAACACTCGACGCCCAGCACGTGGCGGCGCGCCAAGCCCGATCAGTTGATGTGCGCTAAGTGCCACAAGGTCAAAACGCTCCGCGACATCAAGGCGATCTGGAAGGTGAAGCGCCTTAACGGCAAAGCGCTCTCGCAATACGAGCGGCGCAAGCGCTACGGCGCGCAAATGCGCGGTCCTCCACAAACCAGGAGCGCCGCCATGGAAGCGCTGATCGTTTCGCTCTTCGTCTTGGTCGCGATCGTCCTTCTGGAAGCCGGCTATTGGATCGCGATCGCGTTGGCGCGTTGGGCCCCGGTCGTCGCCGCCGGCGCGCTCGCCGGTTGGCTGGCCGGGCGCTACGGCGCGGAGCCGCTCGAAGCCCTGGGCCTTGGCGTCCTCGTCTGCCTTGCCGCGCGTCATCTCATGAAGCCGCGCTGGCGCTACGATTATTCCAACGAGGATTGGCCATGAGGCGCCAACGCTGGCCGACGCGGAAAGAACGCGAGCGCATGCGCGACGAGGTCGCCGAAGCCGGCGGGGTCAGCGCATGGATTCGCGCCGGCGCCTCGAAGCAATCACTCGCCGAGCAGCGCGTGCGCATGCTGTCGATGAACGCGCTCGCCAAGCACTTGGGACACGCTATCCCCTATCCCGAACTCGAAGAAGAGCGGTGAACCCCGCCAACAGCGGGATCGACGCGTCCGGGAAACAATCAGTTCATAATGCAACGGCGCGAGCGCGCGTTTTCGCCTTCGATCCAGAGGTAGCAACACCAGGAAACACCGACACGCTAGCCACCTTCGCGCATGTTCCGGGCGTGGAGCCCGCGGGCGTTCGTTAGAACCCCAGCGCCCAATTCCTCATCGGCGCACGGGTGAGGACGGGGCGGTGGGCCCGCCTGGACTCGAACCAGGAACCAGACCGTTATGAGCGGCCGGCTCTAACCATTGAGCTACGGGCCCCCAATAGTCGCCAAGCGCCGCATGTGCGTTGAGCCGGTCCCGGTCGTCAAGCCGGGATGATCTCAGCCAGGGGCACACTGGGAAAGCGCCGCATCGAGGAGGCGCGGACGCCGTTACGCGGCCCCCATTTCGCGGTCCGCCCGACGCGTCGTCTCAAGCTGCATCAGCCATCTGTCGCCTCAACTCGCGTCAATCGAACTGAACCCCTGGACCGCCCTCGATCGCCTCACCGCTTCTTTCGCCATCTCACCTCCGGGTGCGGATGGCGTAAACCGCGAGCGACAAAGAGCTTTTCAAATTCTGGATTGCGCTCGATCAAACGTCTCATTTCGTCGTAGTCAAAGTCGCGGGGCTCCGGGGACGCGGGTTCGCGCGTCTCGAAAAAAATGCGCCGTTGGTTCGGCGCTCATGACGCGAAAACCCGCGTCCCCGCAGTCTGCTTTCACCGGGCCGCTCAACGGCGGTTTTTCACACCGTCCGGCGGTCCCCGATGGCGTGCGGGTTGCGCTGTTCACGCAATCCCCGGTGCGTCCTCCCACAAGTTATGGCGCTCTGTGGGCTTCCCCTCCTACGCGCTTGCGCGCTTCGGAGCGTCACGCTCGACTGCCTCGCTCCGTCATTGGTTCGAACAGGGATCCAACTGCTCTCCGGAACGAAACGATGGAGGCATTGTACACGCGTTTCAGCTGGGTCGGATTGAATCGCATCTATCCCCGCAAATGGGAGCGCGAGCCTTCAGGCCCGCATGTGCGCTTGGTCTTGATATGCTTGCGGTAATGCGCGCCTGAAGGCGCGCGCTCCAGCCTTCATACGAGCGCGCTCAGGGGTCGGATCCGGCCACATCTATCCCCGCGTCTCGCGCCTGCTACAAACGGTCCATGAAGAGCAATGCATCGGAAAAACTCCGCAACGCCGCGCCAGCGCGCGCCGAAGGGCGCTGCCTCTGCGGCGCGGTGGTGGTGGAAATCGGCGTGCCGGCGCGGTGGGCCTGGCACGATCACTCGGCGCCGACACGGCGGGCGCACGGGGCGGCGTATGCGACCTATGTCGGTACCTGGGCGAGCCGGTTTCGTTTCCTGCAAGGAGAGGACAATCTCACCTGCTATGAGGACAAGGAACGCGGCGGCGTCCGGAGCTTCTGCTCGACCTGCGGCTCGCCGGTGACCTTCCAGCGCAACAAGCAGAACGTGAACGTGCCGCGCGCGCTGTTCTTGAGCGGCGTCGGGCGCGAGCCGCGCTATCACATCGCCATCGATCAGCTGCGGGAATGGACGTATCTCGGCGAAAAGCTCGGGCCGCTGAGGGGATTTCCGGGCGTTGTGTGGACAGGCGGGCGGAAGAAGCGGGCGTGATGTCCGCAAATCGCCGAAGCAGTCACCGCATCTGCGGCGCTATTGCGTTGTGTTATGCTTGCGCTGACGAGGGAGGAAGCTGTGGCCTTACTAAGCTGTCGCCATTGCGGAAAACAGGTCTCCAGCACCGCTCCCCTTTGCCCTTCTTGCGGGGGCACTTATCCAGGCGGCGTCATGCGCGCCAGCATCCCCGCATTCATACTAATGGGAATCTTCGCGGTAATCGCTCTCATCGTGTTCGCAATCGTGGCGCGCTGAGCAGACGCTACCGCGACGCTTCTGAATGCTCGCTTCAGGATTGGCCGGTTGGTCCTCACCGGTTCAGACCACAATCGGTTTCATGCAGCCCGATCGGCCGCGTCCGCGCTGAAGATCGCGACGATGTAGCGCTTGAGGACATAAGGCCACGGGATGACGATCAGATCAAAGGGCGGAACCTTCCCGCTGATTTGCTCCGCGTAGGCTTCGCGACAGATGTTGGTTTGCGAGATGACATTACTCGCCGCGCTCCAAACGCCTGGAAGGCCGGCCCCACTAAGTCGCTCGCACTCAGTTGACGGTCCGACAGAGCGTCGACCAGCAGGCCCCAGCCGATCTCCGGCGGCTGACCGACCGTCACGTCGAGAGCGTTGGCCGGCGTAGGTTGAAGCAGCAAAGCGACCGCGAGCGCGGCCGATGTCGTGAGCTTGCGCAGCGATGTCATAATCAGCTCCCCAGAAGCCTCCGCCGGTGTGCGCCCCTCAGCGTCTCGCCGCATCACCAAAGCGTCCGCGGCGCGAGCCGGGCGCGCGTAACTTGCGCTACGTTGCGCGACATCCACATCCCGCCGGGCGCGGCGCAGATTGCGTTTATCAGAGATGGAAGATCCGTCCTCTCTGGCGTCAAGAATGGGCAACTAGCAGACGCTCTAGTCCGCTGTCGTCGCGATGCGGCCGAGGAAGAGGAGCGCGCGCGTCGGCTTGTGGTGCAGCACGATCAAGAACGGGCGATCGGCCTTGAACTCGATTGGCGGCGGGGGCGGCGGGCCGTGCGGCGCGGCGGTAGTCACCATGTCGATGGCAGTGACGGCGGCGGCCTCGGTGCCCTCTTCGTCGATGGCGAGGAAGGTCTTGTGGATGACGGCGCTGATCATCAGCGCTTGGTCGGCAGTGATGGCGGAGAAATCGGCCGCGTCGGTGAACGCGGCGCGCACGCCCATCGCCTGCAGGTGGCGGTTGAGCGTGTAGTCGGCGCGCATTTCCACTTTCGGCAGCGTCAAATCGAGGCGCGGGCGTTCGGCGTTGGCAAGCCGGTCCAGGTATTCGCCGAGAAGCGCGCCGGTGAGGTCGCGCTCGAACGGGGCAAGGCCGGTGCGTTCGCGTGGAAGGAAGACGGCGAGCGCGAAGGCGCCGTCGTCATAGTCGAATTCGGCCGCCTGAAACGTCGGCGTGTCGAAATAGCGGGCGTTGGTGAGCTGACGCATCAGGCGCGCGTCCACGCGCGTAGCGGCGCCGGTGTAGAAGTCGCCGTCGCGGGTATCGTTGGCACGGAATTGATCACTCCATTTGCCTTTGAAATAGACCGCGTTGGTGAGTACGAGGCGGCGCAGCGGATCAGGCACGGTTAGAATCTCGGTGATGCGGTCGTGCGTCTCGCGCGCAGCCCAGGCGTTGATCTGGCGAAGCGCGGCGGGCTGATTGCGGATGAAGTCGACAGGCTCGATCGTGCCGGCCAGCTCCTCGCGGATCGTGCGCGCATACTCTGGCCTGAGCGACATGGTGCGCTCGACCCAGGCGGCGTTGGCGACGATGAATTGGCTGCCGCCGGTTTGGCTTTGCAGCGATTGCGCGAGCGCGCGGGTTTGCTGCGCCTCGGCGGCAGCCGAAGCATCGAAACCGAACGTCTGCGCGATCTCGGTTGCAGTTGCGCCGGCAGCACCGGGATAGACCAGCGCAAAGGCGCTGGCCACGCTGTAGGGTGAGACGAACTGATTGCCGGGCGCGGCGGCGACAGCGCGATAAAGCGCGGTGTCGAAGTCGGTGTCGGAGGGATCGACGGGCGGTGGCGTGGTGGGTTCACCCGGCGGTGGCGTGGATGTCACCGGCGCGGCGCAGGCGCAGAGCGCGAGCGCAGTGGCGGATAGAAGCAAGGACCGGCGATGCATGTGAAGCCTCCGCGTGAGGGGAGACGATAACCCGGCTCAGGCTTTGGCGCATCTGGCGGCCGCAGGCTGCTGAGTGGTAGGAACCGAGGCGAGATCTACCGTGACGCGATATCAGTTCATCGCCGTGTACATCCTTGCCAGTAAGCGGAACGGCACGCTGTACGCCGGCGTCAGCAGCGATCTCGTGCCGCGCATTCAGCTGCACCGTGAAGGGCAAATAGAAGGCTTCACGCAGAAGTATGGTTGCCGTCTACTCGTTTGGTACGAACAGCACGCGTACATGATTGAAGCAATCAAACGCGAGAAGCAGATCAAGCGATGGAGACGCGCTTGGAAACTCAAGCTGATTGAAGACCTCAATCCAACGTGGCGGGATTTATTCTTGGATCTCGTCTGACCTCCCAAACTAGCGTCATCCCGGCCGACCGAAGGGCGAGCCGGGACCCAGAAGGTTGAGCGTGCCGCTCTGGGTCCCGGCTCTACGGCGCTTCGCGCCTCCGGCCGGGATGACGCTAAAGACTAAGGACTCTTCTATCCTTTCCGCCGCCATGTGCTGCCGTTGGCACTGTCCATCACTTCGACCCCGCGCTCTGCAAGCGCGTCGCGGATGCGATCGGACTCGGCGTAGTTCTTTGCGGCGCGGGCGGCGACGCGTTCGGCGACGAGCGCATCGATCTCGGCGGCTTCATCGCCGAAGCTGGCGCGGAACCAGTGTTCGGGATCGCCTTGCAGCACGCCGAGCAGGTTCGCAGCGGCGAGCAGTTCGGCCTTCGCCTTCGCTTGCTCGGCGGCTGTCTTGGCGATGTTGGCGGTGGTGGCGAGCGCGGAGAGTTCGGCGATGGCTGCGGGCGTGTTGAGATCGTCGGCGAGCGCTTCGACGAAGGCAGTTGGCGCTTCGGCGGGGGGCGCCTGCTCGTCCTTCAAGCGCAGCACAGCGCCGTAGAGGCGATCGAGGCTGGCTTGGGCCTGCTTCAGCAGATCATCGCTCCAATCCAACGGCGCCTTGTAGTGCGCGCTCAGCAAAGCCCAGCGGATGGTTTCGCCTTGCCAGCCCTGCTCCAGTAACTCGCGCGGCGTGACGATGTTGCCCAGCGATTTCGACATCTTGGTCGCGTCCATGGTGAGGAAGCCGTTGTGCATCCACACGCGCGCCAAAGGATGGCCGTGTGCGGTTTCGCTCTGGGCGATTTCGTTTTCGTGGTGCGGGAAGATGAGGTCGACGCCGCCACCGTGAATGTCGATCGGCGAGCCGAGTTCCTCGATCATCGCCGAGCACTCGATGTGCCAGCCGGGGCGGCCCTGCCCGAACGGCGCCTCCCATGAAGGTTCGCCGGGCTTCGAGGTCTTCCACAGCGCGAAGTCGGACGGATGACGCTTGTCGTCTTCGCCTTCGACACGCGCGCCGGCTTTGAGATCGTCTTGGGCACGGCGCGAGAGCTTGCCGTAATCGTCGTCGGCGGCGACGGAGAAATAGACGCCGCTCGACACCTTGTAGGCCGCGCCATTGGCGATCAGTTTTTCGATCACGGCGATCATTGCCGACACGTTTTCGGTGGCGCGCGGCGTCAAGGTCGGCGTCAGTACGCCGAGCGCGCCCGTGTCGGCTTCGTAAATGCGCGCGATCTTCGCCGTGATGGTGTCGATCGGCTCGCCGCTCTTGAGTGAGGCGGCGATGATCTTGTCGTCGATATCGGTGTAGTTGCGGGCGTAGATGACGGCATCATCGCCGTACTGAAGCCGCAGGAGCCGAAACAGCACGTCGAACACGACCGGCGGACGGGCGTTGCCGATATGAGGGGCGCTGTAAAGCGTCGGGCCGCAGACATACATCGTCACCCGCTTGGGATCGGCGGGCTCGAACGGCTCTTTTCGCCGCGTCAACGTGTTGGTGAGTTGGATATTCATGCCGGCTGGGTTCTAGCGGGAGCTTGTGCTACACTCCATATCCGTTTGGGGCCGCATGGGCCCCGTCGCCTGAGGTGAATTTCGGGCGGGCGTTAAGTCCTGGTGCTCCGTTAGGGGACCCTCCCGGCTCGACCTCCGTCCCTCAGACTAAGGACCTGTCCTCCCTATGAGTGAGATTCTGAAGTGGCGCTCGCCTCAAGAGGCGGAGCAGAAGCGGCCCTCGCGCGAAGCGGCCATGGAAGCTGTGCGCACGCTAATCGCATGGGCCGGCGACGACCCGGATCGCGAAGGCCTGAAGGACACGCCACATCGCGTGGTCGAGGCCTACCGCGAATGGTTCGCCGGCTACGATCAGTGTCCGGCCAGCGAACTCACGCGCATGTTCGAGGACGTCAACGGCTATGATGACATCGTCATGCTGAAGAAGATCGACGTCGAGAGCCATTGCGAACATCACATGGCCCCGTTCCTGGGCAAGGCGTACGTCGCCTACCTGCCGACCGAGGCCGTTGTCGGCATTTCCAAGATCGCGCGCGTGGTTGAGATTTTCGCGAAGCGCCTGCAGACGCAAGAGACGATGACGTCCCAGATCGCCGAGGCGATCACTGAGACGCTGAAGCCGCGCGGTGTCGCGGTGCTGATCGACGCTGAGCACCAGTGCATGTCTACGCGAGGCGTCCACCACAAGGACGTGACGACGGTGACGACACAGTTCACCGGCGCGTTTAAGGAAGACGCGGAGCTGCGCAACCGGTTCTTGAAGCTGGCCGGCTACGGCTGAGCCGCGAGGCTTGCTGTCAGCGTGTAGGGCAGGAATAGCACGAGATCGAGATCGCCTGTGCGCTTGAACGCCACCTGGCTCTCCAGACCGCCAAGCTCCACGGCCTGAGCGCCGCCGAAATCCCGCGCGAGATCGCGCCCCTCGGCGAGAATGGCGCGCAGCATCTCGCCGCGATATTGCTCAAGATTGACCATCGATAGATCGGTCTCGTCGACGGTCATTTCGACGCGGCCCGGCTTGGGCGTATCGGCGACAAGGCGCTCCACACGCTGGTGAATGGTTTCGAGAGTGTCGTTCGCCGTGACCGGCGTGCGCAGCCTTACGACAAGATAGCTGGTGTCAGAGCGTTGACCGGGCCCGATCAAGAGCTCCGCCGCGGCCTGCGTGTAGGGACGCACGAGCCCGATATCGTCGTCAACGATGACAAGCGTCATGCCGGCGCGCCGCGCGCCCGCTTCCAGGCGGCGCAAGGCGTCGATCATTTCCGTACGGCGCGCGTCAGCGGCGCGGGTGTCGTTCCTCACTTCCACTTCGACGACGCCGAAATCCGCCCGGCGGGTGATGAACGTGTGCGGCACGGCCCAGCCGTCATAGATTTGCAGGCGCGAACCGGTGACGACGATCTCCTCCTCGTCGTCCTGCGCGAATGCAGGCGAAGCACAAACGACCAAGGCCGCCGCGAACATCAAAGGCCGAAACATCAAACCCTCCCGAGTGATGCTTCAAGCTTGTTGAGCTTCAGCGCGCGCCGCAATCGCGGCAAACGACATCTCACTCCGTCGTGATGGGTCCAGCGGCCAACTCTCGCGTTTGTGAAGGCTGGAGCGACGCAAACTCTGCTTCACTCATACGTCCGGGTTTGTGCACGACGCTGACGAGCACGAAGCTCAGCAGCATGAGGAGATACCACGCACCCATCTTTTCGATCGGCACGACGTGCCAGCCGTCGCGCTGGCTCGGATAGACCCAGGCGGCGGCGAAGGTGCCGGCGTTCTCCGCGATCCAGATGAAGAGCGCCACCAGCACGTAGCCTGCGAGCATCGGCAGGCGGCGCGGCGTGCGGTCGGGCGTGAACACGAACCACGCGCGGCCGAAAATGAGCGCGGAGAAGGCGAAGAGGCCGAGGCGGATGTCGATAGTGAAATGGTGGGTGAAGAAGTTGATGTAGGCGAGGATGGCCAGAAGCCACGTCGTCCAAAGCGGCGGGTAGTTGATGTGCTTCAGCCCAAACAGCCGCGTGGCGCGGGCGATGTAAGAGCCGATGCAGGCATACATGAACCCGGAGAAGAGCGGCACGCCGCCGATGCGCAGGATGTTGTCCTCCGGATAGATCCACGAGCCTTGCGCCGTCTTGAAGATTTCCATGATCGTTCCGACGACGTGGAAGATCAGAATGACGAGCGCCTCCTCCCAGCGTTCGAGCTTGGTAGCCAGCAGCAATGCCTGGATGGCGACGGCGGCGATGACGAGGAAATCGTAGCGCGCGATCGGCGCGTCGTCGGGCCAAAGAAGATGTGTGCCGATCAAGAGCACAATCATCGCGCCGCCGAACAGGCACGCCCACGCTTGTTTCAGTCCGAACAGCAGGAACTCGTGGGCCAAGCCGTTCCATTTGGACCGCTCCGCCCAGGGCCGCGCCCAAGCATCGAACGCGGCCACCTGCGCCTTGATCTTGTCCTTGAGACTCATGCCCGCCGACGCTAGCCGTTTTGCGCGACCCAGCAATCCCGCGTAGAGAGGCGAAATGAAGGTCGCCGTCGTCGGTCTTGGCATAGCGGGGCTGAGCATCAGCGCTCGACTGGCGCTGGCGGGCCACGACGTCTCGGGGTTCGAACAGTTCGAGCCGATGCACGAGCTGGGCTCTTCGCACGGCGACACCCGGATCATGCGCATGACGCCTGGCGAAGGTGAAACCTATGTCGCGCTGGCGCGGCGCGCCGGCGCTGCGTGGCGGACGTGGGAAGGCTTGGCGGACCAGCCGTTGATCGAATGGACAGGTGGGCTGATGGCTGGCCCGCGCGGTTCGCCGTTCGTGGCGGCGTGCCAACGTCTGAGCCGCAAGCCGGCCGCGCTATTGCGTGGCGATGCGATCCATCCGCTGACACGGGGCTACATCGCGATGCCCTACGAGTGGGACGTGTTCCGACAAGACGACGTCGGCGTCATCGCCGCTGACGCAGCGCGCGCGTTCCTGTTGCGCCAAGCGCCGCGCTGGGGCGCCAAACTGTTCCACCGCATGCGCGTGGAGGCGCCGATCGAAAGTTTGAACCTCAAGGTAGACGGCGAGGTGAAGAGCTTCGACGCGGTCATCGTCGCCTCCGGCGCTTGGGCCGGTAAGCTGACGCCGGAATTCGCCGGCAAGCTCGACGTGAAGCGGCGCGTTGTCGGCTGGTTCGAAACGGAAACGCCGCGGCCGTTGCCGGTCATCTGCGCCGACAACGATGTCGGCGTGTTTGGCATGCCGGCGCCGCGCGGGCTCTACAAGGTCGGGCTGCATGCGGTCGGCGGCGCTACTGAGCCCGACAATGTGCGTGAACCCGATGATACGGACGCCGCGATGTTGAGCGAACACGTCGCGCCTTTGTTGCCAAAGCATAATCCGAAGCCAGTGCGGATGCAGCGGTGCCTGTACACCGTGACGCCAGACGAGAATTTCTTGATCGTGCCCAGCGCAGCGACGGAACGTGTGCTGTTGTTCTCCGCGTGTTCAGGTCACGGCTTCAAATACGCGCCGGTTTTCGGCGAATTGGTGCAGGAATGGCTGCTTGGCGTGCCGTCACGCGAACTCGACGCGCTGATGCATCCGGGCGCAAACGTTAATCGGCTCGGCGCAGCAAAAAGCTGAGCGCCACATTACAATTTCGAGCGCCACACTATCGTCGCAGCGGAGTCACGATGGAGTCACCGAATCCGTTGAGACTGTTTCACATGAACGCCGAGCAATTCATCTCCCTCGCCGATGCGTTGCGCACACGCGCGCTTGATTCCGGCGCCGATTTGAACGCGTCCAACTATCTCGTGCACGCGGCGCTAATGAGCGCCTTGCGCGAACAGCCGCTGCATGAAATAGCACCCGAAACGCTCACGCGTGCGATCGAGACCGCACCGATCAGGAAGCCCAGCTAGCGCTTCTTCTTCTTCTTCGCCTTGCCGGGATAGCAGATCGGACACGGGCCGGCGCCGCGATACTTGTGCCCGCGCGAGCACGTCTTCCAGCCGTTATTGGTCTTCGTCACCATGCCGCTTCAAGAGGCGCGCGGGTCGGGCGCACCCCGTTGCATCATGCGCGGATCCTGCGGCTCAGCTGCGGGCGTCACGCCATAACTGGCGAAGATCTGTTCCAGCGAAGGGTCGATTGCGAGCGCCGCGCTCAGATCCGCCTGGCTTTCCTCGGTTCTGCCAAGCCGAAGTTTCGCGATGCCGCGCCCGTAGAGCGCGTGCGCGTAAGCAGGGTCGATGCGGAGCGCTTCGTCGTAATCAGCGACCGCGCCTTCGAAATCGCCCATGCGCAGCCTGACGAGCGCACGGCTGTCCAGCGTGTATCGCGAGTCAGGTGCGAGCTGCAGCGACGCGTTGCAGTCCTCTAGCGCCAGATCCAATTCTTGTCCCCAAACCGCGCGCGCCCAGCAGCGGCTGTTGTAGGCCTCCGCGCTCGGATTGGCCGCGATCGCTCGGTCGTAAGCGGCGATGGCGGCCGGATAGTCGCCAAGCGCCATGCTTTCCTGACCCTCGTAATAGGCTTCGGTACCTTGGTAAGCGATGGCCTCGGCGATGTAGCCGCGCTGCATATAGACGCCAAACGAGAGCGCCGCGCCGATCAGTCCCGCCAAACTGACGATGAGCAAAGCCGGGAAAGCGGCGAAAATCGCGCCGATCAAGTGCGAGCCCCGCTCCTTTCGGATTACAAACAGAAATCGGATCAGCTTGATTGCGATGACAAGCGTGTAAACGAGAAAGCCCACAGTCAGTACCGCGACCAGAGTCTGTTCGGACTCATTCACCACCAAGCTCACGCCCACCAGCAAGATGGTGAGTTCGACTAATGCCGAGAGACTGAGAGAGATCGCCGTCATCAGCGCTTCAGCCGTCCGGATGCCGCGGAACATGGACAGCGAAATGAGACCGGACATCGCCCACAGCACGAAGACGTAGGGAATGGCGTAGAGGATGGTATTGACGCCATTCATCGACATGTAGAAGTCGACAACGCCGCGCAAGAATTCCGAACTTGCGCCGAGAGCGTCCCCACCCGCCGCTGCGCCCGCCTCAGCTGGCTCCGGCTCGAGCCTGAACTTGGAGATGTTGCTGGTGACGCCGGACATCACCACTCCGGTGATGAGCGCGAGCAGGAACGGTGACGGCAGCGGCCGGTACTCGCCCGTTTCCGTGGCGCGCAGCAGCGCGCTGGGTTTAGTGAAGAACAGTGTGACCGGCAGGATCGCTGCGCGGATCACGAATTCGCATAAGGAGCGCGCCCAGGACTCGAACGCGTTGTCGGCTGGCGCCATAGCGTCGAATGTGGATTGCGTGCTCATGCCTCCCCCCGGGGCTTTGGCAAGCGCCACCCTAGCACGGGAACACGCGATGGGAAGCGCCTCGGGGCCTAAGCTGGGGCGATTTCTCCTGTGCCGGGCTCGGGCGTGGACCTTACCACGAAGGCCGCGGTGCGTGTGTTCTCGTACTCCTTGGTCTGAATGGTGGAGACGGCAAAAAATTCCGCCAGCGCCTGTTCTTTCGTCAGCGTCAGCACCAGGAAGCCGCGGTGCAACGGATCGGTGAACTTCACATGCGGGTTGCGGGCGCGGACGCCAGCGGCGAAGTCAATGTTGAACGGGGCGAAATAGTCGCCGTCGCTTGGAGATGTGATCGAAGTCGTCCCGAACTCGGCGGCGACGCGACCTTGCGCGTCATTCACTTCATTGGCCCAAGCGGTGTGGGTGTCGCCGGTGAGAACAAGCGCGTTGCCGCCGGCGGCGCGGATGGCGCCGAGCACCCGGCTGCGCGCAGCCGGATAGCCGTCCCATGAATCGGTGTTCAGCGGAAATGGAAAGCGGGTGAGCTTCAATTGCTGCTTCACGCCGGGAAGCAGGCGCTCAAGTGCGTCGGCGAGCTGCGGCGGCGTGTCGGAGAGGTCGGGCGCGTTGACTGGCGCCATCAGGATCTGATTGCCGAGCACTTGCCAGGTCGCGCCGCTTTGCACGGAGTGGCGGAGTTCGTCAGCCAGCCACTGCTCTTGCGCCGCACCCATGAGCTGACGATCCGGCGCACTTAGAAGTGTGTTGAGCGCGGGCACGTCGGGCGCGATGAAGAACCCGGCGGGCAGGTTCTTCGGATCGACGACGAGGCTTTGCGCACGGCGCCAATCGAGCACCGGACGCAATTCGCCGCGCACAGTTTCGTAGATGCGCGGCAGCAGCTGCGTCGCCGGGACATCGGGCTCGCCATCGCGTAGCGCCACCGGCGCGCTGGGATTGGTGAAATTCCAGCGCTGCATCTCGATCGGCAGCTGCGCATTGTAGTCGAGCGGCTGCGTGCGCGCGAGTAAACGCGTTTCGACCATCACGAGCGAGGCGAGATTGCCGAATTGAAACGCGCGGTTGATGGCTTCGAACGCGGCGCCCGCCTGCGGGTCGCGGATCGGCATCCATTCGTAATACGCTTGCAGCGCCGCCTGCTTGCGGTTGGCCCACTGCCCTTCACCTTCGTTGTGGTTCTCCGCGCCGGTAGCGAAGGAATTGTTGGCCGTCTCGTGATCGTCCCAGACGACGATCCATGGCGCGATCGCGTGCGCGGCTTGCAGTTCGGCTTCGGTTTTGTACTGCGCATGGCGGGCGCGATAGTCGGCCAGCCGCGTGCACTCAACTTCCGGCGATGGCACGCGGCCGAGCTGGATGGCGGTGTCGCCGCCAAAGCCGGAGAGGCCGTATTCGTAGATGTAATCGCCGAGATGGATGACGGCGTCGATGTCGTCGCGCTCAGCGAGCGCAGCATACGCGTTGAAGAAGCCATGCGGATACGAGGCGCAGGAGACGACTGCGAGCTTAAGTTGATCCAAGTCGCCACGCGGCAGCGTGCGGGTCTTGCCGATTGGACTTTCCGCTGACCCGGCGCGGAAGCCGTAGAAGTACGGAGCACCCGGGCGGAGCCCGGTGACATCGGCCTTCACAATGTAGTCGCGAGCTTCGGTGGTTTCGATGACGCCGGTCTTGACCACGTCAGTGAGTTCGCGGTCGCGCCCCACGATCCAGCGCACCGGCACCGGGCCAGGGTTCTCCGGCGACACGCGCGTCCAGATGACGACTTTGTTGAGCGTCGGATCTCCCGAGGCGACGCCGTGATTGAAGGCGACGGCGCCCTCATAGGCAGGCGTGTCGACGTTCTGCGTGCATGCAGCGACCGCGCCGGTTGCTGCGGCGAGCGCCCCGCGGCGCGTCCATCCCCGTTGGCTCATCGGTCCGTCTCCCCAGCCGCACTATGAGGTCTGGCCTGACCTGCGCAAGCGGCTAAGAGGGCGCAATGAGCGGCGAGGACGAGGAATCTGAGGACGGCGAGGTGCGCGTCGCGGTCGCCCCGGCGGAAGGCGCGGGCGAGCGCGTGGATGCGTGGCTGGCGAAGCTATGGCCGGACCTCTCCCGTTCGCGCGTACAAGGGCTGATTGGCGCGGGAAAGCTCCGCGTCGACGGCGTACCGGTGGCGCATGCGAAAGATAAGCCGCGTCCGCGTGCACGTTACGAGCTGACGCTGCCGCCGCCGGCGCCGGCGGCGCCGCAGCCCGAGAAACTGCCGCTCAACATCGTGTTCGAAGACGAGCATCTGATCGTGGTGGACAAGGCGAGCGGGATGGCGATGCATCCGGCGCCGGGGTCGATGCGCGGCACGCTGGTGAACGCCTTGCTCGCGCATTGCGGCGACAGCCTATCGGGGATTGGCGGCGTGGCGCGCCCGGGCGTCGTGCATCGCATCGACAAGGACACGACGGGGCTCGTCGTTGTCGCCAAACACGATGCCGCTCATGCGGGCTTGGCCAAGCTGTTCGCGAAGCACGATCTGGAGCGGGTGTATTACGCCGTGACGCGCGGGGCGCCGAAGGAGCGAAGCGCGCGGATCGAGAACCGTTTGGTGCGGTCGAGCGAAGACCGGCGCAAGTACGTCGTCGCGCGCAATCCCGACACCGAAGCGGGTAAGGCGGCGATCACGGACTACTGGACGGTCGAGAGTTACGGCCAGCAAAGCGGCGCAGCGGCGGGACGCGCGGCGGCGGCGCTATTGGAATGCCGGCTGCACACGGGGCGCACGCACCAAATCCGCGCCCATCTGGCGCATCTGAGCTGTCCGCTCGTCGGCGATCCACTTTACGGCAAGCAGCGTGCGTTCAAGGCGGAAGGACCGCACGCCGAAGAAGCAGCGGCGGCCGTTGGGGCTTTTCCGCGCCAGGCGCTGCACGCGGCTGTGCTCGGGTTCAAACATCCGGTAACGGGTGAGGAGCTGCGCTTCGAGAGCGCGCTGCCGGACGACATCGGGGCGCTGCTGGCGGTATTGCGCAGACTCTGAGTTCTGCTGCGGGGAACTGCAGCCGCCATCTCCCGCTGCGGCAACAACTCCACTACCTTCCCATCGCTGCAAGACTACGGGCGGTTACCTCATGTCGATCTTTCCCAACGCCGAGCGCGTGCTCGCCGCTGTCGGCGGCCTGGCGCTGTTTGCGCTGAATGAAGTGCGGATGTTCCATTCGCTGCCGCGGATGCCCGATCCCGGCAACGGCCAGACCCACGCCGCCTCAATCCAGATTATGGACGCGGCCACGCCGGTCTATCTGAGCCTGACGGACCTGGTCGTGCGCTGGGGCCTCGCCGGGCTGACCGTAGCGCTTTGCCTGTGGGCGCTGGCGGAGACGTTCGGGCAACCGGACCAGCCGGCCGAGCGGTCTTGAACCCCCAGGTTTAGGGCCCATCTCAAAACGTTCCGGACGCCGATTCCAGCGGTTGATTTCGTTTCGCTTGCCGAATCGGTACGTTCCTGTTATGTTCTTTCGCTAAGAATTGCCTAACGCCTGTCACGGCGAGGGCTTGAACGGGTCCCTATATTAGGGGCCGTGGCGGCAACCGGCCTGCCCTCTTGCGCGTACTGGAGAGGCATACCAACAGACCGCCCTGAGGAGGGGTTCTAACAACAACATGGCATCAACCGCGCTCACGCTTGCACTCAGCCCAGAGCAAGGCCTGCAGCGGTATCTCTCCGAGATCCGCAAGTTTCCCATGCTCGCCAAGGAACAGGAATTCATGCTGGCCAAGCGCTGGCAGGAACACGGCGACACGCAAGCCGCGCACAAACTCGTCACGTCCCACCTGCGGCTCGTCGCCAAGATCGCGATGGGCTACCGGGGCTATGGCCTGCCGATCGGGGAAGTGATCTCCGAAGGCAATGTCGGCCTCATGCAGGCGGTCAAGAAATTCGACCCGGACAAGGGCTTCCGCCTGGCGACGTACGCCATGTGGTGGATCCGCGCCTCGATCCAGGAATACATCCTGCGCTCCTGGTCGCTTGTGAAAATGGGCACCACCGCCGCGCAGAAAAAGCTCTTTTTCAATCTGCGCCGCATGAAGGGCGAGATGGCCGCGCTCGAGGAAGGCGACCTCAAGCCCGATCAAGTGGCGACGATCGCGCACAAACTGGCCGTCACTGAGGATGAAGTCATTTCCATGAACCGCCGCATGAGCGGCGGCGGCGACGCCAGCCTCAACGCGCCGATCGGCGGCGCAGGCGGCGAAGGCGACAGCGAATGGATGGATTGGCTCGCCGACGATCAAGTCGAAGGCACGCAAGAAACGCGTCTGGCCGAAACTGAGGAATTCGGCGAGCGCATGTCGCTGCTGCAGGAGGCGATGGGTGAACTCAACGAACGCGAGCGCCACATCATCCAGGAGCGGCGCTTGAAGGATGAACCGGCGACGCTGGAAGAACTGTCAGTGCAGTACGGCGTCAGCCGCGAGCGTGTGCGCCAGATCGAGGTGCGCGCGTTCGAAAAGCTGCAGAAGGCGATGAAGAAACAAGCCGCCTCGCGCGGTCTGTTGGCCGAAGCCGGCGCCTAACGCGGAACACAAGCCCTGCCCTGGGCCGCCGCGGCGTTTAACAGCGCCGCGGCGAATTTTTTGCCGGTCGCCCATGGCGCAGCGGATCAGAATAAGTTTCGACGAATTAAGGCTGTAAGCGGCGCCGCATTGACGGAACGCACGCGCAGGGGCGGCGTTGCGTCAGTGTTCCATGGAAGGTCCGCATCCCTCCTTTCGCGATCGCTTCGCCGCGCTGGGCGCGCGGATCGCGCGCCAGGCCGGGCGCGGCCGGGAAGCCGTGCGCCGTGCTTGGCGCACGACGGCGGCGGCGCCATGGAAATGGATCGGCATATGGATGGGGGGCGCGTTCGGCGTGCTGGCCGCGACCTTCGTTCTGTTCCTCACCTTCGCCGACTGGAACGCGCTGCGCGGCCCGATTGCGCGCATGGCCTCCGCGGCCACCGGGCGCGAAATCGTCATCCGCGGCGACCTCGACGTCCACCCATGGTCATGGACGCCGGAAATCCGCGTGCGTGATCTGCATATCGGCAACCCGCCCCGCTATCGCGAGCGCGGCGAGTTCGCGGTAGTGAACGAAGCCGAGGCGGCGGTGCGCTGGTTGCCGCTGTTCGCCGGGCGCTTCGATTTCGTCAGGCTTGATCTCAACGGCGCCGATGTCTCGCTCTATCGGAGCGCCGAAGGCGTTTCCAACTGGTCGCCATCCGATCCGTCCGTGCGCGGCAAGCCCTTCAACCTGCCTGCCATCCGCGAGTTCTCGCTCAACGAGGGCCGCATGCGCTTGGAAGACGACAGGCGCAACATGGTGCTCGAAGCGACATTCACGACGCGGGAGAGCAAAGGCCGGAGCGATCCAGGCCAGTTCGCGCTCAATGGCGAAGGCAAGATCAACAACGAGCCTTTCACCATCGAACTCACCGGCGCGCCGCTGTTGAATGTGCGGCGCGACCAGCCCTATCGCTTCCACGCCGACGTGCACGCCGGCGACACACATATCCTAGCCAACGGCGCCATCACCCGGCCGTTCGATTTCAGCTATTGGCACGCCGATGTCGAAGCCACTGGCGCCGATCTGGCGGACCTCTATCCGCTGACCGGCCTCGCTCTGCCGAACACGCCACCTTACGACCTGACGGGCCGCTTGGCACGCAATGGCCGCGTGTACGGCATGCCGAACGTGGCGGGCCGCGTTGGCGACAGCGATTTGCGCGGCGCGTTCACGGCGACGCGGCAGCGCAACGACCGCCTTTTCCTGGATGGCGATTTCCGCACCAGCAATCTCGACTTCGACGACTTGCTGGCGGTGCTCGGCGTCCCGCCGTCGACCCGCGAAACCGCCTCCGCCGAGCAACGCCAAGTGGCCGCAGAACTCGCCGCGCAGGGTCGGGTTCTGCCGGACGCGCAACTCGACATCAGCCGCGTGCGCAACATGGACGCACGCGTTTCCTATCGCGCCGCGCGCGTGCGCAGCCAGAGATTCCCACTCAGAGGCTTTTCGCTCGACATCAATCTCGACAACGGCCTGCTCAGGCTTGACCCGATGACGCTCGATTTGAGCCAGGGCCGGCTCACCGGATCGGCGGCGATCAATGCGCGCGGAGAGACGCCGCGCGCCGACATCGATGTACGGCTCTCGAACGCCAGACTGGAATCCGTGTTGGGGATGCGGGGTGATCCGCCGCTCACGGGAACGTTGCTCGGCCGTGCGCGCTTGAGCGGTTATGGCGCTTCGGTGCGCGACGCCGCGGCGAACGCCAACGGCACGATCACGCTGGTGACGCCCAGCGGTGAAGTGCGTGAGGCGCTCGCCGAGCTCACAGGCATCAACGTCACGCGCGGCTTGGGCCTGCTGCTCGCCGACGATGAGGGCCGAGTCGGCGTGCGCTGTGGCGTCGCCAGCTTCCGTGTGAATGACGGCATCGCACGTGCGCGTTCGATCGTATTCGACACTGAGGACGTGCTGATCCGCGGCGAAGGCACGGTGAGCTTGCGGGATGAAACCTTCGATCTACGCATCGAGGGCGACCCGAAGGAAGCACGACTTATCTCTGTGGGAGCGCCTATCACCGTGGAAGGGCGTTGGCGCAGTCCGGAGATCGGCGTCGCAGCAGGCGAAGCGGTGGGCCAAGGAGGACTTGCGGCCGCGCTCGCCTCGCTGGTCGCGCCCATCGCTGCCGTGTTGCCGTTCGTTGATCTCGGGCTCGCCGAGGACGTGAACTGCACGGCACTGCTGGCCGGACGTGAGCAACCGCCGCGCGAGGGCTGAGGAACCAAAGGTTCCTGCCGCCTGTTCACAAAAGCTATGACCAGTTTCGCGGACGCCGCATTTCAGCCGCCGCCCGGAGCGGAGGCCTTCTACATTGAAGGCCTGAAAGTGCTGGCTAAGAGCGACATCCCGTTTCTGATCTCCGGCACCTATGCGGTCACTGCGTACACCGGCATCGTGCGGCCGACGAAGGACTTGGACATCTTCTGCAAGGCCAGCGACTACCCGCGCATCCTCACCTTTTTCCGCGAACACGGGTATGAGATTGAGGTCGAGGACGAACGCTGGATCGCAAAGATCCTTCGCGACAACTATTTCTTCGACATCATCTACAGCTGCCGCACTTCGGAGATTGCCATCACCGACGAATGGTTCGACGGCGCGCCTGAAATAGAAGTGTACGGGACGAAGGTGCGCATCATCAAACCGACGGAGCTGATTTGGTCCAAGATTTTCGTGCAGGACCGCTATCGCTACGACGGCGCCGACGTGGCGCATATCATCCTGAAGCAGCATGAGGAGATCGCTTGGCCACGGCTGATGCGTTACATGGAGCTGCACTGGGAGGTGTTGCTCTCTCACCTCATCAATTTCCGCTATATCTACCCGAGCGACCGCGACCGCATTCCGCGCTGGGTTATGGATGAATTGACACGGCGCATGCAAAGCCACCTCGACATGCCGCCATCCAAGGTGAGGGTGTGCCGCGGCCGCCTGTTCAGCGCGCGCGACTATGTCATCGACATCGTGGAATGGGGCTATGCCGACATCATCGGCAAGGGGATCGAAGAAAAGCATGACGCGATCGAGTGAGGCGACCGTGCGTATTGCAGCGATCGGCGACTTACATGTGCAAGAGACGATGACGCAGCCCTACCGGGCGCTGTTCGCGGATATGAGCGGCGCCGCGGATTTCATTCTGCTCTGCGGCGATCTCACCAATTACGGCAAGCTGAGCGAAGCAGAAGTGCTGGCGGCGGATTTGGCCGCCGTGACAGTTCCGGTGGTTGGCGTGCTCGGCAATCACGATCACGAGTCAGGCCTGGCCGACAGCGTCAAAGACATTCTCACTCATGCCGGCGTCCGCATTCTCGATGGCGGCGAAGCATTCGAGATCGAGGGCTAGGGTTTGCCGGCTGCATGGGCGCGATGGGAGGGTTCGGCCGCGGCATGCTCTCGGCGTTCGGCGAGCAAGCGGTGAAGACATTCGTGCAATCATGCCTCGAAGAAACGATGAAGCTCGAGACCGGACTGCGCATGTTGCGGACGGAGCGCGCCATCGCCGTGCTGCACTATGCGCCGATCACTGGGACCCTTGAGGGCGAGCCGTTGGAGATCTTTCCGTTCCTCGGCAACTCACGCCTCGCCGAAACGGTGGATCGTTTCGACAACGTGAAAGCCGTCGTACACGGACACGCCCATCGCGGTGTGCATCGCGGTTCGACGCCGAAGGGCGTGCCCGTTTACAACGTCGCGCGCCAGGTGCTCGCCGCGATGGGAGAGCGCCCGTTTGCGCTGTTCGAGATTTAGAAGCCGAACGGGTTTGGGGGCCTGTAGCCAGGCACCATGAGCAGGACTTGGGTGACGATGACGTTCAGCACGATGCCGACCACGATCGCTATGATGATGATCGTCGCGAGGTAGCCGATGCGCTTATCCACCGGCGTGCCCATGATGCGCGGCAAGCCGATGTAGATCAGCGCGAAGGAATAGAGCCCGACGATGGCCAAGATGGCGAGGGGCGGAAAGATCGCGAACACACCGGCGACAAAGAATGCAGTACAGCCGTAGCCTGCAAGCTTGTGCGCCTGACCCATGTCTTGGCGCGATCCGAAGGTCGGCGCGAGAGCGTTGGCGATAAAGGCGATGACGAACACCGACACGAGCCCCATCGCGGTTTGGATTACTGCACCGATCAATCCCGGCACAATGCCGACGCGCCAACCCAGCACGCCAATCAGCGTCATCCCAATGAAGCCGCACAGCGCCGCGAAAGCCGCCAATGGGAGCACATAACCTAGGTAGATTTTGTTCACGTCCGCCGGTTCGGACGAAATGCGGTCCCATTCGGCTTGCGGTGTCAGCAGGATGTTCTTGATGCGGTCAATGAGACCGGAACTGGCGGCGCCTGTAGGTTCGGTTGTCATCGCGCTCTCCCATGCGGATCGAGTCGGCGCGATGCTAGGTGCGAAGCCGCCGCGCGCAAACTCAAATCGCGGCCGCGCGCGCTCGGAACCGGAACTTCGCCAGAACTCAGCGGCCGAAGGCGGCTTCCAAACGCTGTAGGTCGATTGTTTCGGTTGCGGCGCGAGCCTGATCCATGGTCACGCGCCCCTCAGCGATCATCGCCACGCCGCGGCCTATGACGATGTAGCGCGCGTTATCGCCATCCACTTGCTCGGCGAAAAACCGGCCGTCGATGCTCTGTGAGCGGGCGTAGCCATTCGCGCGCGCACCCTCCTCGCTGATGTCGAGCAGCGCCGCAGCGCCGGAGGAGTCTACGTTGTAGGCGAATTGGATGATGGCGATTTTCAGCGTGGCGCCGCTTTGCGCGTACGTAGCGTCGGCTCGCGAAACGCCGCCGCCCCGCGCCGTCGCTACGGATTGGCGGGCGAATCCTCCCGGCAAGGAGTCCGGAAATTGTTCCTCGAGCCGCGCCGGATCCGTGAGAACGTGTGCGCCGTCGGCTTGGGCGAGACGCTCAATCGCGACCTCTGCAGCGGGTCTGTTCGCAATAACTGGCGCCGGACGCTCGGGGGCGGCGGCTTCGACCGCGCCCGTCAGCGCTTCGCGCCCTGAGTTCACCAGCGGACCAATAAAAGCCGCAGCAAGCGCTGCGAGGCCAGCGGCGATCACGGCGAAGGTCAGCGTGAACCGTGGCACGTTGTTCTCGGGATCCGGAAGCGGCAGCAGGCGGCCCACGCCGATACCGAGCAGGATCAGCGCATAGACGACACCAGATGCGCTAGCGATTGCCGCGAGCGGCGGCGCCAAGGCGCAAAACGCCGCGATGAGGATGGGCGTGGCTGAATAGGCGGCGAGCCGCTTGGCGCGGTCCGTATCGGGTTCAGCGCCGAAGCGCCGCGCGAGAAAATTGATCACCATGGCAAACACGATCACGCCAAGGATCGTGAAGACAATGTAGAGCAGCGCCGAGATTGCCTTCCATATCAGCGCGGCGTCGAGCGAAAGACCGTTGTAAAGGACGTTTGCGGCCAAGCCCGCGATCGCGCCGGCAATGGCAAGCGGCGCCACGTAGGACGCGATCAGCGGTGACGGATCCTCCGCCGCGATGCGCTGCCACTCGCTCTGCGGGCGGAAGAGGATGTTGCGCACCCGGGCAAAGAGGCCCGGCCGTTCGCCGTCCAAAACATCCGTGCTCATGAGCGCCTCTCCCGCCTTCATGCTAGGGAGCGAGCCCGGCAAGGCAAGCGCCAATCGCGGCTCAGGTTACGCAGCTGGCCAACGAAAACAACACGATGCCGGAGACAGCCGCTGCAACCGTGACCGTCGCTGCGTAGCTCAGCGCGCGGTCTGGCGGCGCTTTCATGAGGATCGGCAGGCCGCGATACATGATGTAAACCATCGCCGCGAGCGCGAAGAGCGAGACCCACCACAGCGGTGGCCACAACGAAAACACGCCAGAGAGAAACGCCGGCGTCAGCGAATAGGCGGCGATCTTCTGGGCCGCGAGTTCGTCCTTGTCGCCATCGAAATTGTCGGCCACGACATTGACGAGCACGCCGAGGAAAAACACCAAACCGATGCTGACTAACCACGTGACAGCGGCGCGGATCAGCGCTTCGCCCGGTTCGATGGTGAGCAGCCGATTGAACAGCGCCGAGCCGATCAGATCGCAGATCGGCGGGATCGCCGCGAGCGGCGCCACGTAGCCGATCAGGATGTTTGGGATCGTCGTCTCTTCGGCCTTGATCTGCTCCCATTCCTTCTTTGGCTCGCGCAAGAGCCCGTAGGCGCGGGAGAGAATAAACTCGGACTTGCGCAGCGCTTGTTGTGCGCTTTCGCGCGCGCCTTCGACACTGAAGCGGGCTCGGCCGCGCGGTTCGTTCTCGTTGTCGGCGGTCATGGGATTCTCCGGCGCTCAGGCCTTGAACGGGTCGCGCATCAGAATGACGTCGTCGCGCTCGGGACTCGTAGAGACGAGGGCCGCGGGGCAGCCGATCAGTTCTTCGATGCGGCGGATGTACTTGATCGCTTTCGCCGGCAGGTCGCGCGAAGAGCGCACGCCGCGCGTCGGCTTTTTCCAGCCGTCGAGCGTTTCGTAAATTGGTTCGACCGCTTCCTGGTCCTTGAGGCTCGCGGGGAGATAATCGAGCGTTTTTCCGCCGAGCTTGTAGCCGGTGCAAATCTTGATCTCGTCGAAGCCATCCAGCACGTCGAGCTTGGTGAGCGCGATGCCGTCGGCGCCGGAGAGAGCGATGGATTGGCGCACGAGCACGGCGTCGAACCAGCCGCAGCGGCGCGCGCGTCCGGTGTTGGTGCCGAACTCGTGTCCGACTTCACCGAGCTTCTTGCCGTTGGCGTCATTCAATTCCGTGGGAAACGGACCGGCGCCGACGCGTGTCGTGTAGGCTTTGACCAGACCGAGCACGTAGGTGATCGCACGCGGGCCGACGCCCGAACCGGCGGCGGCCTGGCCTGCTACAACATTAGACGAGGTGACGAACGGATAAGTGCCGTGATCGACGTCCAAGAGCACGCCTTGCGCGCCTTCGAACAAGACGCGCTTAGAGCCCTCAAAAGCCGCGTGGAGCGTACGCCACGCGGGCTGCGCATAGGGCAGCACTTTCGGCGCGATCGCGGCGAGTTCTGATTTGAGCTTGGCGACATCGATCTCCGGCAGATCGAGGCCGCGGCGCAGCGCGTCGTGATGGGCGGTCAGACGTTCGATCTTCCAGGCGACGGAGTCCGGATCGGCGAGGTCTGCCACGCGGAGCGCGCGGCGGCCGACTTTGTCCTCGTAGGCTGGACCGATGCCGCGCTTGGTGGTGCCGATCGACGCCATTCCCGCCTGCGCTTCGCGCGCGGCGTCGAGGTCGCGATGAAACGGCAGGATGAGACAGGCCTGATCGGAGAGCACGAGCTTGTCCGGCGCGATCTTCACGCCTTGCGCGGTGATCTTCTCGATCTCACTCGCCAACGCCCAGGGATCAACGACGACGCCATTGCCGATAATGGAGAGCTTTCCCTGCACCACGCCCGACGGCAGTAGCGCCAACTTGTAGGTGGTGTTGCCGACCACAAGCGTGTGGCCGGCATTGTGACCGCCCTGAAAGCGCACCACGACGTCGGCGCGGTTGCACAGCCAGTCGACGATCTTGCCCTTGCCCTCGTCGCCCCATTGGGCGCCGACGACGACTACACCTGCCATGTCACGCGCTCCTCGGACGTTGCGTGTCCGCTTCGCCCGCGCGCGTCAAGTCACGGCGGGGGTGGCGAATCGGCCGGAGGCGCCTGTGGCGGCACTTGCGCGGGCCTCTCAGGCGGCGCGGCTGTCGCGGGCTGCGCCGGCAGCCACGGATCGAACCTCGCGGGCGGCCAATCCGGCGCGATGGCGGCGCTCCTCACCGGATTGGCGTCAGTCGAATCGCGATGCAACAGCTGCGCCGCGCCCAGCGCTTCGCCGGTGCGGTAGAGAATGTCCAGGAGTTCGGTTTCCTTGATGTCGAGCTTCCTGAGCTTCTCAACCTCTTTCGCCTTCATCTCCTGACCGAGCAGGCTTTCGACATGCTCGGGGCGGCGATACTCAGGTTCGTCGATCTCAAGCCGCGCGTCATAGCGCTGAAAGGTCAGCACCGGCTGCGTCGACAGCAGCGGCGTTTTCGTCTGCATGCGCACTTCGGAGTTCACGTACCAGGGAAAGCGCGGGCGCGAGAGCCCCTGAAGTGTCGTGATTTGCTGCTGGCAGATATCGTGATTGTAGCCTTCGAGCGCCGCCATCACCTTGCTCGAATACGCCATCCTTCGGAAGTCGGACGTGCTCTTGGCGCTGGAGCGGCGCTTCTTGTTCTTCTTGGCGAAGCGCTTGCGCACATAGCCGGTGCCGACCGACCACAAGAGCAGATTCTCTTCACCGGTCGCCCAATTGAAACCGAACGCGGGTTCGGTCACCGTGAGCAGTAATTGGAGCGCGGGATTGTTGTTAGGGCTGACGCCGCCGTCGAAGAAGTGCGCGTAGCCGGCTATCTTGCCGTGCTTGTCGCGTTCGAGCGGGATGCGCACGTCGGCAAAGTAAGTGGGCGCGGCGGCCGACGATTGCACGAGGTCGCGCAGGTAGAATTGCGAGTTCGGCACGCCGGTGCTGTCGGCGTCGAAATAGCACCAGTCCGGGTTGTTCACGAGAATCCAGGCCGAACCGGAATCGATCCGCTTGGCGTGGATGGCGAGGCCGGTTTTCAGGTCCTCAGAATTGAGCATCCGGTCGCCGAGGTATTCGTTGAGCGCCTGCGTCAGCGCCTTGTTCTTGAAAGCGGGAATGAAGACCCGTAGCGGTCCGGGCACTTGCGGTTTCGAGAAAATCGCGGGCAGCAGCCTGAAATAGAGATCGACCACCTCGCGCACGCGCCATTCGAGCGCAAGCGTTGTGGCGATGATCGCCCCGGTCGAAGTGCCGCCGATCAGATCGAAATAATGCGCCAGACGGAATTGATCGCCCTGGCCGCTGCGTTCGGCAAGATGGCGTTCAAGTTGGGCCAGAACGCCCAGCGTCAGTAGCCCGCGCGCGCCGCCGCCGTCCAACGCCAGAATGCGCTTCGATCCGGGCCGTTGGAAGCGTTCGCGCAAATGAGCGCCCATAAGCGTCCCCCTTTCTGGAGCTGGTGGAGTTTAGGGCAAAACCCGCGCCGCTGGAAACGGCTATCAGCGCGCCGGGCGAAGCGCCTGCGCGAGCGAAAAGACAAAGAGCAGCACGTATAGGATGAGTTGAACAACGATCTGCCAAGCGCCAAACGAGCCGATCGCGGCCGCAAAGCACGACACGAGCGCGGTCATGAGCAGCGCGGCAACCGCACAGAGGATGGCCAAGGCGCGCGGAGCGCCCGCCGTGCGCCGCACAAGGTTCATCGAACCGGTGAGGAACATTGCTGCGCCGGCGCCGGAGAACCACACTTCGTCGGTTGTCACCGGCCCGGCAAGAATCCCGCCGAACGCGAAGGTGTGGACAAAGCTGAGCGCCACGACCAGCGCCGCAGCCGCAAGGTCGACGCCCGCGATAAGCCTGCTCATCGCTCGCCGAACTGATAACCGAGACGGATGCCGATCTGATCCACGGCCTGGTTGTGCCCGTCGCTATCGCCGAGAATCTGACCGTGGCTCAGGTGCTCGTAGAAGATCTGTCCTTCCCAAGGGCCTTCGAAATCGCGGGTGAGGCCGATGGAAGTGCGGAAGAGATCTTCCGAACCAAGCAGCAAGTTGTGCTCAGCAAACTCGGCAGCTTCCGGAGACCCGCCGGGGAACGGATTTTCTTCCGTGCCGTCGTGGATGACGTAGCCCACGCCCGGCTCCAGCGCCCAGCCTTCGGCAAACTCCCAGCGCCATTCAAGTCCGACGCCGCCGAAGCTCGTATCGCCGGCAGTGTTAAGTGACGCGACAATGTAAGGCTGCGGCGAACCGGCCCAATGCAGAAAGCCGGGTGAATCGAACGAGACTTGAAATTCGACGTTCGGGCCGTTCTCCTTGTCGGCGTTCTTGCAGTCGATGACGCAAATGTTGTGCGCCATCACGCCGACATGTACCTCGTCAATGCCCGCGTTGGCTTGCGGCGCAAGCGCAACGATCGCACCGAAAGCCGCGATACCAGCTGCCGTTCCCCGCATGCAAACCCCCTTCGACCACGACCCTAGACCGGCGCGGGCCGGCAAGGAAAGCACTCAATCCGCTGGATCAGGATCCAAGCGGTAGAGGAAGCGCAGCCCAATGTAATCAAGTCCTTGGTTGCGGCCTTCATCCAGTACTTGGCCGTGGCTCATGTGGGCCCAATAGAGTTGCATAGCAGCGCGCTCGCCGAACTCGCGCTCAAGCGCGAAAGAGGAACGGAACAGGTCGCGCGAACCGAGCAGCTGATGATCTTCCTCGAATGCGATGGCTTCGGGGGAGAGTGGCGGGAATGGGTTGTCCAGCTCGCCGTCATGGATGATGTACCCGAACCCTGGCTCGAACGCCCACCCCTCGGCGAACTCCCAACGCCAAATCAGGCCCACGCCGCCGAACGACACCCCGTCGTCGGTGTTGATCGACGCGATAGCATACGGTCGCGGCGAACCGATGATGTTGAGGAAGTCCGGCGAACTGGAGACCAGCTCCAACTCAATATTGGCGCCCTCTTCCTTGCCCTCGACGATGTCGCCATGATCGGAACGGATGTTGCCGACGGCGCCAATACGCAGTTCGTCAATCTCAGCCTGCGCAGGCGCGGCGATCCCCACCAGCGCCAAAAACAGCGTCGAGCCAAGCAGCATCAATTTCATGAACGCGTCCCCTCGCTCGCGGGGCGCTCACCCCCGCAAGCGCCACAACGCGTTCGAGAATACCGGGTTCCCACTAAAATCGAAGCAATTTTGCGTACCTGACCTGCGGCAGGGCGGCGAGTTGAGCCATGACGGGCGCGGGCGGGGCTTGATCAATGCCGACTAGCGCAATCGCCTCCGCGCCGGCGGCCTCGCGGCCCAAATGGAACGTGGCGATATTGACGCCCGCATCGCCCAGGATGGTGCCCAGCGCGCCGATAAAGCCGGGTTTGTCGGAATTGTTGATGTAAAGCGTGTTTGGCTGGAACGGCGCTTCGAGCGCCATGCCCTTCACTTCGACAATCCGCGGCTGGCCGGCGATGACAGCGCCGGCGAGCGTGCGCCAGCCGCCGCCTGTCTTCACCTTGACGCGGATCAAGCTGTCATAGGTCGGCGATGCATCGCGCGTGCTTTCAGTAAGCGCGGCCCCGCGCTCCTTCAGCAGCGCGGGCGCGGAGACCACGTTCACGTCTTGCAACAGCGGGCGCAGCACGCCGGCGAGCGCGGCGGAGGTGAGCGGCTTGACGTTGAGCTGGGAGACATGGCCTTCGTACTCGATCTCGACCGCATCGAGGCCCTCATCGACGATCTGGCCGGCGAATGCGCCCAATTTCTCCGCAAGTTGGGCGAACGGCCTCAGGCGCGGGGCTTCTTCCGCCGTAATCGAGGGCATATTGAGTGCGTTGGTGACGGCGCCGGTGAGCAGATAGTCGCTCATCTGCTCGGCCACCTGCAACGCAACGTTTTCTTGCGCTTCGTTGGTGGAGGCGCCGAGGTGCGGCGTGGCGATAAAGTTCGGCGCGCCGAAGAGAACGTTCTCCTTCGCCGGCTCGATCGTGAAGACGTCGAACGCGGCCGCGGCCACGTGCTCGCTCTCCAACGCTTCGCGCAATGCGATTTCGTCCACCAAACCGCCACGCGCGGCGTTGACGATGATCACTCCCGGCTTCGTCTTCGCGAGGTTCTCCCGCGACAGGATGTTCTTGGTCTTCTCAGTCATCGGCACGTGCAGCGAAATGACGTCGGCGCGCGTCAGCAGCTCTTCCAGCTCCACCTTCTCGACGCCGATCTGCACCGCGCGTTCCGCGCTCAGGAACGGATCGTAGGCGATCACCTTCATTTTGAGCCCGTTGGCGCGGTCGGCGACGATGCCGCCAATATTGCCGCAGCCGATGAGGCCCAAGGTCTTGGCGTAGAGCTCGCGGCCCATGAAACGGTTCTTTTCCCACTTGCCGGCTTGCGTGGACACATCGGCAGCGGCGAGCTGGCGCGCGGCGGCGAACATCAGCGCGATCGCGTGCTCGGCCGTGGTGATGGAATTGCCGAACGGTGTGTTCATCACCACGATGCCCTTTTGTGTGGCGGCGGGGATGTCGATGTTGTCGACGCCGATGCCGGCGCGGCCGATGACTCTGAGATTCTTCGCCGCGGCGATCACGTCGGCGGTGACCTTGGTGTTCGAGCGCACGGCGAGGCCATCATACTGGCCGATGATAGCGAGAAGTTCATCTTTCATTAGCCCTGGGTTGAAATCGACCTCGACTCCGCGCGCCTTGAAAATCTCGATCGCCGCTTGGCTGAGTTCATCGCTGATGAGGACTTTGGGCATGTGGTGCTTCCTATGGATTTGTACGCTTCCCGGACGCATGCCCGGCGAAAGCCGGGCTGCGATCCGGGACCCAGTGGCGAGCGGCAGTGTGTTTGCCCCTGGGTCCCGGCTCTACGCCCGGATCAAGTCCGGGCTTCGGCCGGGAAGCGTTGGGAGGTTCACGCTGCTTTGGCGAGTTCGGACACGAGCGTCGCGAACGCCCAGTCGAGCCAGGGCGTGAGCGCGGCGACGTCGGAGGCGTCGACAGTCGCGCCGCACCAGATGCGTAAGCCAGGCGGCGCTGCGCGGTAGGAGGCGGCGTCGAAGGCGACGCCCTCCTTCTCCAGCGACGACGCAAGTTTTTTCGCGAACTCGGCCTGAGCATCGGCATTGAGCGCAGTGACGCGCGGATCAACGACTTTCAAACACACGCTAGTGTTCGAACGCGTCGCCGGATCGATCGCTAGAAAATCGATCCACGGCGTGTGCGCCGCCCAATCCGTCAGCACCTTGGTGTTGGCGTTCGCGCGCGCAAACAACGTTTCGAGGCCGCCGATGCTTTGGGCCCACTTGAGTGCGTCAATATAGTCTTCCGTCGCAAGCAACGACGGCGTGTTGATGGTCGAGCCTTCGAAGATTTCAAGATCGACTTTGCCCTTCTTGGTCAGCCGGAAAATCTTCGGCAGAGGGCGATCGGGCGTGAAGCTCTCGAGCCGCGCGATGGCGCGCGGCGAAAGGATCATCATCCCGTGCGCGGCCTCGCCGCCCAACACTTTCTGCCACGAGAACGTGGTCACGTCGCACTTCGACCAATCGATCGGCTGCGCGAACACGGCGCTGGTGGCGTCATTGATGGTGACGCCTTCGCGATCGGAGGCAATCCAGTCGAAGTTCGGGATGCGCACGCCTGATGTGGTGCCGTTTTGCGTGAAGATGATGTCGGCGTCCTTGCGCGCGAGCTCAAGCTTCGGCAGCGCGCCGTAGCCGGCGCTGTGCACCTTCGCGTCGAGCTTGAGGTGCTTGGCGTCGGTGACCCATTCTTCACCGAAGCTTTCCCAGGCGAAAATGTCGACCGGCCGCGCGCCCAACATCGACCACAGCGCCATCTCGACGGCGCCCGTGTCCGAAGCCGGAACGATCGCGATCTTGTGCGTGTTCGGGACACCCAAAATGGCGCGGGTGCGGTCGATCGCTTCCTTGAGCTTGGTTTTGCCCGGTTTGGCGCGGTGCGAACGGCCGAGGGCCGCGTCTTTCAACGCGTCCGTGCTCCAGCCAGGGCGTTTTTTGGTGGGACCCGAAGAAAATCGGGGATCAGCCGGGCGCCCAATTGGACGCACTAATGGCGGCTTCGCGGGAATGTTCATCAACTTGTCTCCCATCCTTACAGATGGGCGTCCGCCGTTGGGAGCGGATGGCCCGCCCACGCTGGTGCGCCCGTTCGAGCGGGATTGCAATGCCGCGGCTCGCGCCATGGGCTGGCGGCGCCTATAACATTAGCACGTGCTCAAGGGTGAGGCTGAGGCCGATGCCACGCACCACGAACAAACCGCCGCTATGGGCCTGCAGCCGCTGCGGCCAGCGCTTTGTCACTCGCAACATGTGGCACTCCTGCGTCCGCCTGACGGAAGCGGAATTCTTTGGCGACCGGCGCGCGCAACGGCGCCTCTACCGCGCTTATCTCAAATTCGTGCGCCAGTTCGGGCCGGTCACGGTAAACATCACCAAGACACGCATAAGCCTACAAGCACGCGTGCGCTTCGCCGGCGTGCCGCGCGTGCTCCGCGACGGCATTGTCTGCGGCTTCTGGCTAAAGCGGCGGATAGAAAGCCCGCGATTCTTAAAGGTGGAGCTGATCCCACCGCGCGACTACATCTACACGTTCAAGCTGACGCACCCGGATCAGTTGGACGACGAAGTCGCGCAATGGATCGCGGAAGCCTATCGGGTCGGCATGCAGGAAGAAATTTGAGGAGCGCGTTACTTGGCGTCCGTCACTACGATCCGAGGCGCAGGCGGTTCAGCGACTTCCGGTGGCGCGGGGTGCGAGGTGGGCGGCCGCGGCGGGGTTTCTTCAAGGCCAGGGATCATCGGCTCTTCGAAAATCGCTGGCAGCTGCTTGGCCTTGCGGGCGCGGCGCCTCTTGCGCTTGGGCGCCTCGGGATGCTCGTCCATGCGGTTGTGCAGGCGCGCGAGCGATGAATCGAGTTCGCCGCGGAGATAGACCGCGACTTGGCCAAGCAGGCGCACTGACGACAGCGTCTGGATCGCGCGCATGTAGCCGCCGCGCTTGGACGCCTGGTAACCGACGACGCTTTCCAGATCGAAGCGGTCGCACCAATAGGGCGCGAGATCGGCGAAGGACGAGCCGGTGACCGGATCCTCGTCGATGCCGACGCCGGGACAGAAGAAGCGCGAAACGAAATCGTAGGGCTTGCCCTCGTCCGCCGGAGCGGTGACGCCGAGCATGCCTTGGCGCGGGCCGCGGATGGCGAGGTTGAGCGCGGCGAAGTCGGGCTTCAAATTGCGCAGCGTCGCTTCGTCTTCGAGCACGACATTCGCGTATTCGCCGATGAAGGCATCGACGATCTCGACGCCGCCGAGCGCGTCGCTGACGCTTTCATCCGGCGTCCACGGCGTGCGCTGCTTGCGCGGCAGGTCGAGCGTGTAGCCTTCGGGGGTGTTGCGCACGATCAGCGCGCCGGCGTGGGTGTCGAACACGACGACTTCCAAGCCCGGGTCGATCTCGGAGAGTAGCATAGCGCCGGCGGCGAGCGTGGCGTGACCGCAGATCGGCACTTCCGTGGCCGGCGTGAACCAGCGCAGCTGGTAGTTGCCCTTGAGCCCAGTCGGCACCACGAACGCGGTTTCGCTGAGCTTGTTTTCAGTGGCGATCGCCTGCAACACCGCGTCTGGCAGCCAGCGCTCCAACGGCACCACGGCGGCCGGATTGCCGGTGAAGACGCGGTCCGTGAAGGCGTGCACGATCCAGATTTTCATGCCCGGAAGCTATGCAGACTGGCGTGCGAGCGCGCCAGCACCTGCGCCCGTTAAGGGTGAATCCGGTTCGCTTTTCAGGGGAGCTTGCACGGCCAATTATGTCCGAGGGGCTGATGGCCCTGCCCCAGTCCCGGCGCGTTGCGAATTGCTTCCATCAGATACGCGCGCGCCTTTTCCACCGACGCCTCCAGCGGTTCGCCCAGCGCATTGTACGCCGCGATGGCGGAAGCGAGCGTGCAGCCGGTGCCATGCGTGGCGCGCGTGTCGATGCGCGGGCTTTCGAACACGCGATAGCCTTCGCGCGTGAGCAACACGTCGCGGATCGCATCGCCTGCGATGTGGCCGCCTTTCACCAACGCCGAAAATGCGCCGAGCTGTTCGACCAGGATCTCCGCGGCGCTGATCTGGCCGTCGAGATCGCGCACGTCGACGCCGGTCAGCGCCTCCGCTTCCGGCGCATTCGGCGTGACAATGGCCGCGATCGGCATCAGCTCGTCGCGGATTACGGCGACGGCGTCCGCCGCCAGCAACGACGCGCCGCCTTTGGCGATCATCACCGGATCGAGCACCACGGGCGCGCCGGCGCCGACGGCGTACCACGCTTCCATCGCCGCGCGCACGTGCTCGGCGGAGCCGAGCATGCCGAGCTTCCAGGTGTCGGCGCCGAGATCGCCCATCACCGCTTCGATCTGTTCGCGCACGATCGCCGGGGGGATGGCGTGAACATTGGAGACGCCCAGCGTATTCTGCACGGTCACGGCCGTGATCGCCGTCATGGCGTAGCCGCCGAGCGCGGTGATCGTCTTGATGTCGGCCTGGATGCCTGCGCCGCCGCCGGAATCCGAACCGGCGACGATGAGGACGCGGCCTTTGGGTCGTTCGCTCATACGATCGACATAGGCTAGCCTAACGTCGCCCGCCACACTTTCAGCGCTTGCACCGTCTCGGCGACGTCGTGCACGCGCACCATCGACGCGCCGTTTTGGGCGGCAATCAGCGCCGCGGCGACGGAGCCGCCGAGACGATCCCTGCCGGCGTTCTTGGCGCGATCGTCGATGGCGACGATGAAGCGCTTGCGCGAAGCGCCGATGCTGACGGGCCTTCCCGTCTCGTCGGCGATGCGGCGAACATTATTCAGCAGCGCCAAGTTGTGCTCCAGCGTCTTGCCGAAGCCTATGCCGGGATCGACCCAAATGTCCTCGATCCCTTTCGCCTCGACCGCCGCCACACGTGCGCGCAGAAAAGCGATCACCTCCGCGACTACGTCGTCATAGCGCGGATCGTTCTGCATGGTGCGCGGCTCGCCCTGCATGTGCATAAGGACAACGGGCCGATGCAGCGCTGCGGCGGTCTCGAGCGCGCCCGGCGATTGCAGCGCCGCCACGTCGTTCCACATCGCAGCGCCCGCGGACATCGCGGCGCGCGCCACGGCAGGCTTCGTCGTGTCTATTGAGATCGGCGCCTTAGTCGCCGCACGTAGTGTCGCGATCACCGGCACGACGCGGGCGATCTCCTCGCCTTCGTCCACTGGCGCCGCGCCGGGGCGGGTGGACTCGCCGCCGAGGTCGATGATGTCCGCCCCGGCTTCCAGCATCGCCAGCGCGTGCGGCGCCGCCGCGCCCTCATGCACGCCGCCGTCAGAGAAAGAATCCGGCGTGACGTTCAGCACGCCCATGACGTACGGGCCGCCCGTGATCTTTGGCGGCGGAAGAGTGAATTGGCTCATGGCGGCGCGCATGGCAGGGCGTTAGGCTCCACGCAAGCTTGACGCGCAGCAGCCGGCGCGCGCACTTGTCGCGTTCGCGCAGCGCGATGCGCGACATCGCCGCATCGCGCAACGTGAACCACCGCGTTTGTAGGGCAATTACGCAAAAGCATGGACCCGTGGCGCGTGAGACTAGAGCCCGTGATCACACCGGTTTTCCGTACCTGGTGGCGATTCAGCCGCGCGGCCACGCTTGGCGTGCGCGGCGTCGCCTGCGACGAGGCGGGACGCGTGCTGCTGGTGCGTCATACCTACCTCGCCGGCTGGCATTTGCCCGGCGGCGGCGTCGAACGCGGCGAGACCGCGCCCTTTGCGATCGCCCGCGAGATGGCCGAGGAGGCTGGCGTCGAGGCGATCGGTCCGCCCACCATCATCGCGCTCTATTCCAATCACGCCAATTTCGCCGGCGACCACATCGCGCTCTACCGACTCGGCGCGTGGAAGGCGTGCACGCCGCGGGTCGGCGACGAGATCGCCGAGCGTGGTTTCTTCGATCCCGCCGCGCCGCCGGAAGGGACCACGAAGGCGACGCTCCGCCGGTTCGGCGAACTGTTCGGCGGCGCGCCAATCAGCGCCATTTGGTAGGCGCGCTTGCCCGGCCTTTGACCCCTCCCTATGTTGCGCCCCGCACCGACGAGGGCGCGTAGGCTTATGATGAAATGTGACGCGGCCTGGCTTGGCGAGACGCTGATGCGACTCGATCCGCAGGACATTTCGCCAGCACTCAATCTCGGCTCCTCGACCAAGCAATACCGGGAAAAAGAACAGCCCTACGTCAACGAGCTGGTGTTCGAGCCGCTTGAGAAACGCGGCGTCAAAGTGATCCACACCGATCTCAAGGCGGCCGAAGGCGTCGACATCGCCGGCGACATCTTCAACGACAAGGACCTCGCCCGCATCCGCGCCACCAACCCGAGATCGGTGATCTGCACGCACATGTACGAACACGTGTTGGATCGCGACGAGCTCACCCGCCGTATCCTGGCAATGATTCCCGAAGGCGGGATGTTTTTCATCACGGCGCCGTCGAGCTACCACCAGCACAACGACCCGATCGACACCATGTTTCGTCCCTCGCCAGACGAGCTAGCGGATTTGTTCAAGGGACAGGAAATCCTCGATAAGCAGGAGCTGATCGGCGAAACTTATTGGGTGCACATCAAGAAGCGACCAGTGACGCTCTTCTTCCGCCATTTCCTGCGCTTCTGGTTTCCGTTCTTGGGCTGGAGACAGTGGAAGCGCTCGATGCGCAAACTTTATTGGCTCTTCAATCACTATAAGGTCTCGGCCATAGCCGGGCGCAAGGTCACGGCCTGATCTCGAGCGCATGACAAAGCGGGGGCCGCGCTCCATGCGGAACGCGGCCCTCTTTTTTTCCTCAGCTCAGCGCCTTACTGCGCGTAGAGTTCGGACACGTTCAATGTCGAGGGCTGCATCGCGCCCTCAGAGAAAGTGCCGACCCAGATGTCGTATTGGCCCGACGGCGGATTGGCGAAGGTGACAGCCGGATTGAGGCCGTTGTTGCCGCCGTCATCGTCGCAAACCCAATTGCCGCTCGTGTCATTGATCACCAGCGTGGTGTCGGCATCGGATTGCACGGAGAACACCAGCGGCAAGGCTCCGCTGCCCGCCGTCCAGTTCACCCGATAGTCAGGCGCGCGCGATACCCAGCCGACGCAGCCCGGAATCGCATAGGCGTTGTAGTCGCCGCCAGCGGAGACGCTCACCGTGTGCGGATCGGGCTGGAAGCCAGAGACCAGGTCGATCGTGCCGTAGTTCGGGTTCAGCGTGAAATCCGGCAGATCGGTTGGAAGCTCGTTCGCCGGGCCGCCGATCTCGGAGATGATCAGTTGCGCCGGAACAAGGTCGCCCGTGCCGAAGCGGCCGACCCAAATCTGATAGCGGCCGCTACGCGGATTGTCCCAGCTGATCACTGGATTGAGATCGTCGCCGCTGTCGTCGTCGCACATATACTGGCGGTTCGGGCCGCGAACCACGAGCGTGGTGTCTGCGTCGGCGACGACGCCGACATATAAAGGCAAATCACCGGCGCGATAGTTGAGCGTGAAACTCGGGCGTTCGGCGATGAATCCAGCGCACCGGTCGCTCACTGTCGACACATCGATCGGGCCGCCCGCGTTCACAGACGTCGTGTGTGGGTCGGGCGTGAAGCCCGAGCGAAGACTCACTTGTCCGAATGTGCCTAGCGCGCGTGAATTGATCTGCTGCGCGTATGCGGGCGCAGCCATGAGTGTAACGACCGCCGCCGCGGCCAAAACGCGTCCGATTGATGTCATTTAAGTCCCCAGTTCGAGTCTTCCTCGCGGCGCGCACTCTTCTCCCGCGCAAGCGCGAACGCAAGGCCGGACCTAGTTCAAACGAGGCTTTTTCGAGGTATTTTGCTACCGGCGTCCGAACAACTTTTCGATGTCGGCGAGCTTCAGTTCAACATAGGTGGGCCGACCGTGATTGCACTGGCCGGAGAACGGCGTTGCCTCCATCTGGCGGAGCAAAGAATTCATCTCATCCGCCGTGAGACGGCGGCCCGCCCGCACCGAGCCGTGGCACGCGATGGATGAGCAAACGTCCTCGAGCCGCTCCTTCAGCGCGTGAGCTTCGCCAAGCTCAGCGATATCGTCCGCCAAATCCTTGAGCATTCCTCCTGCATCGATCTGCCCCAGTAGCGCCGGCGTCTCGCGCACAAGGATGGCGCCCGGGCCGAACGGCTCGATGACCAAGCCAAGCTGGGCGAGTTCATCGGCGCGCGCGGCGATCGCCTCGGCTTCGCTCGGATCAAGTTCGACGACTTCCGGGATCAGCAGACCCTGGCGGGGTACGCCGCCATTGGCGAGCATCTGCTTGATGCGCTCATACACCAGCCGCTCATGGGCAGCGTGCTGATCGACAATGACGATGCCGTCCTCGGTTTGCGCGACGATATAGGTTTCATGGATCTGCGCGCGTGCGGCGCCGAGGGGAAAGAATTGGGCTGTTTCGGCGTCATAGCTTTCTTCCCCCGCGTGCGGGGGAAGTGGCGAGCGCAGCGAGCCGATGGGGGCGGTATCGCCCCCCCCGTCGCCATTGGCGACACCTCCGCCGTAAACGGGGGAGGAAAATCTCGCGGTCTCCACCCGTCCACTCGGCCTCGCGAAGTCAGGCACAAGGCTTTCCTCGGCGACACTCCAGGCGCGCAGCGCGGGCTGCGGCGTGTAGTGCGGGCGCACGGCGCCGAGTGCGCTGTGCGCCGTCGTCGTCGAGGCGCGATGACCGGCGCCGGCAAGCGCATGCGAAAGCGCGCCGACGATCAACCCACGCACCAAGGCAGCATCCCGAAACCGCACTTCCGTCTTCGCAGGATGAACGTTTACGTCGACTTCGGAGGGCGGCAGATCGAGAAAAAGCGCCGCCACGGGGTGGCGATCGCGCGCGAGCAGATCCTGATAGGCCGCGCGCACGGCGCCGACGATCAGCTTGTCTTTCACTGGGCGGCCGTTGACGAACAGATGTTGATGCTCGCGCGTGCCTCGGTTGAAGGTAGGCAGGCCGGCGAAACCTGAGAGCCGCACGGTGTCGCGTGTCTGGTCGAGGGCGATGCAGTTGGGCGCGAAGTCCGCGCCGAGTATCGCGGCTAAGCGAGCACGGCGTCCCTCGTTCTCGGGATCGGCTTCGCCGCCGAGACGCAGCGACATGCGTCCATCGTGCTCAAGCGAAAACGCCACCTCAGGCCGCGCCATCGCCAGGCGCTTCACCACTTCGCTCACCGCCATCATCTCGGCGCGCTCGGACTTCATGAATTTCAGCCGCGCGGGCGTAGCGAAGAAAAGGTCGCGCACTTCCACGCGCGTACCGCTTTCGCTCAGCGCCGCCCAGGCCGATGGCTTGGCCCCGTGCAGCGCCCCGCCTTCAAGCTCGATCGCCCAAGCGCCGTCAGCGCCACGCGCCTTCGATACAATCGCCAGCCGCGCCACCGCGCCGATCGATGGCAGCGCTTCGCCGCGGAAGCCCATGGTGTGAATATTGAGGAGATCGACATCACCGCCCGCGCCGGCTTCGAGCTTCGATGTCGCGTGCCGCTCCACCGCGAGCGACAGCTCATCGCGCGGAATGCCCGCGCCGTCGTCCTCCACGGAGATCAGTCCTAAGCCGCCGCGTTCGATCCGCACCGCGATGCGGCGCGCGCCCGCGTCGAGCGCGTTTTCCACTAGCTCCTTCACCGCCGCCGCCGGGCGTTCGATCACCTCGCCCGCGGCGATGCGGTTCACGGCTTCTGGGGGCAGGCGGCGGATGGGCATGACTCGGGAGCGAGCTTAGCACACGACGGTCGCCGATTCGGCAGTCGGCAGATCGGCAATCGGCTGTCGGAACCTTGCGAATCCCTTTGCCGACTGCCGATTGCCGATTGCCGATGTTATACGGATCGCATGGCCGAACCAAAAAAGCCCAACGCGGCGCAGCTCGCCTCCCCCTCGTTTCGCCTTGCGGCTTTGGATCAGCATTTCCTGCTCGGCGAATCCACGCGCGGGATACGGTTTCTGCTCGAATATGAAAAACCCGAGCAGATCCTGAAGGCGCGGCGGATCAAGTCGACGATTGTTGTGTTCGGCGGCGCACGCGTTTTGGAGAGCGGCGGCTCGGAGAGGCACATGCTCTGGTACAACGAGGCGCGCGCGTTCGGCCGCATCGCGTCCGAGCGCGGCGGCGCGATGTGCGACGACAGCGGCGACCATTGCAACGTCATCGCCACCGGCGGCGGGCCGGGCGCAATGGAAGCGGCCAATCGCGGCGCGCGCGACGTGGGCGCGCCGTCCATCGGCTTCAACATCCGCTTGCCGCACGAACAGGAGCCCAACGCGTTCACGACGCCCGAACTCACATTCAATTTCCATTATTTCGCGATGCGCAAAATGCATCTCGCCATGCGCGCCAATGCACTTGTCGTTTTCCCCGGCGGCTTCGGCACGCTCGACGAGATGTTCGAGATTCTGACGCTGCGCCAGACCGGTAAGGCGCCGCTCATTCCAGTTGTCCTGTTTGATGAGGCCTATTGGCGTTCGATCATCAATTTCGAGAAGCTGGTGGAACACGGCGCGATCGACGCCGCCGATCTCGCGCTCTTCCGCTTCGCCGACACGGCGGAGGCGGCTTGGGAGGCGTTGGTCGAGCAAGGACTTGGCAAAGCACACGACGACAGCGCGCCGGATGTCGTGCAAAAGGATATTTGACCTTGGCGGAATCGCCCTGCTCAATGTCATTCTCGCCCCTCCCTCCCGGGTGGGCCGCCGTGCATGCTCACCCGCGCAACAAGGAGCTGGAAGTGAAGCGCCGCATCATCGAACGCGGCATTCCGGGCGTAGATTGATTAGTTCGCCGCCGTGGCCTCCAGCCCCTCAGGCTGCCCCACTACCACGAACGTGTAATCGCCCGGATCGAACAGCCGCCGGATCACGCGGTTCACGTCCGCGAGCGTCACCGCACGGATCAGACCGTTGCGGCGGTTGACGTAATCGATGTCGCGGCCGGCGGTTTGGTAGCCGTGCACCACGCCGGCGATCTTGACGTTTGAATCCAGATCGAGCGCGAACGAGCCGGTGAGATAGGTGATGGCGTCGTTCACTTCCGCCTGCGTGGCGCCGTCGCGATAGAACCGCGCCATCTCGGCGCGCGTCACCTCGATCGCCTGGCGCACGTCGCCGTTTTCGCTTTGCGCCGAGCCGCGGATGACAGCGGAGTGATCGCGCACGGATGGGCCGGTGCCGATGCCGTAGACGAGGCCGCGTTGCTCGCGCACCTGATCCATCAGCCGCGAGGAAAAACCGCCGCCGCCGAGGATGTAGTTGGCGACCGCGAGCGGAATCCAGTCTGGATCCTCGTCCTGAATGCCCGGACCGGCGAACAGCACCAAACTCTGCGGCTGCGGCAATTCCCGCACGATCAGCGGCGTGGGAGCGGCGAGCGTCGCTTCCGGCGGTTCGGGCGGGGGCGCGCCCCGCGACAGCGCGCCGAAGATAACGTCAATCGCGCGACCGGCGTCGGCGGCGTTGATGTCGCCGACAATGGTGATCTGCAGCGAGGCGCGGTTGAACAGCGCGGCGCGTCGTTCCTGCAGCGCCGCACGATTGATCGCCTCGACGCTCTCGCGCGAAGTGCGTCTGGCATAGGGATGGTTGGGATAGAGCGCCTGATCGAGGGCGAGATTGGCGATGTAGCTCGGATTGGTCTCCCGCGTGCGGATGCCGACGAGCATCTGCCTTTTGATGCGCGCCAATGGCTCGGCGTCGAAGCGCGGTTCGTGCAGCGCGAGCCGCGCCATCTCGACCGCTGCGTCGCGGTTTTCGCTGAGCGTGGTCAGGCTCATGCCGACGCCATCCCAGCCCGAGGCGAAGCCGAGCGACATATTCAAATCCTGCAGCCGCTCCTTGAACGCATTGGCGTTCATCGCGCCGGCGCCTTCGGTTAGCATGTCGGTCATCACGCCGGTTACGCCGGCGAGGCGCTCGGGCTCGATCGCCGAGCCGCCGCGCCAATAGCCGCGGAGCACGATCATCGGCACGGTGGAGTCAGAGACCAACCATGCCTCGATGCCGCGGGGCGAGACAATGCGCTCGACATCGACGGCGTTGCGCGAGGCCGCGCTTTCGGCTTGGTGCTGTTGTGCGAAAGCAGACGTCGGAACGAGTGCAGCGATGCCGAGAAACGTGAATGCTATGAGAGCCGCGACTCCCTCCCCCCTTGCGGGGCGGGGTCGGGGGTGGGGGTGACGGCGGCGCGTATGCTGGAAAGTCGTGCTAACACCCCCCTCCCCATCCCTCCCCCGCAAGGGGGGAGGGAGTCTCGTTGTCGTCCACCTCACTCGCCTTCCTCCGGCAACAGCCATCCGGTCACCGAGGCATCGATGGCGAGCGTTTGTCGCGACATCTCCATCACTTCCTCGCGCGTCACCGCTTCGATGTCGGTAGGCCAGTTGACGACGTCGTCGATGCTTTCGCCTTGCGCCAGCGAGGCGCCATAGATGTTGGCCAAGCTCTCCTGGCTGTCGCGCGCATAAACCGCATTGGCTGAGAGCGAGTTCTTGGCGCGGGTCAGTTCGGCCTCGGTCGGCCCGTCGCGAAGGAAAGCTGCGATCACGGCATCCGCCGCCGCTTCCACCCGCTCGAGGCTCACGCCTTCCACCGGGGTCGCCCACACCGAAACGCTGCCGCCGCCCAGTCCCGAGGAACTCGCGCTCGCGCCCGCGCTCACGGCGATGCGCTGTTCTTCCACCAGAGCGCGATAGAGCCGGCTGGTCTCGGAGCCGCCGAGGATTTCCATCGCCACGTCGAGCGCATGCGCCTGGCGGCCGGTGTCAGTGCCGTAGCTGATGGCGCGATAGAGCCGCGAAAACGAGGGCTGACGCACTTTCTCGTCACGATGTGTCACGCGCATCGGCCCGATGTTCGGCGGATCGGCGACCCAAATGCGCGCGGGCAAATTCCGCGTCGGCCGCAAGCGACCGTAATAGCGTTCCGCCAGCGGTCGCAGTTCGGCAGCGTCGATATCGCCGGCGACGACGAGAATGGCGTTATTCGGCGCGTACCATGTTTGGTAGAACTCAAGCGCACGGCCGCGCGGCAGATTCCGCATTTCGTGCAGCCAACCGATCACCGGCGTGCCGTAGGGATGATGCGGCCACAACATTGAGCGCATGCGCTCGCCAAGGAGCGCGCCAGGATTATTGTCGATGCGCTGGCGCCGTTCCTCGACGATCACGTCGCGCTCGGAAGAGAATGTCCCGTCCGAGAAGCGCAGATTACGCATGCGGTCGGCTTCCATGCGCATCACGAGTTCCAGCCGGTCGCGGGCGATGCGCTCGTAGTAGGCCGTGTAGTCCCAGTTTGTGAACGCGTTGTCCTCGCCGCCATTCCTGGCGATCGTGCGCGAGAACTCGCCCGGTGCGATTTCGCGCGTGCCCTTGAACATCAGGTGCTCGAAGAAGTGGGCGATGCCGGAATAGCCGCGCGGCTCGTCGGCAGCGCCGACGCGATACCAGACCATATGCGTGACGACGGGCGCGCGCCGGTCGGTGATCACTACAACCTGCAGCCCATTGCGCAGCGTGAAGGTTTCCGGCCGCACCATCTCGCGCGCGTGCGCCGACGCCGTGAGCGCCAGCAACACCAGACATGCCGAGATGAAACGCTTGCCCACCCCGCCGATCAATGCATCAGGTGCCGGGCAGCTTAAAGCCGCCGCGGTCGCGCTGGATGATCACTTGCCCGCCGCCGGTGGCGCGGCGGATGGATTCTTCATCCGCAAGGCGTTCTTCTTCTTGTTGCGGGTTGAGCGGCGCGCTCGCCGGCCCACTCGAACCACCGAACGAGAGCAGCCGGTTGACGAAGCCTTCGCTGCGGCGAACCACGCCTTGGCTTTCGAAGTCGATGGTCTCGCGGATCGACTCGTCTGCGGTTGTAGCGCCGGCGGCGGAAATGAAAGCCCGCTCGCCTTGGCTTGCCTGTTGACCGACGTTCTCGCCGAACAACGCAGCGCGCGCTTCGTTGGCTGGATCGTTCTCGCCCGGACGCGCTTCGCCCGGGCGCGGCGGACGCAAATTGTAATCCGGCGGCAGCGTCAACGGCGCTTGCGTCATGACACGGAATTCGTCGGGCGAACTGCGCGTCGCCCCGATAGCGCGCGAAAAGCCCCCGCAGCCGCTTGCGGCCGTTGCTGCGGCCAGCACCGCGACCAGTGCGATCGGTTTGGACATCCCGCCTCCCTCAAATCTCTTGGGCCTGGGTTCTAGCTGAGCCGCGCCGCTCCCGCCAAGCCGGACAGCAGCAAAGACGCCTGACCCTGCAGTTTGACCGTTATGGGGCGAATCCGCCTCGGAATCAGCCGCCTGACCCGTTGGCCCCGCCGCGGTTGCGGTTGAGCCACGCCTTGAACTGCTGCCAGCCGGTGCCCTTGCCGGGCTCGGTTTCGGCGAAGAACAGCATGTCTGCGGCCAGCAGGATCGCCCCGCAGGTGATGGAGGCATCGGCGACATTGAATACCCAGGGGAACCAGAGGCCGTTGAAATCAAGAAAATCAGCCACTTTCCCGAAGCGGATGCGGTCGATCACGTTGCCGAGCGCCCCGCCGATCACCAAGCCCAACGCCAGCGCCGTTAGCTTGCGGTCAGCCCCCTTCAACCACCATAGAAACACGCCCGAGATCACGAATGAAAGCGCCACCAGCGCCCAGCGCGCGAAGTCCTGATCCGCGCGCAAGAGGCCGAAGCTGATGCCCGGGTTCCAGACCATCTGCAGGTCGAAAAACGGGGTAAGCTCGATGAAACGGCAGCCATAGCCGGTTTCCAAACAGCCGTCCGGGCTGAATTGACCCGGCCCCAGAACGATCCATTTGGTGATCTGGTCGACGACGAAAACGACAGCCGCAATGATCAGGCCGAAACGCAACATGAGCGGCTTATGGCCGGGGCCGCGCGGTCCATCAAGGCGAGTCCGCCGCGGCGCTTTGGTCACGCCGCATTCGCGCGCAAGACTAGCGCGCATGCGTTCGCTCGTTCTCGCCATAGCGTTTTTTGCACTGAGTGCCGCCGCGCACGCACAGACAGCCCCGATCCACGAGGCGCTCGACGCCTACGCGCTCTACCAGACCGACATCACCGCCATGCTCGACGCCGACATCAGCGACGCGGCGGCGCTCAACGCGGCACTTGAGCGCGCGGCGCGACATGATCCGGCGCGGGTCGCTGCGGGCTGGCTGGCCTATGGCGGACTGACGGCGGCGCAGTCGCCGGCGTGGGTCAATGGCGTTCGCAGCCGTGTTCGTGCAGCCGGGCGCGCGGCGGTGTTGCGCCAGCTGCGCCGCGATCTCGGCTACGCCCGCCGCCGTCCGCCGCGCTCGGCGGAAGCAACGCAGCTGGTTCTGCGCGCGAACGCCGCCGACACAGCGCGCATGCGCGCCCTGGCGGTCCGGTTCGAGGGCATGGGCGCGGCCGCGGATACTAGCGCTTGGGCGCGCCGCGGCAGTGACCGCGCCGAACGTTTGCGCGCCAGCGACACGCGCACGCTGCCGCCCGCGCTCATCGCGCGCCTCCACATCGCGCCGTTGACCGCGGCGCCGCTCACCGAGCCGGAAGCGTTCGGCGGCTCGCGCTTCTGGGATGCGCTGTCGAACCGCGCTTCGCCGCGGCCCGTGGCTCTGCCGTGGCGATTGAACGCCGCGCGCGCCTCGACGCTTGACCGCATGTTCACGTTGGGCGCGCTGATGGTGATTGGCGCCGGCTCAGATGACCAGGCGCGCAACCGCGCGCTCGACGATGAAACCACGCGTCAGTGCCTGACGCTGCAACAACTGTTCCTGCGCCAGTGCGCCGGCGTCACCCATGACCCGAACGAAGACGCCTACTGTCTCGCCCGCCACGGCTTCTCCGAACCTGCCGCGTGCTTTGCGCTGGCGGTTGCGCCTTAGGCGCGCCCGTGCTCGGCATCCCATGTCGCGACGGCTTCGGCGTCGCGGGGCGTAATGTCGGGATAGCGCGGATCGGCGGTCGCGGGATCGAAGTACTTCCACGACCGCGCGCATTTCACGCCCGGCGCTTTCTCGATCACGACGGCCACGCCCGGCGTTTCCGGCAGCCGGAATGCATCGGCTGGGCCTTCTCCCGCTTCGATGATCGCGCCGCTGGTGATGCAAAGTTCGGCGAAGTCCACCGCTTGCAGCGATGCACGCAGATCGTCGTCCGTCACGAAGACGCGCGGGCTCGCTTCCAGCGCCGAGCCGATTACCTTATCACGCCGCGCCACTTCGAGTGCGCCGGTGACCACGGCGCGAGCTTCCCGCAGCTTCGCCATTTCTTCGCCGGCGAAATCGTCCTCCCAGCCTTCCGGCGTGTCCGGGAAGAGGCGCAAGTGCACCGAGACCGTGTCCGGAAAACGTACGAGCCACGCCTCCTCCGCCGTGAACGGCAAGATCGGCGCAAGCCACGCGGTCAAACGCGAGAAGGTTTCGTCCAGCACGGTGCGGCACGCGCGGCGACGGAAGCCCGCCGGCGCGTCGCAATAGAGCGCGTCTTTGCGCACGTCGACATAGAACGCGGAAAGGTCGACGTTGCAGAACTCCACAATCGCATGCAGCGCGGCGCGGAACTGATACGTGTCGTAGGCCTCGCGCACCGTTCGATCGAGCTCGTAGAGCCGATGCAGCAGCCAACGTTCGAGGAGGGGCAAACGCTCTCCCCCTCCCCCTTGCGGGGAAGGGGTCGGGGGGTGGGGGGCGAGCAATTGAGCAGGCGCCGGATCGTTGGCGCGCCCCTCATCCCCTAACCCCTTCTCCGCAAGGGAGAAGGGGAATCTCTCGCCCTCCTCGAATCCCTTCAACGCTCCCAGAAGATACCGCAACGTGTTGCGGATTTTCCGGTACATCTCGCTTGACTGATCGATGATTGTCTTGCCGAGACGCAGATCGTCGCCGTATTCCGCCGCGGCGATGAGAAGGCGCAGAATCTCGATGCCGTTCTGCTTGGCGATGTCCTGCGGCTCCACCGTGTTGCCGATGGACTTGGACATCTTCTTGCCCTCCTCGTCCATGGTGAAGCCGTGCGTGACGACCTCATCGTATGGCGCGCGCCCGCGCGTGGCGCAGCTTTCGAGCAAGGAGGAATGAAACCAGCCGCGGTGCTGGTCGGAGCCCTCGAGATAGATGGTCGAGACCGGGTTCTTGAATGAGGGCCGCGTCGGCGCTTCGGGATTGCCGATGACAAAGGCGTGCGTCGAGCCGGAATCGAACCAGACATCGAGGATGTCTTCGACCTTCTCGTATTCATCGGCGTTGTGCGCGTTGCCGAGGAATTCCCGCGCCGGCGTCGCCCACCACACGTCGGCGCCGCCGTGCTTCATGGCGGCGAAGATGCGCGCATCGACTTCGTCGTCTTGCAGGATCGAGCCATCGGCCTTCGACACGAAGATCGGCAGCGGCACGCCCCAAGCACGCTGCCGCGAGACCAGCCAATCGGGTCGATCCTCGATCATGCCGCGGATGCGGTTGTAGTCCTTGGTCTCGCCGATGCGTTTCTGGCCCCAATCGACGCGATCGATCTCGTCGAGCGCGATCTGGCGCAGGCTCTTGCGATCGCGGAACGGTTTGTCGAGCGCGATGAACCATTGCGGCGTGTTGCGGAAGATCAGCGGCGCCTTCGAACGCCACGAATGCGGATACTGGTGCTTCAACTGCCCGCGCGCAAGCAGCGCCCCGGCGTCGATCAGCGCGTCGATGACCGCTTTATTGGCCGGCCCGTCCTTGCCAAGGTTCTTGCCCTCGAGCTGGATGATTTCTAGCCCCTCGAAACCCGGCGCCTCCTTGGTGAAACGGCCTTCTTCGTCGACAGTGAACGGGATGTCTTGCTGTGAACGCCCACTAGCGACCCAGACCTTGAAGTCATCGGCGCCGTGACTGGGCGCTGTATGCACAAAACCAGTGCCGGCATCGTCGGTCACGTGATCGCCAGCGAGACGTGGGACGTCGAAGGCATCCGCTTCTCCCCCGCCCCCTTGCGGGGCGGGGCTGGGGGTGGGGGTGACGGCGGTGGACTCTCCTGAGAATGCGCCGCCCGCACCCCCCTCCCTGCCCTCCCCCGCAAGGGGGGAGGGTCGCCAACCACGAAGCGGATGCGCGCACACTGCGTTTTCCGGATTGAAGTCACCGATGCGCCTCAACACAACCTTGGCCGCGCTGGCGACATCGGCCGCGAGTTTATCCGCGAGCGCAAGCTTCTCGCCGACTTTCGCCCAAGGTTCGAATTCAAGCCCCTGCTCGATGCTCTCGACCTGATAGACGCCATACGTGATCGACGGCGAATAAGAGATCGCGCGATTGCCGGGGACGGTCCACGGAGTCGTTGTCCAGATCACAACCGCATCCGGAAAGGTTTCTTGCAGCGGCGTCCCCTTCATCTCGGACGCTGCAATTACAGGAAACTTCACCCAGATCTGCGGGCTAGTCTTCTCCGCGTACTCCACTTCCGCTTCCGCGAGCGACGTCCGCTCCACCGGGCTCCACATCACCGGTTTGCTGCCGCGATAAACGAGCCCGGTGCGCACCACGCGCAAGAACTCGCGCGCGATCGCGGCTTCGGCGTCGAAGCTCATCGTCGTGTAGTAATTCTCCCAATCCCCTTCGATGCCGAGGCGGCGGAATTCATCGCGCTGCAGCGGGATCCATTTGTCCGCGTACGCGCGGCAGGCGCGCCGAAATTCGACCGCCGGCACGTCCTGCTTCTTGCGCCCCGCTTTGCGGAAATCTTCTTCGACCTTCCACTCGATCGGCAGGCCGTGACAGTCCCAGCCCGGCACGAAATCGCAATCGTAGCCGCTCATCTGCCGCGTGCGGACCACGAGGTCTTTCAGGATCTTGTTTTCCGCGTGCCCGATGTGGATCGGCCCGTTGGCGTAAGGCGGACCGTCGTGAAACACATATTTGGGGCGATCGGCCCCAGCCTTGCGCAGCAGATTGTAGAGTCCGATCTCGGTCCAATACTTGATGCGCTCCGGCTCCTTTTTCGGCAGGCCTGCGCGCAGCGGGAAGGGATCGCCCGGAAGATCGGGCAGAAACACGGTTTCGCGGTAGTCGCGACCAAGAGATGCGTTTTTCGGCGCATCGGCCATGAGAATAGGTTCTCCAGTAAGCGAATGGGGTGTAGCGATCCCGGACCCGCGGAGCAGCCCATATTTTGGGGCTCAACGCGAGCCGGGCCTCAAATTCGGAGGCCCGCTATCGGGGAACGACGGTTCACGGTCACGTGTTGGCCTCCTATCACTCCCGCTCGCGGAACGCCACATGCATTGCCGCGGGCGCCCAAGAGGTCTAAATGCCCCGCCTTCCCTTGAGAGTTGCTCGCGAAATCATGACCACAGCCCACGATTTTAGCTTCGCCAAGCTCGACGAGCCGGGCGAAATCAAGCTCGAAGATTATGCCGGCAAGGTCGTGCTCGTGGTGAACGTGGCGAGCGCATGCGGCTTCACCTCGCAGTACCGCGATCTTGAGTCCCTCTACGAAGCCAAGGCGCAAAAGGGTTTCGTCGTCCTTGGCGTGCCGTGCAACGACTTCGGCCACCAGGAGCCAGGCGAGTCGCGCGAGATCCGCGAGTTCTGCGACACCACTTATCACGTCACCTTCCCGATGACAGCAAAGGCGGAGATCACAGCGCCGGCGCGCCGGCATCCGTTCTACCAGTGGGTCGCCGATCAGCTCGGCGAAAGCGCGCTGCCGCGCTGGAATTTCCATAAGTACCTGATCGGCAAAGACGGCGCGCTGGTCGGCGCCTTCGGTTCGAAGACAGCGCCGCTTGCACCCGATATGCTCGAGGCGATCAAAGAGGCGCTCGCCGCTTAGCGCGCCTTCGCTTCATCGAGCTGGGCCGCCGCGGGCATGCGG
>JBQTJK010000041.1:0-9105 GCA_052387215.1 Caulobacteraceae bacterium
CGGCCAGGCTTCATCAACTGAACCGTTATTGGCAAGATCACCGCGGCGGCGAGGGCGGAGAACAAAGCCTTCAGCATAATCGGCATGCGCGCCGTCCCGATGTCCGGACGAACGTCAAGGCCTATCATCACGAGCAAGACTGCAACTACGAGACCGGCGAGCAAAGTAAGAGCCAGGTCGCGCCGCCAGCGCGGGCGCTCCGCCGGCTCGACGCCGCGCGCGAGCGCGTGGATGAGATCGTCGGTCTTCACGTCGTCTGCTCCTGGCCCATGAGACGCACCAGCGTCTTCAGGCCGCGATGAATGGAGATCTTGATGTCGGATTCACTGAGCCCGGTTTCGGTTGCGGCTTCGCGGACGCTCTTTTCTTCGAGCTTCACCAGCCGGATCGCCGTGCGCTGCTTTTCGGGCAGTTTGGCCAGCAGCGTCGCCACATCGCGCTTGGCGTCGGAGGCCTCGTAATCGGGATCCGGTTCGCCGACATCGACGCCGTCGAGCGACGCGTGTGCGCGGTGCTTGGCGCGCCGCAGGAAATCGATCAGCCGATAGCGGGCAATGGCGTAGAGCCACGCGGTCAGCGGATAGTTTGCATCGTAGCTGTCGCGGCGCGTGTGCAGCGCCACCAGGGTCTCCTGCACCAGATCCTCCGCGTCCTCGTTGCGGCCGCGCAGCCGCGCGCGGAAGAAGGCGCGTAGAAGCGCCGCCGCCTCAGTCAGAAACGCGCGATGCGCGGCCTCGTCGCCGGCGAGGCCCTTGAGCAGCAAGGCCCGGAGATGGGCTTCGTCGGCCATTCCCTCTGGGATCTCCTACGCGCGCGCCTCCGCGCTCGTTACACCGCGCCTGCGAAGCGGGCGTCGAGATAGGCTTGCTGGGCGGCTTCATCGCGCGGCGAAACGAGGTAGCGCCGCCAAGCTTGTTGTTCGGCCCACGCCGCGCCCAGCTCCCAGACGCAGAAGGTCGGCTTGTGCGCGGCCTCCCGTGGCCAAAGCGAGAAGCCTGGATCGTGAGCGTCGCGCTTGGCGTAAACCGAATGCCAGATTTCATTCTCGTTGAGCCAAGTCTGCACCATGAGGAAGTAGAATGACTCACCGCAGCGATGCAGGATGACGAAACCCAGATCACGCGGAACCTCGAGCCTGGAAACAAACGCGCGCGCCATGGCGCGGATCGCGCCGGGCACAGGCTCATCACGCGGCGCCACTTCGCACCACTTCAACCGTGTCGCGCCAACGCTCAGTCCCTCGCCCGGCGTGCAGTATTTGTCCCGGTGCGCGTAATCCCGAGCCACGCTCGCTTGCATCACGTCCTCCTGAACGGATCGGCGGAATAGACGCCCAGGATGTTGAGAGAGGTCGAGAAGAAAGCAAGCTCCTCTAGCGCCAGTTTGAGCGCGGAATGCTCCGGGTGGCCTTCAACCTCGGCGAAGAACATCGCCGCTGAAAACGCGCCGCCTTCGATGTAGCTTTCGAGCTTGGTCATGTTGACGCCATTGGTGGCGAAGCCGCCGAGCGCCTTGTAGAGGGCCGCTGGCACGTTGCGGACACGGAAGACGAAGCTCGTCATGCACGGCCCGTCGTTCGGCGGCGCGCGCTGGTCGTCTCGCGAGAAGATAAGGAAACGCGTCGTATTGTGAGCAGCGTCGGCGATGTCGGCCTTCAGCACTTCCAGACCATAGATTTCCCCTGCCAATGAAGAGGCGAGGGCGCCGACTTTCGGATCGCCCAGCTCGGCGATTTCGCGCGCGGCGCCGGCGGTGTCCGCCGTCTTCACTGCGACAATGCCCATTTCGCGCAATTGCTTACGGCATTGGCCGAGCGCCTGCGGATGTGAGCGCACATGAGTGAGCCCTTCGAGCGTTGCGCCTTTCAAGCCCAGCAGCTGGTGCCGAATCGCAACGAAACGCTCGCCGATGATAAACAGGCCGCTTTCTGGAATGAGGTGATGCACGTCGGCCACGCGGCCGGCGACGGAATTCTCCACCGGGATCATTGCGTAACGCGCTTGGCCTTCGCTTACCGCGGCGAACGCGTCTTCGAACGACGCGCACGGCATCGGTTCGAGTTCGGGATGGCCCTCGTGTGCGGCGATGTGCGAGTTCGCCCCAGGTTCGCCTTGAAAGGAGATACGCTCACTCATAGGTCGCGAGCGTTAGCGCATGCGGCGCGGTTAAGGTAGGCCTCTCGCTCCATGAGCACGATGCAAAACGCAGAGCGCGCGATCCTCTCGCAAGCACGCCGCGGTCTGCGCACATTGCTGGCAGTGCGCGCCGCCCGCGCCCCCGGCTTGGCGAGGGTGGAGGATGTCGACATTCCGGGTCCCCCAGGCCTGTTGTGTGCGCGTTATTACGAGGCTCAAGACGCGACGTCGGCGCCGCTGATTCTGTACTTCCATGGCGGCGGCTTCGTCTGCTGCGATATTGACACGCACGATTCCGTGGCCTCCTGGCTGGCGAAGTCGTCGCAGGGACACGTGCTTTCGGTCGGCTATCGCCTAGCGCCGGAGACGCCATTTCCAGGACAACTCGAAGACATTCGCACAGCAAGTGCGTGGGCGTTTCAGAATACGCGGCGTTTCGGCGCAGAGCCGGAACGCCTTGTGCTCGCGGGCGACAGCGCGGGGGCCTATCTCGCAGCGACCTTGGCGCTTGAGATCAATCGCACTACGCCGGGCGCCATTGCGCTGCAAGTGTTGCTCTATCCGCTTGTGCATGTGCAGGACTCCCTCTGGGCCGACGAGGAGCTGCGCAATTTCCGATTCTTGGGTCGCGTCGCCTGTCTCTATATCGCCCGCAGCTTGGGCGCGGAGGCGCTGCCGTCGCTGCTCGACGTCGATCTCTCCGCTGCGCCACCGACGATCATTGCCGGCGGCGGGCCAATGGATCCGGTGCGCGCGGACGTGAAGGCGTTTGTGGATGCGCTGCGCAGGGCAGGCGGGCGCGTGAACGAGAGGAAGTATCCGATGCTTATGCATGGCGGACTGAACTTCACCGCCTATTCGAAGACCGCCACCACAGCCCTGCAGGAAGTTGGCGAACTGGTGCGCGCAGAGCTGGCGCGCTAGGTTTCAAAACAGTCCATGGGAGGGTGGTAATGCGAATTGCGATCGTGGCGTTGGCCCTTGCGCTGGTTGCGTGCGCCCCCGAGGCAAACGACCGAGAAAACCGAGCTGCCTGCCACGCGACTGCGAACGATATGTGGCGTCCGGAAGGCGGCGGTGAGTTCAGCATCGAAGCGACCAGCGCCGGCCCCGACTGCGAGCGCGCCGTCGCGACGCTTGTCATCCGCGACGGCGAAGGGCAGGTCGCTTGGACTGAGGCCTTTCCGACTGAACACGTCATGGTGCTGGCCTCCGCACGCGATACCGGAGCGATGCGGACGGCGCTCGCGCAATGGATTGACCCCGCCGGCAACACCACAATGCAAACGAGCTCGGCGTTGCCCGAGTGGCCAGCCAACGCGGAGTCGCCACAAAGCGGCGAATTCCCGTTCTATCCAGAGGAAGGCTACGATCGCGAATCCTACACCGCGTTGCGCGCTAACAACTTGCCGCTTTATTGCTACGTGCAGGGCATGGAGAGCATGGCGTGCCTCGCGCTCGGCGACGGCGAACTGACCAAAATCGGCGCGCAGAGCTTCCCCGGCTAGCGCGTGGCAAGTGCCGCCCGCGCGGCTTCAAGGTCGGGCGGGCTGTCGACGCCTTTCGGGAAATCGTCGATTGCGTCGGCGCGGATCATCATGCCCATTTCGAGCGCGCGCAATTGTTCGAGCTTTTCGCGCAACTCCAAAGATGAAGGCGGAGCGGCGACGAAGCGCGCCAGCGCCTCGCGGCGATAGACGTAGATGCCGACGTGCCGTTCGATCGGGCCATCTCCCCACGGCGCGGCGGCGCGGGTGAAATAGAGGCAGCGGCCATCGGCGGCGCGGATGGCTTTTACGACATTGGGATTGTCGCGATCGGCAAGATCGTTCGAGGGCGAAACCAAGGTTGCGATGTCGGCGCCGTCGCGCAGCGCCGCGACGGCGCGCGCAACGTCTTCGCCGCGCATGGTCGGCATATCGCCCTGCAGGTTGACGGCGACGTCGTAACGGCCCTCCGGATCGAATGCGTCGAGCGCGGCGTGCACGCGGTCCGATCCGGACGGCAGGTCAGGATCGGTCAGCGTGACGTTGCCGCCGGCCTTCAGCGCCGCTTCCACAACCTCTTCCTCGGCCGCGGCCACCAGCACCGGGCCGACATTGGCGCGTTTTGCCAGTTCGACCATCCAGGCGATCATCGGCCGTCCGTGGATATCCGCCAGAGGCTTGCCTGGCAGGCGGGTCGACGCCATTAGGGCGGGGATGACGATGACCGGGTTCATCGCGCTCCTAATGTCCCGGACTTGAAACTCGATCCACGCCCGGCATCATCCAATCATCGAATTTCAAATCCGCCGCACTAGTGCCGTGCGGCGGTTCGACGCGCAAGGGCGCTGCAGAGCGTGCGACCGCCGGCCGGGCGCTTGGCGAGCCGCCCGACGCAGGTCATAAACCGCCGCAACTTTCGGGCGGGCCAGCAAGGCAGGGCGATGAGCGATCTCAAGATGAACTCGATTCTCGGCGCGGGTCTGGCGACCGTGCTCGGCGTCATGATCGTGGGCGTCGGCGCCGACACTCTGGTGCGCCCGAACTATCCCGAGAAGGCCGCTTACCTGCCGGAGGTCGTCATCGAAGGCCCTGAAAGCGAGGGCCCGGCCGGTCCACCGGATTTTGGCCGCCTTTTCGCCGATGAAGCGGGCCTTGCCGAGCTGATCGCACGCGGTGAGCGCGTGCGCGCGCAATGCGTCTCGTGCCACACCTTCGAGGCGGGCGCCGCGAACGGCATTGGTCCGAATATCCACGACGCCTTCGGCCGCGCGGTCGCAAGTCACGGAGGCTTTGCCTTTTCAGAGGCGATGCAGGCGCGTGGCGGTTCGTGGGACTATCTGGGACTCAACGAGTTCCTGACCTCTCCAGCGACTGCGGTCCGCGGCACCAAGATGGCGTTTGCGGGATTGCGCAACGAGCAGGATCGCGTGGCGATGATCGCTTATCTGCGTTCGATCTCGCCTAACAATGTGCCGCTGCCGGAGCCGTTGCCTGAGGCCGCGCCAGCTGAGACGGCGGAAGGCGAGACAGCACCCGCAGAAGGCGAGACGCCGCCGCCGGGCTGATCGCACACTACGTCGCAAACGAAAACGGCGCCCCGCGGGAGTAGGGCGCCGTCGTATTCGTATCGTTCCGCTTACGAGACCGCTTGCAGCACGGGCCGTTGTTCCACCGCTTCGCCGTTGAGGATCGTCGCGCCCAGCTGATCCAGGAACGCGTCGCCCTTTTCGGTGCGCTCGACGAACACGTTGCGCCCGTCTTTCGGATCGCGCCGGCGCTGGACGAAGCCCAGCCGCGATAATGTATCCAGCGCCCGCGTGATCGCCGGCTTGCCGACGTTCAGCGTGGCCGCCAGGCCGCGCACGGTGTGCGGGGCAGGTTGCAGGCGCACCGTCATCAGCACCGCCAGTTGGCGGGCCGTCAGATCCGGCGCATCAGAACGAACCGTGGTGACGGTAACCCGACGCCACAAATCCAGGGCTTCTACTTGGTTTTGGCCGAGCTCCATGCCGCTCCCTCCAGTTGAATCGCAAGTGGAAGATTCGCTGATTTGGTGGTCGGTGCAAGCGCGAAACCACAAGATGTTGTGGAAGAGCCGGAATGATTAACCAAATCTTGATGGCGCGAGCCGAAACGATCCGCCTGCTGCATGGCTATTGCGGACGTCATTTCGCCTGAGTTTTTTCGCCGAACCGATCCTTGATCACCCTCCAACTGGACCGCAACGCCTGTGCTTCGCCGCCTGCGGGGCGGGCGGGCTTCTCTTTGGGGGCCCAGGCGAAGATGTCGAAATGCGCCCACGCGGGCGCGTCGACAAAGCGGCGCAGGAACAGCGCGCCGTAGATCGAGCCCGCGAAGGCGCCATCGCCGGTGTTCTTCAAATCGGCGATTGGTGAATCCATTTCGCTTTCATACGCGTCCCACAGCGGCATGCGCCAAACCGGATCGCACGTCTCGGTCGAGGCGTGCGCAAACTCAGCCGCGAGCGCGTCGTCGTTGGCGTAGAAGGGCGGAATGTCGGGCCCGAGCGCCGTGCGCGCGGCGCCCGTGAGTGTGGCGAAATCCAACAGCAGCGCCGGCTTGTCCTCGCACGCGCGCGCGAGCGCATCGGCGAGGATGAGGCGGCCCTCGGCGTCGGTGTTGTCAATCTCGACCGTGAGGCCCTTGCGACTCGAAATGATATCGCCTGGGCGGAAGGCGTTGGCGGAAATGGCGTTCTCGACGACCGGCAGGAAAAGATCGAGACGGACATGGAGTTTCGCATCCATCACGACCTGCGCCAACGCCAGCGCATGCGCTGCGCCGCCCATATCTTTCTTCATCAGCCGCATGCCGACTGACGGTTTGATGTCGAGCCCGCCGGTATCGAAGCACACGCCTTTGCCGACGAGGTCCAACCGCGGCGCGGACGGATCCCCCCAGGACAAGTGCAACAGCCGCGGCGCTTGCGCCGCCGCGCGGCCGACGGCGTGTATCAGCGGATAGTTCTGCTCGAGCAGTTGGTCGCCGATGATCGCTTCGAAGCTCGCGCCGTAGCGTTCCGCCACTTTCTCTGCCGCGGCTTGCAGCGCTTCTGGACCCATGTCGTTGGTCGGCGTGTTGACGAGTTCGCGCGCCAGCCATGAGGCGTCAACGATGCGCGCGGCTTCACTCATATCCGCGCCTTCGGGCGGCGCGAGCAGCGGGGCGGGGCGCTTGCGTTTCTTGTAACGCTCAAAGGCGTATGCGCCGAGGCCCCAGGCGATGGCGACCGAAGTGGGCGCGAATTCGCGCGGCGCGAAGGCGATGCGATAGTCGCCGGCGGGCAGGTTTTGCGCCAGCGCGCCGATGACATTGACATTGGCGTTGTCGCCCGCGCCGAACAGCACGCGTTCAATGGTGCCATCCGTGGCCGGGACGAGCAGAATACGCCCGTTCTGTGCTTCGAAGTCGTGCGCCGCCGCCAGCCGCCGCAACGTTCCCGAATGCCGCTCGATCCAGAGATTCCATTCGTTGGAGCGGATGACATGGATCGGAACGGCCGGTGCGTCGGATCGCGAAAGAAATGGGAGCTTTGCCATCTATCGTTCCTAGACCGTCATTAGCCCTTTGTTGAGCATCACGGCGCAGCATTAGGCGCTTATTAGGATTCGCGCCCATGTCCCGCCAGCTCGCCGCCTTGCCGCTCGCGCTTATTGCAGTCTCGTCTCTGGCCGCTTGCGCAACGACCGGAGAGGGCTCTTCGCAAGCAGCCGCCGATGCGCTGGCTGGGGCGGCTCCCGGCGCGCGCCCGGTCGACAGGCAGGCGCGCGAGCGCATCGCGCGCGAAGATTCGCTGACGCAGATGGCGTTCTGGGCCGGCGAGTATCAGACCTTCCCCAACGACCTCGAAGCCGCGCAGCGTTTTTCCGAGGCGCTGCGCAAAGGGGGCCGGACTGACCGGGCCGCGCAGATTTCCGGCGAAGCGCTGAGCCGCTTCCCGGAAGACCGCCAGCTGCTCACTACTTACGGCTACGCACAGATCGCGCTGGGCCGTCCGCAACGGGCGTTGCGTCCGCTCGCGCTCGTCGCCGCGACCGAGCCACAGAACTGGCGCGCGCGCTCTGCGCTGGGCGCCGCGCTCGATCAGCTCGGCCGCTTCAACGAGGCGCGACAGGCGTATCAAGAGGCGCTGGCCCTGGAGCCGAACAATGCACGCGTCCTCACCAATATGGGCGTATCGCACATCATGGCCGGCGAGCCTGCCGACGCCGAACCGATCCTGCGCCAGGCCGTCGCCATTCCCGGCGCGCCGGCGGAAGCGCGTCAGAATCTTGCCATTGCACTCGCGTTGCAGGGCCGATTCGACGAAGCCGAGCAGATCGAGCGCATCGACCTGCCGCCCGCGCAAGCGGCGCAGAACATCCAGTATCTGCGCGGGCTCCTGAGCGATCCGCGGCGCTGGAACGACATGGGCCGGCCGGGGTAGGCGCGTTCTGACGGCAGAGGTTGCAGATGGCGCCGCTGTGTAATGCACGGCGACGTCCTGTTTGCGCGCGCTCACTGATGCAGTACTGTGCGTGACCTTTCTCGGAGGGCCAAGGAGCATCTAGGTTGCAGAGGCAGCCACGCTCTAATTGGCCGGACGCGTGACGTGCACGAGGCTAACCAAACGGGGTTGGGGAAGGTCATGTCATCAGTCCGCTTGCTTGTCGTGCTCGCAACGCTGCTGTTGTCGTCGCCGGCGCACGCGCAGGAAGTCGATCCGGCGGCGTTCGCGCGCGATCCGTTTGTCTCATCCGTCGCGCTTTCGCCGAACGGCGCGCATATCGCCATGATTTCAGAGAACACCGACAGAGCATCAGCTTGTCGTTTATGACGTCGCCGAACGCAGCGTCACGCCGATCCGGCGTCTCCCCGCCGAGCGCGGGGCGCTGAACTGGGTGAACTGGAAGGGCAACGACCGACTTCTGTTCGAGGTCGAGGCCTACCATGAATTCCGGACGTCGCGGCGCGATTATGATTATTCCGTCTATCGCGTCATCTCGGTCCGTCGCGACGGGACCAACTTGGTGCAGATGTTTCGGGGCAGTATGCGCAGACTCGCTTTTGCGCATGCGTCGACGCAGCTTCTCGACTCGCTGCCACGCGATCCAGCGCACATCCTGCTCAGCGCGCTCGACGATTATGGCATCGGCGTGTGGCGCGCGAACGTCGAGACGGGTGCTGTCGAACGCGTGCTCGACGGTGCCTGGGCCACTCGATCTTACCTCACCGATGGCGAGGGGTTTCCGGTGGTGCGGTTGGATTTGCTGCAGGACGGGCGAGGCTGGCGCATTTTGAGCCGGGCGCCCGGCGAAATCCACTGGTCGGAATTGCTCGAGGTGCGGGGTGTCGCCGACGCCATCAGCTCACCGGACTTCCAGCCCGTGGCGCCCGGCCCTGGAGCGGGACAAGTCTATGTTCTCTCACGGCCAGCGAATCGCGACCTGTTGGGCCTTTATCTATTCGATACGCGCACGCGC
>JBQTJK010000042.1:0-1659 GCA_052387215.1 Caulobacteraceae bacterium
TTGTCGCCGAAGCTGTGCGCGAGGGCGCACTGCTGCGTCTCAGGCCCAAAGCCATGACGGTCGCCGTTATTCTGGCGGGCCTCTTTCCGATCCTGTGGACCGGCGGGGCAGGCGCTGAAGTCATGCGCCGCATCGCTGCACCGTTGGTGGGCGGCATGCTGACCGCGCCGCTCTTGTCCTTGTTCGTTATTCCCGCGGCCTATCTTATGATCCGGCGCCGCGAGATCGAGCGCGCTGCGCTCGCTCCAACACCCGACCGGATCGCCACCCAGAGGGGAAACTAAACATGCGCATCAGCACTCTTATCGTTCCGATCGCGTTGCTTGCGGTCGCGTGCTCGCCCCCGGCGACGCAAGAAGCCAAGACCGACGACATGAACATGGCCGAACCGGCCGCGCCCGCGGCCGCAGGTCCGATCACGAGCACCGGAACGGTGACCCAAGTCGACGCCGCAGCGGGCACGATCACCATCAATCACGGACCGATCGAAGCGGTGAGCTGGCCTGCAATGACCATGCAGTTCACGGCCGAGAACCCAGCCACCCTGCAAGGCATCGCGGTCGGCGATTCCGTCGCGTTCGAACTCAAGAGCGCGACCGAGACGTCCGTCGTTACGATGGTTCAAAAGCAATAGAGAACTGAAGTGCGGCATCCGCGGCGGTGAGAAACGCCGCGGGTCCCGCCCCGGGGGGAGATGCGTCATGGAAAGTCTGATCGAGCCCAACATCCATCCGCTGCTGGTGCATTTCGCCATCGCGCTGACGATGACCGCTGCGCTCGCCTACGTCTTGGCGCTTGTTCCAGCGGCGAGCCGGTGGCGTGCAAGCTTGGCGCCGGCGGCCGATTGGATGCTGGCCTTCGCGGCATTGGCGGTGGTTGCGACCGTGGCGGCAGGCTTTCAGGCTTATTATGCGGTGGCGCACGACGCGCCATCGCATGCGGCGATGACGACGCATCGCAACTGGGCCGTGCCGACCGGCGCGGCGATCCTTGTGCTAGCAGCCTGGCGCTGGTTTCGACGCGCCTCGCCGCCCTCGGCCTTGTTCAGCACGTTCATTGTCGCCGGCGCCGTTTTGATCGCAGTGACCGGCTGGTGGGGCGGCAGGCTTGTTTTTGCGCATGGCCTCGGCGTCGCGAGCCTGCCCCAAGCCGAAGGCGAAGGACACGATCACGATCGTGCGGCCGGCGAAGCGCATGAGCCGGATGCCGCCGCGCCGAGAGAGACTGCCGCGCCCGGAACGCCGGAGGCGACTGTGGATGCGTTCGCCGCGGCTTTGCGCAGCGGCGACGCTGCAGCCGTCGAGCGTCTGATGGCGCCTGACGTTGTCGTCGCCGAAAGCGGCGGCGTCGAGCGTTCATTCGCAGAGTACGCCGGCCACCACATGCCCGCCGACATGGCGTTCACCGCCGCGGTCCGGTTCACGCTTGAGCAGCGCGACGTGATCGCCGGCGACGATATCGCGACGGTGATTTCGCGCTCGCAGGCGCATGGCGAATTTCAAGGGCAGACCATCCACTCGCGCATGATGGAGACCATCATGCTGCGCCGGATCGATGGGCAGTGGCGCATCGTGCACATCCATTGGTCCTCCGCGCCGATCACCGGCGAGCACGAGCACTGAGACGGCGGCGCTCGCGAGCGGCGCTATCCCACCCACC
>JBQTJK010000043.1:0-2171 GCA_052387215.1 Caulobacteraceae bacterium
GGGGCGGAAAATGGTTAGCGAGCGGTTCACCACCAGGCGTTCGGGGCGCGCCTTGCTGCGCGACCGCGCCGGCAACGTGGCCATGATGTGGGCCCTGATGGGCACCGTTCTGATCGGCCTGATTGGCATGACGGTGGACTTCACCCGCGCCCAGGCCATCCGCAACACGATGCAGAACGCCACCGATGGCGCGGCTCTCGTGGCCGAACGCAGTTCGAACCTCAGCATGTCCGCCCGCACCGACGCAGCGCGCGCCTTCTTCGACGCCGAAGTCGGCGACGCGATCAGCAATGTCACCTTCACGGTGCTAGAGATGCCAGAAGGCGGCCATCGCGTCGAAGCGCGCGCGCCGATGCCGATGAGCCTCGCCCGCATCGTCAACATCAGCGACTGGACGATCGGCGTCGAAGCCGAGGCGCAGGCTGACGCCAGCCCGCCGATCGAAGTCGCGCTCGTGCTCGACAACACCGGCTCGATGGCCAACGACATGCAGGCGCTGCGCGACGCCGCGTCCGATCTCGCCGCCGATCTGCTGTCGCTCGACGGCGACACCGTGCGCGTGGCGCTGGTGCCGTTCGTGGCGCAGGTGAACATCGGCAATCAACAGAGCCATCTCGCCTGGATCGATCAAACGGGCGCCGCGCCCTACAACGGCGAGATTCTCGAAGATCGGTCGATTGCGCATCGTGCGTGGAGTTCGAGCCTCGGCTCGAACTGCCAGAATCTTTCCACGCTGCCCTTTGCCGGCTATCCAGGCCCGTACCGCATCACATGGCGCCGAGGCCAAGGCTTGCTCGGATCGGGCTCGACCTCGCGCTGCTACGCTTGGACGCCCGCTGACGGCGTCAGCCATCTGCAATTGTTCGACCTGCTCACCAATGAAGACTGGAAGGGCTGCGTCGAAGCGCGTCCCGAGCCCTACGACATTACCGACGCCGCGCCCGCCATCGGCAATCCCGACACGATGTTCGTGCCGTTCTTCTGGCTCGACACTACCGACGGCTACTCGAATTCGTACCTGACGGATTCGGTGGGCAACATCTCCGGCGCGACGATGACGACATCGATGAGCGCCAGCGCCGGCACCACAACGCAGCAGCGCCAGGCGCGGATGTTCAATCCGTTCAAGTATCGCAACAACGCCGCTACGCTCGATACGTCGCCGCCGGACACCCGAGGTCCTACTCGCGGCTGTCCGACACCGATCGTGCCGCTCACGACGGACGAGAGCACCGTTCAGAGCAACATCGCCGCGATGCGCCACTGGAGCGGCGGTGGCACTAACCAAGCCGAGGGTCTGGCCTGGGGTTGGCGCGTGCTGTCGCCGACGCAGCCCTTCACCGAAGGCGCGGCCTACGGCCCGAACGTGCGCAAGGTCATCGTGTTGATGTCCGACGGCGAGAACACCAATGTCGGCAGCGACCCGGTGATGGCGAGCGACTATGCCGCCTACAACTTCCTCGGACTTTGGCGCGACCTCGACGATGGCGCTCTGCTTGGGCAGCTGATCAGCGGCATCATGCGGGGTATCCTGCCGCCGCAATACCGGCGCGCCATCAATTCATCGACGAGCTACGTCAACTACGTCAATAGCCGCGAAGCGCAGCTCTGCACCAACATCAAGAACGCCGACATCGAAATCTACACGGTGATCTTCCGCGAGACCGATCCGGCGACCGAGAACCTGATGCGCAACTGCGCCTCTGGCGCCGATCACTTCTTCCGAGCGGACAACGCGCAGGAACTGCAGGAAGCCTTCGACGCGATCGGCACCGGCATCGGCTCGTTGCGCTTGACGCAGTGAGTACGGCAATAGGGCAGTGGGCCCAGTGCAGAGAAACATTAGCGTCATCCCGGCCGAGGCGCGAAGCGCCGTAGAGCCGGGACCCAGGGGATCGTAGGACACTGAACTTGCCACTGGGTCCCGGGTCTCGCTTCGCTCGCCCGGGATGACGCTAAATCTCACATCATCGTGGCTGCAGCACGTCATTCTGCTCATCCAGCAACACCACCGTCGGTGCGTAATTGCGCGCCTCTTCCGCCGGCATTTGGCAGTAGGCGATGACGATGATCGGATCGCCTTGCTGCGCCAACCGCGCCGCCGCGCCGTTGATGCCGAAGGTCTTCGATCCGCGCGGCGCCTCGATCGCATAGGTCGTGAAGCGCGCGCC
>JBQTJK010000044.1:0-19272 GCA_052387215.1 Caulobacteraceae bacterium
GATCTGCTCGTGGTCGCCACGCCGAAGGGCCTGCTCATTCTGCCGCGGGAGCGCGCGCAGGACGCACACGCGCTCCGCGAGTTGGCTGAGACGCTGAGTTCGGCGACCTAAAGCAGATCCTTCGCCGTCTCGACAATTGCCTCAGCCGTAATGCCAAAGTGTGCGTAGAGGTCCTTCGCCGGCGCCGATGCGCCGAAGCTCGACATGCCGATGAATGCGTCGAGACCGAAGGCCTCGAACCAGCCCTGCCCCACCGCCGCCTCGACCCCGATCTTGAGTTCGTCGTCGTCGCCGCAGACAGCGTCCTGGTAGGCGTCGTCCTGCAGCTCAAACATCTCGAAACACGGCGCAGACACGACGCGGGTCGGAATGCCTTGCTCCTGCAACGCCTCACGCGCTTTCGCCGCCAGCGCCACTTCTGTTCCCGTGGCAAACAACGCGACGCGCGAAGCGCCGCCCTCGGCCGCCAGCAACTCATAGGCTCCGCGCACCGAAAGGTTTTCGCTCGCATCGGAGCGCAGCGCCGGCGTCGCCTGGCGCGAGAGTGCGAGCACGCTCGGCCCGTCATTGCGCAGCAGCGCCGCTTGCCAGCACTCCGCCGCCTCTACGGCATCGGCGGGACGAAACACGTAAAGGTTCGGGATGGCGCGCAACGCAGCAAGATGCTCGACCGGTTGGTGCGTCGGTCCGTCTTCGCCGAGGCCAATGGAATCGTGCGTCATCACATGAACTACACGCAAGCCCATCAATGCGCCCAGGCGAATGGCCGGACGCGAGTAATCCGAGAAGGTCAAGAACGTGCCACCGTACGGGATGACCCCGCCATGGAGCGCCATGCCGCTCATTGCCGCCGCCATGGCGTGCTCGCGGATGCCGTAGCGCACGTAGCGGCCGGCCCGGTTCTCCGGCGTGAAGTCCTGCGCGCCTTTCGCCAGAGTATTGTTCGAACCCGTAAGATCTGCCGAGCCGCCGAGAAGCTCCGGGCACGCCTCGAACATCGCGTCGAGTGCCGCGCCCGAAGACGCGCGCGTCGCCAGCGACGGCTTTTCGGCCGCCATCTTCGCTGCATGCATGCCGAGCGCCGCAATCGCCGCCTCAACGTTGGCATCGCTCATTGCCGCCGCGAACGCGTCCCTATGCTCGGACCGCTTCAGCCGCATTGACCATTCTTCGCGTGCGCCGGCGCCGCGAGCGCCAATCTTGCGCCAAGCGGTCCGGATGTCCGCCGGCACTTCGAACGGGCCATGTTTCCACCCGAGAGCCGCTTTCGCCGCGGCCAGCTCTTCAGCGCCGAGCGCTTCTCCATGTGCTTTTGCCGTGCCCGCTTTCTTGGGCGCGCCGTAGCCAATAATGGTCTTGCAGGCGATGAGCACAGGGCGATCGGATTTGGTCGCTTCCTCGAAGGCGCGCGTGATGTCGGCCATGTTGTGGCCGTCGCACGAGAGCACGCTCCAGCCGCTCGCGGCAAAGCGCGCCTTCTGGTCGGTAGCGTCGGCAAGCGAAACCGGGCCATCGATCGAGATTGAGTTGTCGTCCCAGATCACAATCAGCTTGTTGAGCTTCTGCCGGCCCGCGAGCGCGATCGCCTCTTGACTGATGCCCTCCATCAAGCAGCCGTCGCCGACGATAACCCAGGTGCGGTGATCGACCAGCGCGCCGCCGAAACGTGCAGCGAGATGCGCTTCCGCCATCGCCATGCCCACAGCGTTGGCGAACCCTTGGCCCAGCGGGCCTGTCGTGGTCTCGATGCCGCTGGCGAGGAAGTTCTCCGGATGCCCGGCCGTCTTCGAGCCGAGTTGGCGGAAGCGCTTGATCTCATCGAGGGTCATGTCGGCGTAGCCGGTTAGATGCAGCAGCGCGTAGAGCAGCATCGAACCGTGCCCGGCGGAGAGCACGAAGCGGTCGCGGTCCGGCCACTTCGGCTCGGACGCATCGAACTTCAGGAACTTTGCGAACAACACCGTCGCGGCGTCGGCCATACCCATCGGCATGCCCGGATGGCCGGATTTGGCCTGCTCTACCGCGTCCATCGCCAAGGCGCGGATGGCGTTGGCGAGTTCTTTCGCCTCAACGGCTTCGATCAGTTCGCTTTTGCTCATCGCGGTTCCTTCGCTCAGGCTGTTTAGCGCCGATTCGGAGCCTTTGCCTGAAAGGTGCAGTCCGGTATCAGCGGAAAACGCCGGAAGGAATACGGCGGGAGCGTCAAATGCAGATTTTCATCGACAGCGCCGACGCGGGCGAACTGAAGAGACTCGCTGAAACTGGCCTGGTGGATGGCGTCACCACCAACCCTTCGCTCGTTGCGAAAGCGGGCCGCGATTTCTTCGAGACGCTGAGCGAGATTTGCGCGGCCGTGCCAGGACCCGTTAGCGCCGAGGTGGTGGCGCGGGACGCCGAAACGATGATGAAGGAAGGACTCAAATTGCGCGGCGTGGCGTCAAATATCGTCGTCAAAGTGCCTTTGACGCCCGATGGCCTGCGCGCCTGCAAGCGCCTGGAGGAAGATGGCCACCCTGTGAACGTCACGCTTTGCTTTTCGGCGGCGCAAGCACTGCTCGCGGCAAAAGCCGGCGCTACCTACATCTCGCCTTTCCTTGGCCGCCTCGACGATAACGGCCAGGACGGCATGGGGCTGATCCGCGAAATTCGCGCCATCTACGACAATTACGACTTCCAGACGCAGATTCTGGCAGCCTCAATACGCAGCGCCGCACACGTGCGCGACGCGGCCATCATCGGCGCCGATTGCGCAACCATTCCGCCAGCCGTGTTCAAAAGCCTCTACAAGCACGTCCTCACGGACGCGGGCCTTGAAGCGTTCCTGAAAGATTGGAAATCGACCGGACAGTCGATTCTGTGATCGCTGTTAGCGTGCGAGCGCTTCCAGACGGCCCACATTGTCGTCGGTCGTTTCGCGCGCGGCAAGCATCAGCCGATCGGCCTCCGCGAGCTGCGCTTCGATGGCGGCAACGTCGAGCGGCTCGATGAGCGGGGCTTGTTGCTCCATCTGTTCAGCAAACGCGTCGCGCATGCTGAGGCCGCCCTTCATAGCCACGGGGGCGACCAGGCCCACGAGAACCATCGCACCGGCGCCAGCGGCGAAGCTGGCCACGACCATGCGGACGGTGGCTTTGACTTGAGGGGACGACATTTGTGGAGAACTCCCGGACCGGCGGCGGTCAGTTAACAAACGGTTGCCACAATGGCAAATGCTACTTTGCGGCGCCGAAGAGAGATTGCTCGTGACACCCGTCACTTCTCTCGACACCCTCACCCGCCGTTTAGGACGGCTTGTGGTCACTCTAACCGAAAATCCTGAATTCAAGCCGAATCCTATGCTTGCGCGCGGTTGCAGCTCCTTCAGCCTTCCGGTGTAAGGTGAGTTAGAAATCGCCGTGTTGCGGCGCCGAAGACGGAACCACAATGCCTAGCGCTTCTTCCTCGCCTCGAACGCTAAGGAAAGCGGTACTTCCGGTCGCCGGATTCGGTACGCGGGTGCTACCCGCCACCAAGGCGATCCCCAAAGAACTGCTTCCGGTGTTCGACCGCCCGGCGCTCCAGTACGTCGTGGACGAAGCCCTGGCCGCCGGCATCGAACACATAGTCTTCGTCACAGGGCGAAATAAGGGTGCGATCGAGGACTATTTCGATCGCGCTTATGAACTCGAAGTAACCCTTCGCGAGACGGGCAAAACCGCGCAGCTCAAGGAAGCGGAAGAGCCGGTGCGTGCTGCGGGCTCGATGAGCTTCGTGCGCCAACAGGCCGCGCTCGGGCTTGGCCACGCGGTTTGGTGCGCGCGGGACATCGTGGGCGACGAGCCCTTCGCGGTGATGCTGCCCGACATGCTCATGATGGCGAAGCCCTCGTGCCTGGCGCAGATGGTCGACGCCTATGACAAGGTGGGCGGCAACATCATCGCCGTCGAGCCGACAGACACGCCGGAGCGCTACGGCGTCATCACGCCGGAAAGCCGCGACGGACGGCTCATCAAGATGAAAGGGATGGTGGAGAAGCCGAAGCGCGAGGACGCGCCTTCCAACCTCTTCATTAGCGGCCGCTACATCCTGCAGCCTGAGATTTTCGATCTGCTCGCCAGTCAGCGCCCCGGCGCCGGCAATGAGATCCAGCTTACGGACTCCATGGCGCGCTTGATGGAGACGCAACCGTTTCACGCACTTGAATACGAGGGCGTCACGTACGATTGCGGCGACAAGATCGGCTATATGCGCGCTAATGCAGCGTTCGCTTTGGCAAACGAAGAATACGGCGACCGCGTCGCCGCCACGCTGCGCGAAGCTCTAGCCGCCAGGGGCAAATGACGCCGATCACCGAGTTCGCGGCACGTAGCGCGCTGATGCAAGCGACTGCGTCGCGCATCGCTCATGCCTTGAACCAAGCCATTTCTGAAAATGGCGAAGCCTGCGCCGCCCTTTCTGGCGGCGTCACTCCGGAACCTGCCTATCGCGACCTCGGCTTGATGCCGGTTGATTGGCCCAAGGTGACGTTTCTGCTCGTTGATGAGCGCTTTGTGCCGCCGGCGAATGAGGCGTCGAATGAGAGCATGCTGCGGCGCGCCCTGGCTACGCCGCTCGCCGCCGGCGCGCGCTTGATCCCGATGTTCGCCGAGAACGCAACGCTCGAGGAGGCGGCGGTACGCGCCGAGGCCGCTCATTCACGCCAGCGCATCGACATCGCGGTGATGGGCATGGGCAATGACGGCCACACCGCCTCCTGGTTTCCCCAGGCGCCCGAGTTAAAGGCCGCTCTCGACCTCACCAACCCGCGTACGGTCATGCCGATCCACGCGCCGGGCGCCTCCGGATCAGCGGAGCGTTTGACCCTGACCCGGTCAGCAATCGCAAAGGCCGGAGAAGCTCTCCTGCTCATCGTCGGGGCGGACAAACGCGAACTGCTTCAGGACCCCCACCCGCCGCTGCCGGTGGACACACTGTTCGATCCGCCCCCGCCGACCGAAACGCTTTGGGCGCCCTGATCACACGCGCCACATTCTGCTTGTGACGGCTGAATAATTCCGATACGATTTATCCCTTAGGGGTAAGTCGTGCAGAAAGCGGCTGTATTTCAATGTCTTGCGCTTGCGGCCAGCCTCGCGCTGTCTGCTTGCGGCGGCGGCGAGGCCGAAGAGCGCGCTGCCGCCGCCGAAGGCCCCCTGGTTGAGGTGGTTGAAGTCGTTCCCGCTTCCGCAGCGGGCGCGATCCGCGCCAGCGGCATGATCGGCTACCGACGCGAGCCCGTTTTAGCTTTCACCGCCGCCGGCATCGTGGGGACCATCGATGTGGACGCAGGCGACGTCGTCCGCCGCGGCCAGCGTCTCGCCACGCTGCGGCGAACCGGCCCCGGCGCGACCGTCGACGAAGCTGCCCTCGCGCGCATGAACGCGGAGCGCGATCTTGCCCGCACACAGGAATTGTACGAGCGCGGCTTCGTGTCCGAGGCGCGCCTGGAAAGCGCTCGCTTGGCCGTTGCGCGTGCACGCGACTCTTCCGTGCTCACCGCGCCCGCGGACGGCGTCATCCTACGCCGCGCGGTTGATCCTGCGCAGACGGTTGCAGTCGGCGCACCTGTTCTGGTGCTTGGTGAAACCGGTTCGGGCGTCGTCGTCCGCGCGCCCGTGGCGTCGACCGACGCGGCGCGCATCCGCATCGGCGATGCTGCCCAGGTGCGCGTCAACGGCGCGCAGCGCGAAGGCAGTGTCACCCGCGTTGGCGCCAAGAGCGACGACGCCACCGGCGCATTCGAAGTCGAGGTTGAAGTCGTCGCATCCGAGGGCCTGCTCAGCGGCACAGTCGCGGAAGTCGAGATCGCCGCACAGGCAGGCGACACTGCGCAAGTCGCCATCGTTATTCCGACGCTGGCTTTGCTCGACGCCCGTGCGGATCAGGGTATCGTCTATGTGCTTGACGAGAATTCCATCGCCCGCCGCCGCGCGGTGCGCACGGCCGGGGTGACGCAGCAAGGCGTCATCGTCGTCGAGGGCCTCAATCCCGGCGATCGCGTCGTCGCCGCGGGCGCGGCCTATGTGCGCGACGGCGAAAGCGTACGAATAGCCAGCGGCGCCTGATGCAGGCCATCACCCGCTTCTTCGTCGACCGCTGGCAATTCAGCGCCGTGCTGTTCGCGCTGCTGGTGGCGCTTGGGGCCGGCGCCATCTTCTCGATCCCCAAATCCGAAGATCCAATCACCGAATTTCCCGGCGTCGCGGTCGCGGTGATCCTGCCCGGCGCCGACGCGGAGCAAATGGAGCGTCTCGTCGCCATCCCGATCGAGGATCAGGTAAACGCGATCGAAGACATCCGCGAGATCCGCTCTGCCAGCCGCGCCGGCCTCGCCGTTATCAACGTCGAGTTCGAATGGGGTGCGGACGCGCAAGAGAAGTTCGGTGAGGTGGTGCGCGAGATCAACGTGGTGCGACCAACTCTTCCGGACGGCGTCGTCGACATCCGCATGCGTCGTTATAATCCCGCGCAAGCCGCCATTGTGCAAATGGCGTTGACCAGCGAAGACGCGCCCTTCCGTCAGCTTGAGGCCTACGCCAAGGGGCTGCGCGACGCCATCGAACGCGCGCCGGGAGTGCAGCAAGCCGACGTCTGGGGCGCGCCGCCGGCGGAAGTGCGCGTCGCCGCCAATCTCGATCAGCTCGCCGCCTATCGGCTGCCTCTTTCCGCCGTGGCTGAAGCCTTGCAGCGCGAAGGCGCGGATGTGCCGGTTGGCGCGGTCGAAGCAGGCGGACGACGCTTCAATGTCCAATCTTCCGGCTCGTTCGACTCGCTGGACGAAATCCGCCGCGTCGCGCTGCGCGCCGAAAATGGGTCGCTGGTCTCGGTCGGCGACATCGCCGATGTCTCCTGGGCCAACGACGAGCGCGCACACATCACCCGCTACAACGGTGAGCGCGCCGTGTTCGTGAGCGCCCAGGCGCGGCTAGGTGAATCCATTTTCGAAGTGATCGACAGCGTGCGCCCCCGCATCGACGCCTTCGAAGAATCGCTGCCCGACAACATCATTCTACATCGTGGATTCGATCAGTCCGACACCGTCAAGCACCGTCTCGGCAATCTCGCCCGCGACTTCGCCATTGCGCTCGCGCTGGTGCTGCTGACGCTGTTGCCGCTCGGCTTTCGCGCTGCGATTGTCGTCATGGTCTCGATCCCACTTTCTCTCGCGATCGGCGTCGTGGCGATCCAGGAACTCGGCTATTCGTTGAACCAGCTCTCCATCGCCGGCTTCGTCCTGGCGCTTGGCCTGCTCGTGGACGACTCGATTGTCGTCACCGAAAACATCGCGCGCCATCTGCGCCAAGGCATGAGCCCGCGCGAAGCAGCCATCGCGGGGGTCAGCGAAATCAATGTCGCCGTAATCGGCTGCACGGCGACTCTGCTTCTTGCCTTCGTGCCGCTGATGGCGCTGCCCGAAGGCGCGGGCGCCTTCATCCGTTCGTTGCCGGTCGCGGTCGTCACGACCATCCTCGCCTCGCTTTTTGTGGCGCTGACGATCATCCCCTTCCTGGCCAGCCGCCTGCTGCCGCGCGAGGCTTCCGGCAAGTCGAACCTGTTGCTCGACGGCGTGATGGCCGCGATCCACAACATCTATCGCCCAGCGCTCCACGTCGCCCTCGCCCATCCGCGCAAAACGGTGATCATTGGACTAACCGCTTTCGTCCTCTCGCTCGGACTCATCCCAAAGCTCGGCTTCAGCCTCTTCCCCGAGAACGACAGCCCTTATTTCCTCATCGACGTGGAAACACCCCAGGGCAGCGCCGTCAGTGAAACGGACCGAGCGGTCGCCTATGCCGAGCACGTGCTCAGTGAGTATCCGGAGATCGAGTGGCGCTTCGCCAATAGCGGCCGCGGCAATCCGCAGATCTACTACAACGAAATTCCGCCGGAGCAGCTCTCGAACGTCGGCCAGATCTACGCGCGCTTCAAGGAATGGCGCCGCGAAGAGGGCATGCGCACGATCGAATCGATCCGCGAGGGGCTCGACGAATATCCCCGCGCTCGCATCAATCTCCGCCGTTTCGCCAACGGGCCGCCGATCGAAGCGCCGATCGCCGTGCGCATCCGCGGGCCTGACCTCGCCGCCCTCGGCGAACTCGCCGGGGAGGTCGAACGCATCATTCGTGAAACGCCTGGCGCGCGCGACGTCTCCAATCCGATGGCCGAGCGCCTGATCGATCTCGATCTCAACATGGACGACGCGGCCGCCGCACTGCGCGGCGTCCCTGCCGGAGCGATCGATCATACGTTACGCATCGCCATCGCTGGCTTGCCGGTCGCGCAATTCCGCGATCCGGCGGGCGACGCATTTCCTGTCGTGCTGCGCGCGCCGCGCGAGGGCACGCTCCCGGTCACAGCGCTCGACCGGCTCTACATCTGGAACGGCCAAGGCGGCGCAACGCCGCTTGCCGAACTTGCGCGTCCGTCCCTGGAAAGCGGCCCCGCCTCAATCGACCGCGTGCAGCGCGAACGCACGGCCACGGTCGTCGCCTACACCGAGCCCGGTTATCTCATCAGCGGCGTCACTGCCGATGTCGCGCAGCGCCTCGAAGCGCTCCGGCTGCCCGCCGGCTATTCGGTATCGTTCGGCGGCGAAGCCGAGGCGCAAGCGCGCAGCTTCGGCGGTCTGGGTCCGGCCATCTTCATCGCCATCTTTGGCGTGCTTGCGGTGTTGTTATTGGAGTTCGGCACCTTCGCCGTCACTGGCGTCGTTGCCTTCGTCATTCCCTTCGGCATCATGGGCGGATTGATAGCGCTGTGGATCGGCGGCGAGTCTCTTTCCTTCACCGCAATCATCGGCTTCGTCGCGCTGATCGGCATCGAGATCAAGAACTCCATTCTACTGGTGGAGTTCGCCAACCAGGCCCGCTCCCGCGGCGTGCCTTTGCGCGAGGCGATCGAAACCGCGGGCGAAGTGCGCTTCCTGCCGGTGCTGCTCACCAGCGCCACCGCAATCGGCGGCATGACGCCGCTCCTGCTGGAGGATTCGCCGCTCTTCTCCCCCATCGCGATGGTGCTAATCGGCGGGCTGATCAGCTCGACGCTGATCGCCCGCATCGTTACGCCGGCAATGTATCTGCTGCTCGCGCCGAAGGACCAGGGCGAAGGGGCCGCCGCTGCCGTCGTCAGCCAACAGCAGGCATAACGGCCATCACCTCACCAGTACCGGCCACTGAACGCACCGTTGTTGAAGAGCTGTTGACCATTTTGGCTGAGCCTGTTGGCGAATGTTTCAGGCAAGGCCGCGTTCGATGTTTGCCCGCTTACTGGGGATCGCTGCTGTAAGCGCAATTAGGCCCGGCGCCGCATTTGCCGGCGACGGCGACAATTTGCGTGGCTTTATCGAATTCGGCGTGGGCGTGGCCGACGGCGAAGACTCATGGTTCGAGCGTGGCTTCGGCAAGACGCGCTTCAGCGGCGAGGAAGATGCCGAGGGCGTCGCGCGCGGCCTGGTGCTTTGGCGCCCGCAACTGCCATGGAATCTGAATGGCCACTTGAGCGTTCAGGCCGATCCGGACCTCGATCCGGTCATTGATGTGGTCGAGGCGTATGTGACCTGGCGCGGCGCGCCAAGCCCCGGTTGGCGCTTTGGCGGACGCGCGGGCGCCTTCTTCCCACCCGTCTCGCTCGAGCACGATGGTCCGGCGTGGACGACAACGAACACGCTGACGCCGTCGGCGATCAATTCCTGGATCGGGGAAGAAGTGAAGGTCGTCGGCGCGGAAGCGAACGCTCGCCGCCGCTTCGGCGACCAGGAGTTCACCGCGAGAGTTGCGCTGTTCGGCTTCAATGACACGTCGGGCACGCTGCTTGCCTTTCGCGGCTGGGCGCTGAACGACGTGATGACCGGCCTTTACAGCGAAATGCCGTTGCCCAGTTCAAGCTATCAGAGCGTCACCAGGCCAACGTACGGGCTCGACGGCCGCGTCGGCTATTATGCGCAGGTCGAATATCGGCCGCAGCAAAACGTGACGCTCGATCTACTGTTCTACGACAACCGCGGCGACCGCGTCAGCGATTCCGGCGGACAGACCAACTGGGAAACACGGTTCCTCAACGCGGGCATGCGCATTGCCTTCGATGAAGACACGCGGCTGCTGGCGCAGGCAATGTCCGGCCGCACGATTTGGGGGCATCTCACGCCGATGGGTTATTGGGTCGATGTCGACTTCAACTCGGCCTATGTTTTGGTTGCGCGAGACATCGATGCGCATCGTATCGCCGCCCGCTTGGATTATTTCGAAATCGGCGACCGCAGTTTCATTGTCATCGACAACAATGACGAGGAAGGGTGGGCTGCTACCGCCACGTATCAGTTCGAACTCACGCCCTCGCTGACGCTCGCGGTTGAAGGTCTGCACGTGTCGAGTGACCGGCCATCGCGCGCGAATCAGGGACTGGATCCGGACCAAACACAATCAACGCTACAGACCTCGCTCGCACTGGCATTCTGACGCCCGTGAAGGGCGACGGTTAACTTCGGGTTTAGTCCAGGGCTTGAGCATGGGCGCGTGATTCTGCGCGCCTGCATATTCTGGTTCGCTTTGGCAACGGCCGCAGCTGCGGCCGACCTCCGCGTTCAAGTGCTGGACGCTGGCGGACGGCCCGTACGCGATGCCGTCGTCACCGTTCACACTCAGCAGCGATCGGCAGGGCCGATCCGTTTTGTCTGGCCCATGCGCATCGCGCAGCGCGACATGCAGTTCGACCCGTTCGTGCTGATCGCCCCCGCCGGCGCGAGCGTTGCCTTTCCCAATCTCGATGACGTCCGTCACCAAGTCTATTCGTTCTCGGAGGCCGGGCCGTTCGAACTCCGTCTCTATGGTCGCGATGAATCGCGCTCGGTGACGTTTCGCAACGTTGGAGTCATCTCCGTTGGCTGCAACATTCATGATCGGATGTCAGCGTTCATCTATGTCGTCGATACGCCGTTCGCCGCAAAGACTGGCGCCGACGGGAACGTGACTCTGAGCGACATCCCGCAAGGCGCGGCGACAGTGCGTGTGTGGCATCCCTACCTGCGCGCTCCCGAAAATCGCGTCGACCGGCAGATCGTGCTCAGGGCCGAAAACTCGGCGCAAAGGTTCGACGTCAGGCTGCGTCCGCCTCCCGACCAAGCTCACGGCTACTAAAGTGGCCCTGCTGCGCCGGCTTCGCGTCAAGCTAACCTTGCTCTACGCCGGATTGTTCAGTGTCGCGCTCATTCTGATTGGCGCGATCGCCTACGCCGTCATTGCCGGCAATGCGCAGCGCATGATCCGCGAACAGCTCGAAGCGACGGGCGTTGTGTTCGATCGCGTGTGGGAGTTGCGCTTCGAGGAGCTGCGCAACGGCGCCCGACTTGCATCGCTTGACTACGGCTTCCGCGAAGCGGTCGCCTCCGGCGATCGCGCCACCATCGGCTCGGCGCTGGAAAACCTTCGCAACCGCCTTGGCGCAGATCTAGTCTTTCTGGTCTCACCCAACGCATCGATCATCTCGTCGGACGGCGCAAGTGGCACGGTCTCAGCTGACCTGCAGGCGGCGCTCGAACAAGATGAGGCGCCTTTCGGCGTGCTTCGCGTGGAAGGACGCTTGCATCAAGCCGTCACGATGCCAGTCTTTGCGCCAAACATGCTAGGATGGATCGTGGTCGGCGAACGTCTCGATGGCGCGGAGATGCGAGCGCTGCAGGGGCTGTCCTCAATTCCGCTGCAAGCGGAAGTGGTGTCTCGCCTGCCAGAAGGCGATTGGGACATCGGTCGCGACCCAGGCGCAGCACAGCTTGGCGCGCTCATCGATCGAGCAGTGCAGAATGACTCGATGGGCGTCTTCCGCGGCGCGAACGGAGACGCCATTGCGCTGGCGAAGCCGCTGCATTCGATCGACCGGGGCCAGGTTGTGCTCTTGCTGCGTTACCCGATGGCTAGCGCCATGCAGCCCTATCGAGCTCTGTTCGGAAGCTTGCTTGCCATCGGCGTGGTTGGTGTTGCCCTGCTCATCACCGGCTCCTGGTTCCTGGCAAGCGGCATCACGCGTCCGCTTTCATCGCTGTCCGCCGCGGCTCGGCAATTGCAGGGCGGCGTTTACGCGCCAGTTTCGGTGACGACGTCAGACGAAGTCTCTGAACTTGCGGACAGCTTCAACGCCATGATCGGCGCCTTGCGCGATCGCGAACGCAAGATCATGCAACTGGCGTTTCATGACAGCGAAACGCGCCTGCCCAACCGGCTTGCCCTGGAACGCCGGCTCGCCGCGGCCAAGCCGGAAAACCTATACTTAGCAGTCGTTGGGCTCGACAGATTCGCGCAGATTCGAGCGGCCATCGGCTATGCCCACGCCGAAACTTTGGTCAAACTGATCGGCGTCCGCCTCACGCGACTCGCCCCTCACAATCTGATGGCGCGCCTGTCGAGCGACATCCTTGCTCTCGCCTATTCCGCGAGTAGCGATGCCGACGCGCTGCAGCGCGCAACCTTCATCGCCTCGACGCTCGAGCAGCCGCTTTCGCTCGATGGGGAGGTCATCGATATCAACGTCAGCATTGGCGTTGCGCAGCCGCGCGGGCCCAACATCTCGCCCGGCGACATGATCCGCCGCGGCAGCATCGCCCTCGATCAGGCCCGCAGCGCCCATGAAAAGCGTGCGATATTCGACGAAGCAACCTACGGCAACCCAGCGCATAATCTCTCGCTCATGGGTGAGATGCTCGCGGCGCTCGAAAACGGCGCGATGTATCTGACCCATCAGCCCAAGCTCGATCTGCGCACTCGGCGCATCACCTCCGTTGAGACGCTGGTTCGCTGGCGACACGGCACGCGCGGGTTGATACCGCCGGACGTGTTCGTGCCGATGGCAGAGGAAACCGGACAGATCAGAGCGTTGACGGACTGGGTTCTGCGCAAGACAATTGAAGAGCAAGCATGGCTCAGCGCGCAAGGATGCCCGCTCGGCATGTCGATCAACATCTCGGGCCGGCTGTTAGGCGACGAGGCATTCGCGAAGAACGCGATTGCATGCGTGCGCAATGCTTCAGGGCCAATCTGTTTCGAGATCACAGAGACTGCCGTCATCGACAACCCTGAACTGGCGCTGAGGCACACTGAGATGTTCGCCAACCACGGCGTCAGCATCGCCATCGATGACTACGGCTCGGGCCTCTCCTCGCTTGCCTATCTGCGTCAGCTCCCCGCACACGAACTCAAGATCGACAAGATGTTTGTCGAGAATCTGACCCGTGGTCAGCGAGACGCGCTGCTGGTTCGATCGACGATCGATCTCGCCCATGGCCTGGGCCTGGCAGTCACCGCCGAAGGAGTCGAACAGCCGGCGGCGCTGGCTCTGCTCGCCTCCATGGGATGCGACATGGCGCAAGGGTATCTGATCGCGCGCCCGACGCCGATGGAGGAACTGCCCACGCTTCTCCAGCAGAACTGGTCGGCTGAGCAAGGCAATACGCAAGACGGACAAGTCGCACCGTCTTTGACTCGCAGGTCGCACAAATGAAGCGCTAGCGCGGCGTTGTCGCCTCGCTCGACCTCTTCTTTGCCAGGAGAATCCCGCCGGTCATCGCGTCAGCTTGAGGCGAGGCGAGCTGCGCGGCAATCGCGGGCGGCAAGTAGTCCTTGAGGATCGCTGCAAGCCCGCCCGTCAGCGCCACCTGCGGAGCGCCCTTAGCAAGAAGCGCTTGCACAAGTTCGGCGATTTGCATCCCCGCCTGCTGCATCAATCGGCGCGCCGCCGCATCGCCTGCGCTCGCATGCCGAATCACGATCGGTGCTAGCGTCGCATAATCGGTGGCGCTTGCGCGTTCGGCCCAGTCGCTCACTTCGGCCCGATCCTCGCCAAACATCGCCAGCACCTCCTCTGAGAACGCGCTCGGCTCCGCTCGGCCATCGAGCGTCCGCAGCGCATGGCGGAGCGCGTTCAGACCGATATCGGCGCCGCTGCCTTCGTCGGACACCGGAAAGCCATACCCGCCCACGCGCACGGTCTTGTCTTGATAGGTGACGCCTATGCTGCCGGTGCCAGCGATAACAATGCCGCCCTCTTCGCCGCCGAAGGCGCCGAGGAGCGCGACGTAGGCATCGCCCTCGAACCACGCGCCAGCGAACGGATGGCGCCACGTTTCCAGCGCTTCACGCGCGCCGGGTCGGCCGGTGCCCGCCAGGCCGATGCCGGCATAGACATGCTTGAGCGCGTCTTCAGGCAAGCCCGCCTCGCGCAACGCTTGCAGCGTCGCCGCCATGATTGCATAGCGCGCCGTTTCGAATCCGAAACGCATGCTCGCCGGCCCTGACAAGCCGCGCCCCAAGACGCAGCCGTCGGCGGTTTCGAGCCGTGCGCGGCAGCGGGAGCCGCCGCCGTCGACCCCGAGAAATAGATGCTCTGACATGGCTTCGGTCGGTTCCGGCGAACTTGCCATTCAATCGCCCCCGGCTTCGGCCTAAGAATGGTAGAACGATGACCACCGAAGGCATCAGCCCGCGCTATCTCGACCTCGACTCGTGGGCCAATGTCGAGGTGCTGAAAGCGCTTTATGAAGGCCAACTGGCAGCGGTGGCGGCGGTTGGGCCGATTCTGCCGTTGCTCGCAGCAGCTGTGGACGAGGCCGTGCCTCGTCTGCGCCGCGGCGGACGGTTGATCTATGCCGGCGCCGGAACATCGGGCCGCATCGGCGCCCAGGACGGGGCGGAACTTGCCCCCACGTTCAATTGGCCGCCGGAGCAATTGGCTTTCGTCATGGCCGGGGGCGAAGGCGCCTTTTTGCGGTCGGTGGAAAATGCGGAGGACTCACGTGCAGGCGGCGCGGCGCGGCTCGACGAGATCGGCGTTGCCGCGAATGACGTTGTGCTGGGCCTCGCCGCGAGCGGAGCGACGCCCTTCACCGTCGCAGCCGTGCAAGCCGCCCGCGCGCGCGGCGCACTGACGATTGGCATCGCCAACAATGCAGGATCGGAGCTGCTCAACGTCTGTGATCATCCGATTCTCATCGAGACCGGCCAAGAGCCGATTGCGGGCTCGACCCGTCTCAAAGCCGGAACCGCGCAGAAAGTCGCGCTCAATCTCTTCTCGACCTTGGCGATGGTGCGCTTGGGGCGGGTTTATCGCGGTCTGATGGTTGATATGCGTGCAACCAATGAGAAACTACGGCGGCGCAGCATCCAGATGATCGCTGCCATCGCCGGCTGCGAGGAAGCAATTGCCGCGGCCGCCGCGATGGAAGCGAGTGGAGATGTGAAACTCGCCGCCTTGATCGCTCGTGGAATGGAGCGCGCAGCAGCGCAGGCTCTGCTGGATCGGCACGACGGAAACCTGCGCGCGGCAATGGCGGAGCTTCGATGACGCGCGCCGCCGACGCTGCAGCGCCCGCTCCGGGCGCGCTGATGTTCGCCGAAGCGGCTTCCGCACACGAAGCGGTGCGCGCACAGCTAAGTGAACCGTCTTTTGCCGCGCTTGGCGCGCGCCTGCGCGCGCTCGCCCCGCGCGCGATTGCGACCTGCGCACGCGGCAGTTCGGATCACGCCGCGACATTCGCGAAATATTTGATCGAAACGCACGCCGGCGTGCTCACGCCTTCCCTCGCGCCGTCGGTGTTGTCGCTCTATCGCGCGCAAACGACCCTTAAGGACGTCGTGCTGCTGATCATCTCGCAATCGGGAGCGAGCCCGGATCTGGTCGCCGCTGCGGAGGCCGCCAAGCGCGCGGGCGCCTTCGTGCTGGCGCTGGTCAACGCGCCCGATTCGCCCGTGGCGAGGGCTGCCGATGAAATTCTCCCGCTCTGCGCCGGCGCCGAGCGCAGCGTGGCAGCGACAAAATCCTTCGTCGCCTCGCTGTCGGCGATCACCGCGCTCGTGGCGCATTGGACCGGCGATCTGGGCTTGCAGCGCGCTCTTGAGGGGACGCCCGATCTGCTGCGCGAGGCATGGGCGTTGGACTGGAGCGCGGCAACGCCGGCTCTGACGGGCGCCCAAAGCATGTATGTGGTGGCCCGCGGACTGGGCTTCGGGATTGCAGGCGAAGCGGCGCTCAAACTCAAGGAAACCTGCCGCATCCACGCCGAGGCCTACAGCGCCGCGGAGGTGCGTCACGGTCCGATGGCGCTGGTCCGGCGGGATTTTCCTGCGCTGTTGTTCGCGCAGTCGGATCAAACCCGCAATGGGGTGATCGACCTGGCCAACGATTTGAACCGTCGCGGCGCCAGCGTCTTCCTTGCCGGCGCCCAAGCGGAGGGCGCGACCGCCCTGCCCGCATTGGAAGCGCATCCTGCAATACAGCCGATACTGCTCGTGCAGGCTTTCTACAGATTCGCGCACGGGGTGGCCTTGGCGCGCGGCTGTGATCCCGACCGGCCGCCGCACCTGACGAAGATCACCGAGACGCTATGACGATCGCGCTGGTCAACGGCCGCGTGCTGACGCCGCAGGGGCTGATCGAGAATAGCGCCGTGATCGTCGAGCACGGCCGCATCGCTCAAATCTGCATCGCGGACATGGCGCCGAAGGGTGCAAAGGCGGTCGATCTTGACGGCGGCGTGCTCGCGCCTGGGTTCATCGACGTGCAAGTCAACGGCGGCGCAGGCGTGCTGTTCAATGACGATCCCACGGTCGAAGCAATCGAAGCAATCGGCGCGGCGCATCGCCGCTTCGGCACGACGGGCTTTCTGCCGACTCTAATCAGCGATGAGCTGGAGATCGTCGCGCGCGCCATAGCGTCGGTGCGCACGGCGATTGAGCGGGGCGTGCCGGGCGTACTCGGCATTCACATCGAGGGCCCCTTCCTCAACCCGGCACGGGCGGGCGTGCACGACGCCAGCAAGTTCCGCATCCTCGACGACGCAGCCATCGAGCTGCTCTGCTCGCTTGGCGTCGGACGCACTTTGGTTACGTTGGCGCCGGAGCAGACGACGCCGGCGATGATCTCGCGCCTTGCCGCGGCGGAGGTTGTGGTGTCTGCGGGTCATACTAACGCGAACTACGAACAGATGCGCGCGGCGCTCGCTGCCGGAATCACCGGCTTCACACATCTATTCAACGCCATGTCGTCGCTCGCCAGCCGCGCGCCGGGCGTGGTGGGCGCGGCGCTCGAAGACCAAGCGAGCTGGTGCGGCCTGATCGTCGATGGCCATCATGTCGATCCGGCGGTTCTGCGCATCGCGCTCAAATGTAAGCCGCTCGAAAAATTCATGCTCGTCACCGATGCGATGCCCACGGTCGGCGCGGCGCGCAAGTCTTTCGAACTTCAGGGGCGCACGATCACCGTGAGAGACGGTGTGTGCGTCGCCGCCGACGGCACGCTCGCCGGCAGCGATCTCGACATGGCCCAGGCGCTCCGCAACGCCATGACCATGTTGGGCGTGAGGTTCGAGGATGCAGCCGCCATGGCGTCGCTGCATGCCGCCCAATTCCTCCACCTCGACGATCTCGGCGTCATCGCCTCCGGCGCCCGCGCCAATTTCGCCCTGCTCAACGACGCGCAGGAGGTCACAAGCTGTTGGATAGACGGCGTGCATTATTCAGCCACTGCCTGATCCAGAACGAAAGGAACTGCCGGACAGAGAGGCCTCTGCTCCGGTCACGTTTCCATTTGTTTGCAAAGAGGATTCCGCGAGGGGCTGTGGGGTGGGAAAAACCGTACCCCGCCTACCACATGATCCGACCAAAAGGTCCATAGAGACGAGAACACCTCGCGAGCTAGGCCGCCGCGCCGCGGCGCGGCAGTTTCCAGTTCGGCCTGACGAAGTGGCAGGTGTAGCCGTCGGGAATCCGCTCGAGATAATCCTGATGCTCGTGCTCGGCTTCCCAGAACGGGCCCACCGGTTCGACTGTCGTTACGACCGTGCCCGGCCACAAGCCTGAAGCGTTGACATCAGCGATGGTGTCCTCGGCCACACGCCTTTGCTCATCGCCGGTGTAGAAAACGGCCGAGCGATAGCTCGTGCCGCGATCATTGCCCTGGCGGTTGGGCGTGGTCGGATCGTGGATTTGGAAGAAGAACTCCAGCAGATCGCGATAAGAGATTCTCTCGGGGTCGAAGATGATCTCAACCGCTTCGGCATGTGTGCCGTGATGGCGGTAGGTGGCGTTAGGTACATCGCCGCCTGAATAGCCCACCCGGCTACTGATCACGCCGGGAAGCTTTCGGATGAGGTCTTGGACGCCCCAAAAGCATCCGCCCGCCAAAACAGCGCGTTCCGTCGACATTTGCTCACTCCGTTTCAATCAGCGTGCAATATGGGCGCTCGGGTCCGCCCAATCCATCGTGCCTGAAAAGTGCTGAAGAACAACGAGGGGCGCGCCGCGTTCGCCGCCCACGCGGCGGTAGGCGAACGACGCACCCGCGGCCTCGATGAACTCGGTCGGCGCCGTTTCCAATGAACGCAACATCTGCCCCTCGTTGGTTTGGTCAATCAGCGCCGGAGACGGCCTTGCCTTGGATGAAGGCATAAAGGTCCGTGTTGAGCTCGTCCGCGTTTGTGGCCGCGAAGCCGTGGCAACCGCCCGGATAAACCTTGAGCTTCGCGTTCTTGAGGATCTTCGCCGCCTTCAGCGCGGCGGCCTTGATCGGCACGATCTGATCGTCATCGCCGTGCGCGACTAGCACGGGAATTTCGATCCGCTTCAGATCCTCGGTATAGTCGACTTCCGAGAACTCGTGGATGCAATCGTATTGGCCCTTCAGGCCGCCCTGCAGCCCAGCGATGCGGAATTGCTCGCGCACGCCTTCTACCACCTTCGCGCCCGGCCGGTTGTAGCCGTAAAACGGCATCGTCAGGTCGTAGTAGAATTGCGAGCGGTTATCGCGCGTGCCCTGGCGAATACCATCGAACGCTTCTTTCGGCGTGCCTTCCGGGTTGCTCGCGGTCTTGAGCATTAGCGGCGGCACTGCACCGAGCAACACGGCTTTGCTGATACGTTCAGTACCGTGACGGCCCATATAGTGCGCGATCTCGCCGCCGCCTGTGGAGTGGCCGATCAAGGTCAGGCCCTTCAGGTCGAGCTTGTTGATCACATCCGCCAGATCGTCGGCGTACTGATCCATGTTGTTGCCGTCCCAGGTTTGCGTTGATCGGCCGTGGCTGCGGCGGTCATGCGCGATCACGCGATAGCCGCGCTCGCCTAGAAACAGCATTTGCCGCTCCCAGTCGTCGCCCGAGAGCGGCCAGCCGTGCGAGAACAACACCGGTTCGCCCTTGCCGAAGTCGTTGTAGAAGATCTGCGTTCGGTCCTTTGTGGTTACGTATGGCATGCTCTCCTCCTTGCTTGGCGTTGCACC
>JBQTJK010000045.1:0-1701 GCA_052387215.1 Caulobacteraceae bacterium
TCGGCGCTTAGTCCGTACTCCTTCGCGTGCTGGAAGTTGCGATAGATTTCGGCGCTGCGGAGCAGTGCTTTCGTGGGGATGCAACCCCAGTTGAGGCAGACGCCGCCGAGGCGTTCGCGCTCGACGATGGCGGTCTTCATGCCGAGTTGCGAAGCGCGAATCGCGGTCACGTAGCCGCCGGGGCCGGAACCGATAACGATGATATCGAAGGATGTGCTCATGGCGGGTGACACACACTCATTGCGCCCCTTCCGTCAAGTAACCGCACGACCGCGCAAGAGTGTGTGTCACCCGCCTAGCCGGAACGCGTTCGTGATCCCGTCCACCACGAATTGCGCTGCCAGCGCCGCAAGCAGAATACCGAACACGCGGGTGAGCATCGAGCCGACGGTCGGGCCCATGATCTTGGAAAGAGGTTCGGCCAAGAGGAACGCGATGAGGCAGAGCGCGAGATTGGCGCCGGCGCCAAGGAGGATAATGCCGCGGCTAGCGAGGTCCTCGTGTTCGTTGAAGAACAGCATGATCGAGGCGATGGCGCCCGGCCCGGAAATGAGCGGGATGGCCAGCGGGAAGACGGAAATGTCGTCCTGCGCCTCCGGGTGCTGTGCCTGGTGAGCCGCCACCTGCTCGGCGCGCTCGTCGCGCCGTTCGGCGCGCTTCTCGAACAGCATGTCCACGGCGATCAGGAACAACAGCAGGCCCCCGGCGATGCGGAAGGCGTCGATCGAGACGTGGATCTGCTCCAAGAGCCAGGCGCCGCCAAAGGCGAAGGCGAGCAGGATGCCGGTCGCGATCGCCACAGATTTCCACGCCATGGTGCGCCGCCATTCGGGCGTCATGCGCGAGGTCATGGTCGTGAACATCGGCGCCATCGCGACGGGGTCGATGGCGACGAAGAAAGTCACGAACGAGGCGAGCAACAGCGAAAACATTGAAGCCGTTTAACCGATTCACCAGGCGTTTACGCTGAAAGTCTTCTTCCGTTATCGCAACTCTTACCATCGCGCGCGTATTGATTGACCCGCTATGGCGGACAGGCGGGCGGAACAGCAGAAAATCTTGAGGGTTCTGGTCCTCGAGGACAGGCCGTTTCAGCGGCGGCTGACGACTGAGACGCTGCGCACCATGCGCAGCGTCGTGGTCGAGCATGTCGATAATGCCGATCATTGCATAGAGCTTCTGCCGTTCTTCCAGCCCGACGTCGTCGTCACCGCCTGGGATAACGATGGCTGCGACGGCGTGGCGATGACGCTGCGCATACGCGCCGGCGAAGCGGGCGAAGCCTATCGGCGCGTGCCGATCGTCGTGGTCACAGAGCGCGGCCGCGCCAGCGATATCGATCGCGCGCGCAGCGCCGGCGTCGACGAATTCGTGCAAATCCCTTTTTCCGCCGCCACACTGCTCCGGCGCGTGCGCGAGACACAGCGGCGCGGGCGCGACTTCGTGGAGAGCGCCAAGTATGTAGGCCCTTGCCGCCGGCGTCGTTTGCGCGGCGGCGACTATGACGGCCCGCGGCGGCGCATGTTCGACAGCAACGACAAACAGGCCGATGCGCCGGAGGTGCAGATCCGCAAAGGTCTGGCGCGGATGTATTGCGAACGCATCGGCGCCCTGCTCCGCGCGCTGAAGCCGGGCGATGGCGAAGGCGTCCGCGATCTTGGCCTCACCTGCGGGCAGCTCAGCGCGCTGGCCGGCGACATG
>JBQTJK010000046.1:0-16590 GCA_052387215.1 Caulobacteraceae bacterium
AAGTTTGAACATCACGGCTCTCCTAAGCGCGTTCGTACTTCTCCCGCGCTTTCTCAGGTGAAACGGGCCAGAGCTCGCCTTTGATGCCCTGCATGAGCCAGTCTCCCGGCTTGGCGGCCTGCGGCCCTTCCAAAGTTTGCACGACGACGCGCCGCTTCAAGATGAAGTAGCGAAGAATGACATCGGTGCGCTTGCGGTAGAGGCCGCCGCCAAGCGGCTGGTACATGGCTTCGAAAATGTCGCGGCGCACCACGCTGTGATCGCCGGGACCGTGGGCGAGGATGAAATCTTTGCCAGCGCGCGCGCGCAGGGCGCCGTGTTCGGTCTGCACCACGCAATCTTCTTCGGCCAGCCAAGCGCGTTTCGCAGGCGAGGCTTTCGCCTTCACTTTGCGCAGCTGCGCGCCGCGCGGCGGCGCTGTAATGGGGTCAGATCGAGACGGCAGCGCTGGCGCTGCGCCAAACAATGCGCGCATCACGTTCATGTCACATCACCGATTTGCCGCGCAGCGCGCGGCTTATGAAGCTCACGACCAGCAGAACGAGAAAGACGAGAAACAGGACTTTGGCGATGCTCGCCGCGATGCCGGCCAGCGTAAAGAAACCGAGATATCCGGCGATAACCGCCAAAAGGAAAAAGATCAGCGCCCAACCAAGCAAGATTGAGTCTCCAACGTTGTCCTCGCAACGCCCGCGCGCGCTGCGGTGTTCCAACGCATTGGCGGAACTCGGTGTCAGCCATAGGTGTTGTTCTGCTGCGGTAGCGAAGGCGCCCGATTTCAATGCGTTAATGGAGGCGACGAATGGTTCAAGCAATGAATACCACAGCACGCGGCAGGAAGAACGGCGACGCGCGCGGCGCGCTGCGAGCACGCAGCAACGACGTACTCGATGACGTCAGCGAACTTCGCAAAGACATGGGCCGGCTGGCCGAAGCCGCCAGCAAAGCTGCGCGCGCGGAAGTGAAGCACGCGGGCCACCGCTTGGAGCAGATCGGCAAAGACATGCGTACGCGCGCAAATGACAGCGCCGGTTATGTAGTGGAGAAGGTCCGCGAGCGTCCTGGCGCGGCGCTCGGCATCTCACTGGGCACTGGCCTTTTGCTCGGCCTTCTGCTCGCGCGGCGATAGTTCATCGCTCGACTCAGGCGGCACGACCGCCCACAGCATGTACGGCCGTTCGGCGTCGCGGCCGATCGAGGCGCCGAGTTGGCGCGCAAATGCTTCGATGAGGCGCGCACCGGGGCTAGGCGGACGCACTCGTGAGCCGTCCGTAGTGGCGTCGACGGCGAAACGGGTTTCGCCGTTCTTGTCCTGCGTCAACATCAGCCGCAATTCGACCGGATAGGAGTCTGAGAGAGCATCCAGCGCAGCTGAAATCCCTTCGCCGACAAGAAAGGCAAGAGGCACGGCCCGATCGGCGCCGGCGCGTGCGCTGGAGAGCTCGAGCACAAGGTTGATCTCCTTGACTTGCGCGCCGCGCGACTGGAGTAACTGGCGCGCGATCTCAGCGACGAGGTCGTCGAGCCGCAGCTGGCGCAGCTCGCCCGACGCGTAGATGCGCTGGTGCACCAACGCCAGCAGCTGAACCCGGTCGTGCGCACGCGCAAGGCCCCAAGCTTCGCTCTCATCTGGCGCCGAACGGGCTTGTATGTTCAACAGGCTGGCGACCATCTGCAGATTGTTCTTCACGCGGTGGTGCACTTCGCGCAGCAGCGCCCGCTCTTCGGCTAAGGCTTCAACAAGGCGCAACTCGCGGCCGCGGAGAGTTTTGGCCATGGCCGCCAGCGTCCGCCGCAACGAGCGGATTTCGACGGGCGCGCTGAGCAGCGTGGGCGGATCGGTAATGTCTTCGCCACGCGCAAATCCGCGTGCTGCGGCCTCGAGGCTGGACAGTGGACGCGCCACAAACACTTCGATCGCAAACCAACCCGCTCCGATCGCCAGCAACCAAATCAGCAGCGGCGCTGCTATGGAGAAGATGATAGCGCCGGCACGCCGCCACAACGGCTGATCGGGTTCCCACGCCATCACCGCATAAATATCAGGCGCATAGAGCGGGACAATAACAGCGTCGCCGCCGGGCACTTTCAGGAAAGCAGGCTCGGCGCCGAGCTGATCGGCAATTTCGGAGGGGCGCGGCAGCGCCGGAGCGTGTTCTGTACTCATGGACTGCGCTAGAACTCGGCCTTGCGAATCCACAATCGCAGCACGCGCGCCGCCGCTGGCTTCGCGGCCGCGGTCGACCAGTGCCGTCAGCTCGGATGTCGGGATCGACGCGCCGACGAAGCCGATGCGGCGCGATCCGTCACGTAACGGCTCCAGCGCACCGAGCACCGGGCGCCCCGTGAGCATGCCGCGCTCGACATAACCCATGGTGAATCCGTCGCGAGCGCGCGCCCGGCGACGTAGCTCGCTGTCGGGCGCCTGCAGCCCGCGGCTGACCTCGGGGACGCTGCAGAGAATTCGCCCGCCATCCGTACTAACCGCAATGGATGCGATATACGGATAGCGCGCGTTGATTTCGGTGAGCCAATCGTTGCAGTCTCCTGCCTCGATCTGCTGCAGCGCCGGCGTCGCTGCGAGAACGCGCAGCATTTCGCGCAGCTCGTCAATCGTGCGCCGCTCAAGCGCAATCGATTCAAGCGCGCGCCGGCCTAGCGTTTCTTCGTAAGCCGCCTGGCGCGCCGCAGCGGCATTGAAACCAACCTGCATGGCAATGGCCCCGGCCGGGAGCATGGCGAGACCCAAGAGCAAGGCAATGCGGCCACGCATGGAGCGCAGCGACAAGGCCTCCGGCCACGGTTTGATTGAACCCTCCTCGCGCGGCTTCACACGCTGGCAGTATCCTCAATCCTTTGGCTTTCGCCAGAGAGAGGCGTCTCTTCCTCGTCGAGACCGAGAAGGTCGGCGAGCTTGCGGCGCGCGCGGTTGACCCGGCTTTTGATCGTGCCCACGGCGCAGCCGCAGATTTGGGCCGCCTCCTCGTACGAGCACCCCGAGGCCCCGACGAGCGTCAACACTTCGCGATGATCCGGGGCTAATTGCTGGAAGGCGACTTTGAAATCCTCAAGGTCAACGGAGCCATCCTGCTCGGGACGCGATGCAAGGCGCGCGGCGAACTTGCCCTCGGCGTCCTCCACCTCGCGCTTGGACTTGCGCAGCTGGGAGTAATAGTGGTTGCGCAAGATAGTGAAGAGCCAAGCCCGCATGTTCGTGCCGGGCTCGAAGCGATCGACGTTGGCGAGCGCCTTCACAAGCGTGTCCTGCACCAAATCGTCGGCCAGCGCCGGGTTGTGCGCCAGCGAGCGCGCGAACGCGCGCAGACTGGGCAAAAGCTCGATCAAGTCGGCTTTGAAGGCGGCAAGGGCGGTCATTGCTGATCGTCCTCCGAATCCTCGATCCGATCGAGCAGATCGAGAAAACGCTTCGGCACCGGCTCGCTCGCGACTTCGCCATAGGCGAGGCGAAGATTGCGGGTAATTAAGCTCTTGTGCGTCGCCGCCTTGCTTTTCCGCTTGCCTGCATCGGCGTCGTTCTTGTTCAACACGGCGTCCATCTCGTCGTCGTCTTTCCCGTCCATTGCGCCACGCCCCCGCGTCTCGCTGCTGGACAGCCCGCTGCGCTATCCAGTCTGCTTCAACGCCAATGATTGAACCCTGTTCCGGAAGTTCGGAACTTTTTTCATCAGGGGGCGTTTCACTGCACTCGCGGCATGGGAGAATGACATGCAAGACATCGCTGCGGAATCGACAAAATCGATACAAAACAAGGGGATGTATATGTCGCTCGCTCGGGAGATTGCGCCTCATTTGCCCCTCTTGCGCCGGTATGCGCGGGCATTGACCGGCGCCCAGGCAAGCGGTGACGCCTTCGTGGCGGCCAGCCTGGAGGCAATTGTGGCAAATCCGTCCGAATTTCCCCGCGATCTCGAGCCCCGCGCCGGACTCTACAAGATCTTCCATCGCATTTGGCAAAGCGCCAACGTCGAGGTGGAAGAGAGTGCCGATGAAGAAACCGCGGGCGCACGCAAGGCCCAGGAACGTCTGCGGAAACTGTCACCGCTGACGCGACAAGTGCTGTTGCTAACGACGCTCGAGAATTTCACCCCGCAAGAGACCGGCGAAATCCTTGGCCAGGCGCCGGACCAAGTCAATGCCCTGCTCGACGAGGCTCTCGAAGAGCTCGACCGTCAGACCAAGGCGCGCGTGCTGATTATCGAAGACGAAGCAGTGATCGCGATGGATTTGAGCGACATCGTCACCGCCGCGGGCCACGAAGTGTGCGCGACCGAGACGACAGCGTCCGGCGCCGTCGCGGCCGCGAAACGCGAGCGCCCAGATCTTGTCCTGGCCGACATCCAACTCGCCGACGGCTCATCCGGCATTGACGCTGTGCGGGACATTCTCGCCTCGTTTGAGGTTCCGGTGATCTTCATCACTGCATTCCCGGCCCGCCTACTTACAGGCGAACGGCCGGAACCGACGTTCCTGATCACGAAGCCGTATTCGCCCGACATGGTGCGTGCGGCAGTAAGCCAGGCCCTGTTCTTCGAAAGCACGGGCAACCTCAACTAATCGCCATTGCCGGAACACTAGCGGATTGCGCGGCGTTTTACCGTCGTGCGTCCGTTTGGGCGGTGCGGCGCGAGTGAATGGAGTTGCTCAATGCGTAAGATTACGTCGCCCTTGATTGCTCTGGCGCTGCTCGGCGCCTCAGCGCTTGCCGCGTGCAACACTGTTGAAGGTGTTGGTGAAGACGTCGAGGCTGCCGGCCAAGCAGTTGACCAGGCCGCTGAAGAATCCAACGACGGCAATCCGGACACGCCGTAACCAACACGCTTGTCCCGCGCGCAAGCGTGCGGGACAAAGCGCGCCGGTGCGTCACCGCGGCAGGTGACATTGCAGAACGCGGGCGTATGAGGCTCGCGGGATGCGAGCCTTTTTTTTCGCCCTGCTTCTGCTGAACGCCGCGGCATGCAGCCCAGGCGAGGCGCCGTCACACAATACGCCAATCGAGCTGCGCGAGGCTCGGGCCGCGCCAACGCCCTCGGGCGTTGAGGTCTCAGCCGGTTATCTCACCGTCGACAACAACACGAGCGTGGACGATCGTTTGCTGCGCGTAACGAGCCCCCGCGCACAACGCGTCGAGATCCATGAAATGATCATGAACGGGGCAGTGATGCGGATGCGCCCCATGGAAACGCTCACGATCCCTGCGCACGAGCGGGTCATTCTAGCGCCCGGCGGCGCGCATTTAATGTTCTACGGCGTGACACAGCCGTTCGCTGAAGGTGAGGAGATCCCGGTGCAGCTCACGTTCGAGACTGCGGGGGAAGTCAACATTGTGCTACCCGTGCGCCGAAGCGCGCCCGAGAGCCAAGCCGGCCACTGAGATTGGACCGCCTGGTTAACGGTCGCTTCAGTAACGGCGGTTAGTTCTTGTAGCGTTCGAAATTCGAAAGCCGTTGGCCTCATGTTTCGCCGGCTTCGCGTCAAGCTCACGGTACTCTACGCGGGACTGTTCTGCCTCGCGCTGATTCTGATTGGCGCGACCGCGTACGCCGTCATCGCAGATAACACCCAAAGGCTTGCGCGTCGACAGCTGGCAAACACAGCCGACGTGTTCGCACGCATTTGGGATGTGCGCCTCGCGCATCTGCAGGACGCCGCGAGGCGAACCGCGCGCGCTCCCGCACTCGCGGAAGCAACGGCGATACGCAACGACGCTGCAATCCGCGCGCATTTGGCCGAGCTTCGCTCGCTTTCCGGCGCCGACCTCGCCTTCGTGGTCACACGCGAAGGTCTGGTGATTAGCGAAGGCGGCGCGAGTTCGTCAGTTTCTCCAGGCCTGCAGATGGCGCTCCATAGCGCAACCATACCTGTGGGGGTCATGACTGAAGGCGGCTTGCTCTATCAGACCGCGGCGTCCGCAATGCCGGGACAACAAGGGTGGATCGTGGCCGGCGCCATGCTTGGGCCGCAGCAAATGGCCGACATTCAGTCGCTCGCGCCGATTCCGCTGCAGGCCTCAACGCTGGCGCGGGGGGGAAACGGCGAAGAAGAAGGCGCGGCGCTTGCCGCGGTCGCAGATCAAGCGCTTAGGACCAACACCCGCGACGCCCAGCGCGTGCGTACGCCGAACGGCGACGTGATCGCCCTCGCCGCGCCACTCCCGTCGCTCGACGGCACGCGCACGGTCCTGCTCTTGCGCCATTCGCTCTCGAGCGCGCTTTCGCCCTACGGGGCGCTGTTCAACACGCTGATCGCGATCGGCCTCGCCGGCATTGCGCTGCTGATCACCGGGACGTGGTTCCTGGCGCGCGGCATAACGCAGCCGCTCTCAACGCTCGAAACTGCGGCGCGAAAGCTGCGCGAGGGTGTCTACGAAACGGTGGTGGTCGCCACCAAGGACGAACTCTCGCGCCTCGCCGAAAGCTTCAACGCGATGACCGGCGCGATCCGCGAGCGCGAACGACGCATCACGCAGCTCGCCTTTCACGATGGCGAAACGCGACTGCCAAATCGCGTCGCGCTGGAGCGCAAGCTTAATGCAGCGGCTCGTCCCGAGCGCATGTACCTTGCGGCGATCGGCGTCGATCGGTTCGCGCATGTGCGCGGCGCCATCGGCTACGCGCTCGCGGGCGAGCTGGTGCGTCAGTTGGGCGGCCGCTTGGCTCACCTTGCGCCCAACGCGCCGATGGCGCGCCTTTCGAGCGATGTGCTCGGTGTCGCGTTCATCGCCACCAGTGAGGAAGACGCGTTGAAGCGCGCTGACGCCTTGGTCGCCAATCTCGAACAACCGGTGTCGCTGGGTGAACAGGTGATCGACGTTCACGTCACCGTCGGCATCGCGCAGCCTGGGGGCAAGGAGGAGACGCCATCCGCCATGGTCGAGCGCGCGAGCATCGCGCTCGATCAAACACGTCGGCGCAAGCAGAAAGCCGGCCTATACGACGAGGCTGCGTACGGCGACCCGGCGCGCAATCTCTCGCTGATGGGCGAAATGCACCGCGCGCTCGAAACCGGCGCGATGTATTTGTCGCATCAGCCCAAGTACAATTTCCGCACCGGCAACATCGACAGCGCCGAGACGCTCGTGCGCTGGCGCCATCCCACCCGGGGCAACATCTCGCCCGACCTGTTCGTGCCCATGGCGGAGGACACCGGCCACATCCGTGCGCTCACGGAATGGGTGCTCGAGCGCGCCATTGCCGACCAGAAGACCTTGAGCGACGCTGGGTGGGCGATCAAAGTCGCGGTGAACATCTCGGCGCGGTTGCTGAGCGACACGGAATTCGCCAAACGCGCAGCGGCGTTGGCGCGGCAAGCGCCGCATCAATTGTGCTTCGAGATTACCGAGACGGCGGTGATCGATAATCCGGTGGCCGCGCTAGAGAACATCGAATTGTTCGCGGACAGCGGTGTCCACATCGCAATCGACGACTATGGCTCGGGCTTGTCCTCGCTCGCCTATTTGAAGCAATTGCCGGCGAATGAGCTGAAGATCGACAAGCTGTTCATTCAGAACATTACCAGCAGCCAACGCGACGCACTATTGGTGCGCTCGACCATCGATCTGGCCCATGGCCTTGGCATGAACGTCACGGCTGAGGGCGTCGAAACACCTGCGGCTTTTTCGCTGCTCGCAGGGATGAATTGCGATATGGCGCAAGGATTTCTCATATCGCGACCCGCGTCGGTAGAAGAACTTATCGCGCTGCTCGGAGACGAACGCCGCCTGCGCTTCTACAAGCAAACGGCCGCTGGCGCGCCGACGCTGTCGGAAGCGCCGTCACAGCCGCGGACAGCGTGATCCTACGTTTCATCGAGCGGCAGCTCCGTCGTGTCCTTCAAGTGCTCAAGGACGATCGAGCTTTCCATGTGCGCGATGGCGGCGCAGCGCAGCAGCTTTGACTGCACGATCTCCTGGAAGTGGGGCAGGTCGCGGGCGACTATCCTGAGCAGGTAGTCGGACTCGCCTGTGGTCATCACGCAGAGCGTAACTTCGTTCATACGCGCAACCAGGTCGCGAAAAGCGCGGACGTTGGCGGCGGCGTGATCGCGCAGGCGCACGCGGATGATAGCCGAACACGTGAGTCCAGCGCGCGGGGCGTCGACAATCCCAACGACGCCGCGCAGCACGCCTGTCTCCTTAAGACGGCTGAGGCGGCGGGACACCAAGCTGGGCGAGACGCCGGCTTGCTCCGCCAATTCCGCCTGCGAAACCGAAGCATCCCGCTGCATAGCCGTCAGCAGCCGGCGGTCTGCCTCATCGAGCTCGATTTCTTCACGTATCATGCAATTATGCGGCTAATCCAGCATAGTTCATGCAAGTGATAGCGCATTTTGGCGCAGAACGACACTGAAATTGCGTTGGAACGCCTGTATTCTCCTATTCCATGAGCGCCAAGCCGAAGCCCGCCCCCAACAACGCCCCGAGTGTGGATTGGAAACGCGTCGTTGAACTGGTGCAGCACTCCCGGGCGATGGACACGATCGAGGAAACGCAACTCGTTCCGGCCAAGAAAATTTTTTACCAGTTCAGCGCCCGCGGCCACGACATGGCGCAAGTGCTGCTCGGCTTGCATCTGACGCATCCCAAGGACGCCATTTGCGGCTACTATCGCTCGCGGCCGATCCTGCTTTCGTTGGGTGTTGCGTTGGAGGATGCGCTGGGCTCGGCCATGGGCCGCGCCGGCGGCTACAGCGACGGCCGCGATATCGGGGTTGTGTTCAACTATCCGAACGCTCATGGCGCATCGGCACTGCCGATGTGCGGCGGCGTCGGCGCGCAATACACGCCCACGGCCGGCTATGCGCAAGCGATTGAATACCACAGAAGCGTGCTCGGCGACCGCGCATACGATAGCGCGATCGGCGTTGTGCTCGGCGGCGATGCGTCGGTGGCGACAAACGGTTTCTGGTCGGCGCTGACGATGGCTACGACGCTGAAGCTGCCGATGCTCTTTTTTGTTGAAGACAACGGCTATGGCATCTCGACGCCGGGCTGGCTGCAGACGCCGGGTGAGAACATCGCCACCAACCTCGCCAACTTCACCGGTCTGCACGTGCTGGATGGCGACGGAACCGATCCGGCGCAGGCGGCGGAGTTGATTGCCGAAGCGGTGACACATGTGCGCGGCAATCGCGGCCCTGCCCTACTGCGCCTCACCGTGCCGCGCCTGCAAGGACACTCGTTCCAGGACACCCAAGCCTACAAGTCGAAGGAGATTTTGGAGGCGGAGTGGGCGCGCGATCCTTTGCCTAAGCTGAAGGCGCACGTCGTGCCGTCGCTTCTAAGCGAGAAGGAGTGGGACGCGCTTGAGGCGAAAGCAAAGGAGCAGGTCGAACGTGCTGCGAAGATCGCTGAGCAGCGCCCTGTGTCAGATCCGATGCAAGTCACCCGCTTCGTGTTCAGCGAGGACGGCGCGCTGCAGGAGGAAGGCGGCTTGTGGAACTCCCCCTATTCGCCGCCGAGCGTGAGCGATGAACCAAAGCCCGAAGGCGCGCGCATCAACATGATTACCGCGATCAGGCGCACGTTGGATCATGAGCTTGCCGTCAATCCGCGCATGCTGGTGTTCGGCGAAGACGTGGGGCCAAAGGGCGGCGTGCACGGGGTGACGCTTGGCCTGCAGGAAAAATACGGCGAAGCGCGCGTATTCGATACCTCGCTTTCGGAAGAAGGCATCATCGGCCGCGCCGTCGGCATGGCGATCGCCGGGCTGATGCCGGTGCCGGAAATTCAGTTCCGCAAGTACGCAGACCCGGCAACGGAGCAGATCAACGATTGCGGCACGATGCGCTGGCGCACGGCGAACCGCTTCGCTGCGCCGATGGTCGTGCGCATGCCGATCGGGTTCTTCAAGTGCGGTGATCCCTGGCACTCGCAAACCAACGAGGTGCAATTCGTGCACAGCCCCGGCTGGCGCGTCGCCTGCCCTTCGAACGCCGAAGATGCAGTCGGACTCCTGCGCACGGCATTGCGCGGCAACGACCCGGTGATGTTCCTCGAACACCGCAACATGCTCGACGCGGCGAGCGCGCGTCGCCCCTATCCCGGCGATGACTTCGCGCTTCCATTCGGCCTCGCCAAACGCGTGCGCGAAGGCGGCGACATCACTGTCGTCACCTGGGGCGCGATGGTGGAACGCTGCGAGGCCGCCGCCGACAAGGCTGGCGTGAGCGCCGATATCCTCGATTTGCGCACGCTCGCGCCCTGGGATTCCGAAGCGGTGCTGGCATCGGTGCGCCGCACGCACCGCTGTTTCATAGTGCACGAGGACATCGGCACAGGGGGCTTTGGCGCCGAGATCGCAGCCGTCGTCGCCGATCAAGCGTTTCTCGATCTCGATGCGCCGGTTGCGCGGCTGACCATGCCCGACATCCCAAGTCCGCATCATCCAGAACTGATGGAGTGGGCGCTCCCCTCGGTCGAGCGCATCGCAGCGAAGATGCAGGCGCTGGTGCGGTTCTGATGGCCGAGCTCGCCGACATTCTCGCGCCGATCGAACAGGAAGGCACCAAGTCGGTCGTGCGCGCGTGGCTAAAACAGATCGGCGATGCTGTGAAGCGTGACGAACCGATCGTTGAACTGGAGACCGACAAGGTCGCCGTCGAGGTCCCCTCCCCAGCTGACGGAGTGCTGACCGCCATATCCCTGCACGAAGGCGACGAAGCGCCACCGGGGGCCGTGCTTGGCATTCTCTCGCTTGGCTCTTCACTCGTCATTCCGGACGCGACGAAGTCGCGATCCGGGACCCAGGGGCAAACGAACGGGCGTCGGCCCCTGGGTTCCGGGTTCGCCGCTGCAGCGGCGCCCCGGAATGACGGCGGGAAAGAGATGCGCCTTTCTCCGCTGGTGAAGCGGCTGCTGGCGGAACACGACCTTTCACCCGTTGACATCACCGGTTCGGGGCGTGACGGCCGCATCACGCACAAAGACGTTGAAGCGCACATCGCTCTTGGACCGCCGGCGTTCTCGCCGGCCACCTTCGCCGCTTGGCCCGACCGAGCCGGCGAGGACGCCGGCGGTCCAAGAAGGATTCCGAATGACGCCATGCGCAAGTCGATCGCCGAGCATATGTCGCGCTCGGTGGCGATCGCGCCGCACGTGACAGCGGTGTTCGAAGCGGATTTTTCAGCCATCGCCGCGCATCGCGCCAAACACAAGGACGCCTACGCCAAAGCCGGCGCGCCGCTCACGTACTCCGCCTACATCGTGCATGCGGCAGCGGAAGCGATGAAGGTCTCACCTAATGTCAACGCCCGCTGGCACGACGATTTCCTCGAAGTGTTCGCGGACGTGAACATCGGCATGGGCGTCGCGCTGGGGGAAAAAGGACTGATCGTCCCCGTGATCCAGCGGGCGCAAACGCTCTCACTGAAGGAAACCGCGGCAAGGCTTGGCGATCTCACCGAGCGCGCGCGCAAGAACCAGCTCAAGCCCGCCGACGTGCAAGGCGGCACGTTTACGATCTCCAACCACGGCGTCTCCGGCTCGCTTGTGGCCGCGCCGATCATCATCAACCAGCCGCAATCGGCGATCCTCGGCGTCGGCAAGCTCGAGAAGCGCGTCGTCGTGCGCGAGATCGGCGGCGCGGACGCGATGGTGATCAAGCCGATGGCCTACGTTTCACTCACCATCGATCACCGCGTGCTCGATGGCCACCAAACCAACGCCTGGCTCACGCGTTTCGTCGAAGTGCTTGAGACTTGGCCGCTCGAAGATTGAGGACGCGCATGATCGAGAACCTCTCCCCCAAGGCGCCGGACCCGCTCCTGAAGATCATCAAGATGTTCCGCGAAGATCCGCGCAGCGACAAGATCGACCTGGGCGTGGGCGTCTATCGTGACGCCAGCGGCGCCACTCCGGTGATGCACGCGGTAAAAGAGGCGGAAGCACGCTTGCTCGCGGAGCAGAAAACGAAAACCTACGTTGGCCAGCAAGGCGATGTGGAATTTCTGCGCCTCGTCTACGATCTGGTTTTTGGCGAAGCCTCCCGCGAGCTTGTTTCGATCCAGGCCGTCGGCGGTACAGGTGCGCTGCGTCTGGGCTGCGATCTGCTGCGCGAAAGCGGCGCCAAACGCATCGTGCTGCCCCAACCGTGCTGGCCCAACCATCCGGCGATTGTGCGCGCGGCGCGGCTGGAGACGGTCGACATTCCCTTCTTCAACGTTGCCGAACAGCGCATCGACTTGGATGCGTTGATCGCGGGCTTCGACCGCGCCGAGCGCGGCGACGCCGTCATTCTGCAGGCCTGCTGCCACAACCCGCTCGGCGCCGATTTCTCGTTCGAACAATGGCAAGAAGTCGCAGCAGCCGTGCAAGCACGCGGCCTCATTCCATTCTTCGACCTTGCTTATCAAGGTTTTGGCGACGGAATTGACGAGGATGTTGCCGGCCTTCGCGCGCTCGTTGCTCGTGTCCCCGAAGCGGTAATCGCAGTTTCGGAAGCCAAGTCGTTCGGCGTCTATCGCGAACGTGTCGGCGCGTTGTTCGTCAAAGCGCCGGACAAGGCGCGCCACGCCGTGGCGAGCAATCTCGCCGCCATCGCTCGCGCGAATTATTCGATGCCGCCGGACCACGGCGCTTCCGTCGTGCGCATTGTGCTCGCCGACGAAGCGCTGGCGATGTCGTGGCGCGATGAACTCGATGGCATCCGAGCGCACATCAAGCGCACACGCAGGAAGCTTGCGTCAGAACGGGTAAACTCCATTCCGATGCATCTGATCGCCGATCAGAAAGGCATGTTCTCGACGCTGCCGCTCAACGACGCCCAGGTAACTGCACTGCGCGAACGGCACGGCATCTACATGACCGATGCCGCGCGCATCAACGTCGCCGGCCTGCGGGAGGCGGACATTCCGCGATTTGTGGAAGCGTTACGCGCGGTGGCGTAGACGCCTATGGACCGCCGGCGAGACGCCGGCGGTCCATATCAGGCCGCGTTCATCGTCAGCAGATCGTAAGCCGCGACCGTCTCGCCTTCGCGGTTGGTGACGAGGACGTCCCAACGCACTTCGCCTTGATCCGGCTTGCGCAGAGTTTTCTCTTTCACAGTAAGAGCGACAGAGATCGCCTCGCCCGGTTTCACCGGTTTGACGAAGCGCAGATTGTCGAGGCCGTAGTTGGCGAGCACGGGGCCAGGATCTGGATCAACGAAGAGGCCGGCGGCAAATGCGAGGATCAGATAGCCGTGCGCCACGCGGCCGCCGAACAGCGGATTGGCCCGCGCCGCTTCCTCGTCCATGTGCGCGTAAAAGGTGTCGCCGGTGAAGTGCGCGAAGTGTTCGATGTCGTCCATCGTGATTTCGCGCGGCTTGGTCTTCAATTGATAGCCGATCGGCAGATCATGGAATTTGCGGCGGAAAGGATGCTCGCCGCTCGTGATCGGCGCACCGGCGATGTAGCGCTTGACGATCGACGACAGCACACGCGGGTGCCCCTGCAGCGCCGTGCGCTGCATGTAATGGGTGACGCCGCGGATGCCGCCCATTTCCTCGCCGCCGCCGGCGCGGCCGGGGCCGCCGTGGATCATGTGCGGCATCGGCGAGCCGTGGCCGGTGCTCTCTTTCGCGCTGTCGCGGTCGATGAAAGCAACGCGGCCGTGGAATGAGCCGCTGCCGAGCACAACGTCCCGGGCGAAATTGGTGTCGTACGTGAACACGCTCATCACCAGTGAGCCCTTGCCGCGATTGGCAAGCGCGATGGCGTCGGCGCCGTCCCTGTACGGCATGAGCGTCGAAACAGGGCCGAACGCTTCGACATCGTGCACGGCGCGAGCGTCCCAGGGTCGTTCGCAGCGGAACAGAATCGGCGTGATGAACGCGCCCTTCTCATTGAACGGCGCAGCGCTTGGTTCGCCGTAGACGATCGACGCATCGCTGGCGATTTCCTTGATCTTCTCGCGTACATCGTTGCGCTGCGCGGTGCTGACGAGCGCGCCCATGCGCGTGGCTTCATCTCGCGGATCGCCGATCGTGGTTTTCTCCAAGCGTGCCTTCAGCGCGGTCTCCGCTGCATTCAGCAACGACTCCGGGACCATGGCGCGGCGGATAGCGGTGCATTTCTGGCCCGCCTTCACGGTCATTTCCTTGGCGACCTCCTTGATGAAGAGGTCGAACTCCTGGCTCTCGGGCGTCGCATCGGGTCCGAGCACAGAAGCGTTGAGCGAATCCTGCTCCGCAACAAAGCGCACGCTTTCGCGCACGATGACGGGATGGCTCTTGAGTTTATTGGCTGTCGCCGCTGAGCCGGTGAAAGAAACAACATCCTGCGAAGTGAGGTGATCGAACAGATCGCCAGTCGAGCCAACGATGAGCTGCAGCGCGCCTTTGGGTAGCACATTCGCTTCGAGCATGATCCGCACCGCGGCTTCGGTAAGATAGGCCGTGGCGCTGGCGGGCTTCACGATCGCTGGCACCCCGGCCAAGAACGTCGGCGCAAGCTTTTCCAGCATGCCCCAGACAGGAAAGTTGAACGCGTTGATATGCACCGCCGCGCCCTGCAGCGACGTGAACACGTGCAGGCCCTGGAACGTGCCGCCGCGCGAAAGCGCTTCGACATTGCCGTCGATCAGGATGCGCTCGTTCGGCAGCTCACGCCGGCCTTTGCCTTGATAGACGGCGAAGGTGCCGATGCCGCCGTCGATGTCGATCCAGCTGTCCGCGCGCGTGGCGCCGGTGCTGTAGCTGAGTTCGTAAAGCTCCTCCTTGCGCGCCGTCAGCGCGTCCGCGAGCGCTTTGAGTATGCGCGCACGCTCGTGGAAGGTCAGCGCCCGTAGCGCCGGCCCGCCCTGCTCACGCGCGAAATGCAACATCGCGCCGAAATCGAGGCCCTGCGAGGAGGTCAGCGCGACCACGTCGCCGTTCACGGCGGAGCGGAGCTCGGCGAGGCCGCCTGACCCTGCGACCCAGCGGCCTTCGGCGTAGTTCTGCAGCGTGATCGGTTTCATGATGCCCTCATTGCATCCCGTGTAAACATCGGCCCAAGCGTTCGTCGCCAGGGATCGTACTCGAATACGGGCGATGAATAGGAGATATCGCGAGCGAGTACGTGCTTGGGACTACCCCGGCTCTTGGTGAGGCCGAAAGAAAGGAAGCGCGATGATGGATAGCGAGGTATCGCTTCTAACAATTCATCCTTGCATCGGAATGTCTTATCCATTCGATCGCCGTCATTGCCCCATATGGCTACCCACCGATCAACCTCATCAGCAATACTTCCCACTTTATCGCGATTGACATCGAGATCGGCGCTATCGCTGCGACCCCGAGAAATATCGCTGAGTTTGTTGATAGCATCACGTGGCCAGCGCGAACGATACGGAACCAGGTTCACAACCACCAGCCCGCCATAGCCCCACTGCCCCGAGAATCTCCGCATCCGTTTCCAGGAGTCATCGAGGACTTTGTCACTGGCGCGGGACGGGTTCATGCCGATCCATCCGAGGTGTCGCCCAGGGCCAAAACACTGCCTTAGTGTAAATCTAACGAGATCGTTTCCGTCTTGCTGCGGCAAGTCACTTTGCAATTCGACGCACATCAACTTCCACTGAACTTCGGCGTGCGCTTTTCCATGAATGCGGCGACGCCTTCCCTGTAGTCGCTCGTGCGCCCAAGCGTGCGTTGCGCGTCGCGCTCTGCATTGAGCTGATCGGCCAAGGTCCGCGCGCCGCTTTCGCGGATGAGCTTCTTGGTCATGGCGAGCCCGCGTGTCGGGGCGGAAGCGAACTTGGCGGCGAGCGCGCCGGTCTCCTCGACCAGCTTGTCGTCATCGACGCATTTCCAGATCATGCCCCACGCTTCAGCATGTTCCGCCGTCAGCGGTTCGCCGGTGAGCGCCAAGCCCAACGCGCGCGATTGGCCGGCGAGGCGCGGCAACGTCCAGGTTCCGCCGCTATCGGGGATGAGGCCGATATTGGCGAAGGACTGGATGAACTTCGCGCTGCGCGCTGCAATCACGATGTCGCACGCAAGCGCGATGTTGGCGCCGGCGCCGGCGGCGACGCCGTTGACCGCGCAGATCACCGGCATCTCCAAAGTCGTCAGGCGGCGAATGAGCGGATTGTAGCGCTTCTCGAGGGACTCCCCGAGATCGACGCCCTCCCTGCCTGGCGAGACGGCACGGTCCGATAAGTCCTGCCCCGCGCAGAAACCGCGGCCGGCGCCGGTCAGCACCAGCACACGCGCATCGCTTTTCGTCACAGCCTCAAGCGCCCGTGACACTTCATCGTGCATCCGCACAGTGAAGCTGTTCAGCCGATCGGGGCGGTTGAGTGTGAGACGCGCCACACCGTCGGCGATATCGAGCAGAATGGTCTCGTGATCCATGCCCTCGCCCTCCTCGCGCGTGCGCGTGGCGTATGATAGATCACGTGCACGGTCAATTTATCGGAGGTCCCATGAGCGGTGCGGACGCCTTGGCGCGGCGTGTCGCGGACGAATTGTTGCGGCGCGAGGGCACGGGGCCGGCCTGGGGCGTCGTCATCGACGACGCGCGCGAAGGCTATGCGCTCGTCCGCATGACAGTGCGCGACGACATGCTCAACGGCCATCGCAGCGCGCACGGCGGCATGATCTTCGCGC
>JBQTJK010000047.1:0-5992 GCA_052387215.1 Caulobacteraceae bacterium
AGCCGGCCTTCGTTCACGTGCGTGAGCATCACGGGTGCGAGGGTCTGCACGCCGGGCATGCCGGAGGGCGATTTCGGGTACGGCTGCGCCTTTTCCTCGCGGGTGTGCGGAGCGTGGTCGGTGGCGATGATATCCACCACCCCCTGGGCGATACCGAGCGACCAGAGCGCGGCCTGGTCCGCCGGATAGCGGATCGGCGGGTTCATCTGCGCGAAGCCACGGAGGCGTTGATACACTTCGGGCGCGGCGAAGGTGAGGAATTGCGGCAGAGTCTCCACTGTCGCCACGTCCTTCGCCGTCGCTAGGAACTGCATCTCGATTGCAGACGAGACGTGGAGCACGTGCACGCGCTTCCTATGCTTGCGCGCTGTGGCGACGAGCCGCTGCACAGCAATAAGGGCGGTCTGATCGTCGCGGACCTCCGGATGGCTGGTCCAATCGCCCTCACGGGCAAGTTTCTTGCGTTCGTTGAGGCGAGCTTCGTCCTCCGCGTGGAAGGCGCCACGGCGGTTGATGTTCTTGATGACGCGATCGAGACCATCGTCGTCGCCGACCAACAGCGTGCCGGTGGAAGAACCCATGAAGGTCTTGACGCCACAACAGCCGGGCGTGCGTTCAATCTCGCCGAGCTGTTCCGCGTTTTCGTGCGTTGCGCCGGCGTAAAACGCGTGATCGACATGGGCGCGGCCTTTGGCGCGGGCGAGCTTGGCTTCGAGCGCCTCGATGCTCGTCGTCGGGGGCGAGGTGTTCGGCATTTCGAACACGGCTGTCACACCGCCGAGCGCGGCGGCGCGCGTTCCGGTTTCGAGGTCCTCCTTCTGTTCATTGCCGGGCTCGCGGAAGTGAACTTGAGTGTCGATAAGTCCGGGTAGGACGTGGAGACCGGTCGCGTCGACGATTTCGCCGGCGGACGCAGTCTTGAGATCGCCGATAGCGGTGATCTTGCCCGCGATGACGCCGATGTCGCCTGCCCCCTCGCCGGCGTGACTGACGATGGTTCCGCCGCGCACGACCAGATCGAATGTACTCACCTCAGTCCTCCGGCGTGCAGTAGTTCCAGCACCGCAGCCTCTACTGCGTCGATGCTGATGTCGTCCATCGCGGTGCGCGCGTCCAGCGCCGGCGCGGCGGCGATGTCTTCGAAACTTCGGCCACGCAGGGTACGCGCGCGCGCGCCGAAGGGCGCGCGGACGCGTTCGTCCGTGGGGCCAAACAGCGTAAGGGTCGGCGCGCCCACGGCGGCGGCGATGTGGGTCAGCGCGTTGTCATTGCCGATGCACAGCGTGGCGCGTTCGGCCAGCGCCGCGGCGGCAAGGAGATCGAAGGCCTCGCCAAGGCCAGCGGCGGGCACGCCGTCGGCGTCAAGGCTGGATACGATGCGCGCGGCGATCTCGCCATCGCGCGCGGCCGCGCCTAACACCACGATACGCGCGCCGGCCAGCGGCCCGCTGACCAGGCGCCGCGCCACCGCGGCGAAGCGTTCGTGCGGCCAGCGTTTCGCCTCGTTGTTTCCACCCGGCGCCAGCAGAAGCAGTGGCGGAGCGTCTGGCGCGATCGCAGCGGCGGCGCGGCGCGCGTCATCGTCAACCCAGAGCACCGGCGGGAGGGAGTGGTCGGCGCCGAGAGCCGCACTCCACGCCTCAGTGAGGTGACGCAGCATCGGGCTGGGCCGCAGGCGCACGCGCGCTTTCGCTGGGATCATCCGGGCGGCAAAGTCACCACGCGCATCAATGAGCACGTCGCAGCGAACGCGCTGAAGGTGCGCCAATGCCGCAAACGCGATCGGATGTTCGCTTGGGAAGCAGAGCTTGGCCGCCGGCGCAGCTCGCAGCAGAGCGTTGATCTCGGTATCGGCGATCAGCGTGAGATCATCGGTCTCGCGCAGCACATGCGCCAAGGCGCCGCTCGCCAACACCGCCTCGCCGAGATCGGCGGGCGCAAGGAAGATGACCCACGCCATTTCAGGCCGGTTAGGCGCGACAAGAGTAAATGCCAAGTCAACAACCCCGTTCCACTTGCGCCCACTGGTGGTCACGTCCAAGTGAGGCGCACAATGGACACACTCTATCGACTGGATCGTTCGTTCATTCTGGTTGGCGGACCGGACGGCCACAGCTTTCTGCAAGGTATTCTGACCCAGGACCTAAACGGGCTGAAGACTGGGCTCAGTCAGTATGCCGCGCTGCTGACGCCTCAAGGCAAGGTCGTGGCAGACATGATCCTGCGGCCCGCCAGAACAGCAATACTCATCGATGTCGATACCGCTTGCGCTGACAGAGTTGCGCAACGGCTGCACATGTATCAACTGCGATCGGCGGTGAACCTAGAGCCGGACCCTCCCGAGCTGGTGTTGGGGTGGTCGAAGACGCCGTTCGAGGGCGCGCTGCAAGATCCGCGCTTGCCAGAACTAGGATGGCGCGGCTTTATTTCAGTGAACGCTTCACCACCAGGCGGGGCGGCTGAATACGAAGCGCATCGCGTCGCGCTTGGCGTGCCAGACCTTGCGCGAGATTCGCAGCCGGAAGAAGTGTTCGCGCTGGAGGCGCTGCTGGAAGAGTTGAACGGCGTCGTCTTCGACAAGGGCTGCTTCGTTGGCCAGGAGAACGTGAGCCGTATGAAGCGGCGGGCGACCACGCGCAAGAAATTCTGTCCCATCAATTTTGCTGGGGAAGCGATCGCCTATGGAACGCCGGTGTTCGCCGGCGAGGCGGAACTCGGCACGGTGCGCACCGGAGTCCCCGGCCGCGCCCTCGCGCTATTGCGTCTTGATCGCGCCATCGATGCAGTCGCTGCGGGACGCGCCTTGACCGCGGGTGGTCGCGAAATCGCGCTCGATCCGCCGGCTTGGCTGATGCTGCCGCAACGCGAGGATGCGCCGGGCTGAAGACGGCCTGGAGAGGCCGATTGACGAGGCTACGCCCGGAGGTCTAACCGCGTTCGAGCACGCCCCGTTCGGCGGTGCGCTAACGGGGACGATGCATTGACAGTCGCCATCTCCGCGACCGGCCTGTGGACGCCTGAAGAGTCCATCACCAACGCTGAACTGGTCGCTTCCTACAATACCTACGTCGAGCGCTATAACGCCGAGCATGCGGCGGAAATCGCAGCTGGACGGAAGCACGCGCTGCTGCGGTCGAGTGTGGACTTCATCGAGAAGGCGTCCGGAATCAAGCACCGCTACGTCCTGGACAAACAGGGCTCACTTGACGTGGACCGCATGGTCCCTCGCATCCCGGAGCGGCCGAACGAGCAGATCTCGCTGATGGCGGAAGCATCGGTCATCGCCGCCAAAGACGCGCTCGAGCGCGCCGGTCGCGACGCCACCGACGTCGACGCGGTGATCTGCTCCTGCTCGTCGCTGCAGCGACCCTACCCGGCGCTGGCGATCGAAGTGCAGGACGCGCTGGGCGCGGGCGGCTTCGGCTACGACATGAACGTCGCCTGCTCGTCGGCCACGTTCGCGATCCAGAACGCCGCGGACATTGTGCGTGCCGGGCACGCCCGGTCGGTTCTCGTAGTGAACCCGGAGCTGTGCACCGGCCACCTCAACTATCGCGACCGCGACACCCACTTCATCTTCGGCGACGCGGCCGTGGCGATCCTCGTTGAGCGCGCGGACATGGCGCCGCCCGGTGCGTGGGCGATCCTTGGCACGAAACTCAAGACGCTGTTCTCCAACAACATCCGCAACAATTTCGGCTTCCTCAATCGCGGCGACGAAGCCCACCGCGACGATGCCGACAAACTGATCACCCAGCAGGGCCGCAAGGTGTTCAAGGAAGTGGTGCCGCTGGTGTCGGAGATGATCCTCCAGCACATGGCCGAGCTGGGCCTCAAGCCCAGCGACATGCGCCGGCTCTGGCTGCATCAGGCCAATTCGAACATGAACCGGCTGATCGCCGAACGCGTGCTGGGGCACGAAGCGAGCCAGGACGAAGCGCCGACGGTGCTCGACGTTTACGGCAACACTGCCGGCGCCGGCTCGATCATCGCCTTCCACAATCACAGCGGCGATCTCAAGACCGGCGACAAGGGGCTGATCTGCTCCTTCGGCGCGGGCTACAGCGCCGGTTCGATCTTCGTGCAGAAGGCGGCCTAGCGCACGCGATGCAGCGCCATTTCGGGGCCAATGCCGAGGAACGTGCCGGGCGCCTCGTGATTGACGATGGTCAGCGTCGTTCGGGTGCAGGTGAACGTGGCGCTGCCTGACTCGATCGGCGTCGCCTGCGAGCTCGGCGAAGAAGAGGAGCTGCCTGGGCCACTGATGATCGTCATGCCCGTGAGGATCGAGCCGGCGTCGCAGAAGTCCAGCTGATCGCCAGCCGTGCCCCAGAAGGCGCGGCTTTCGACGCTCTGCGTGGTCTCCATCATCATGTTGTGGCTCATCTGCACCAGCGCGCGCGTACCGGTGGACTGAGCCACAACCGTGCCGTCGCGCGAAAACGTCACTTCGCTCGTGCCGGGATTGCACTCCATCAGCGAGGCGCCGCCGCGGATGAGGCGTGCAGCGAAGGCGCCGCAGAAATCCCCGTAGCCGGCGAAGCTCCAAGTGCCGACGAGGCAGGAGTTTCGGGAACGGGTGGCGGCGGCGCAGCTGCAGGCCGCCTCGCCCTCGCGGGTCGAGCGGATCTCGACCTGAACGCCGGCGTTCGACGCGGTCATCGTCGCAAGCTTGATGACGCGCTCGCCGTCGCACTCGGTTTCCATGGTCGCCGGCAGCGGCGCCCACGCGCCCTCCTCGTGCGACGCGGCGTAGGGGCCGTGCGTCACGGTGGTGGCGAAGCGGTAGCGGCCGGGTTCGACGCGGATGGACGCGCGCGCCAACACTAAAGGCAGCGCCCGGAACACGATCGGCGTCTCCGCCGACGCATCGTGCTCCGGCGTCAGCGACGGATGCGAGTCGAGCGGTGCGCCGCCGGGATAGTGCAGGCGCTGGTCGATATATTGCTGGGCGAAGTCCTGCCACACTTCCGGTGCGAACGCGCTTTCCGCGGCAGCACGGTGTTCTGAGCCGCTGACCGAGGCCACATGCTGAAGGAAGTAGCGGAAGCGCGCCGAACCACCACTTTCATACAACCACGCGAACAGCACGAAGTTGTCGTAGGTCATGTTGAGCAGCGACGTGTCCGGCGAGCGCCGGTCGAAAGAGTGAACCTGGGGCGTGGAATGGGCGTTGGGTCCAGGGAAGGCGACGTTGGCGAAATACTCGGCCGAGCCTTCCATCCACCAACTCTGCTCCAGCGAGCGCGTCGTCTCGGGCCATGTGGCGAACTGCGCGCAATGGAAAATCTCGTGCGCGAAGACAAAACCGGCCATTGCGGTCTCGGTCTCGATCGAGCCGCTGGGCGGATACACCGGCACGATACAATCGCCGGGGCGGTCCTTGTGATAGGCAAAGGCGTAGGCGGGCAGGCCACGGATCTCGAGCGGGTCCAGCGCCGTGATCACCACGGTGATTTGTCCGAGCCTGTAATCGCCGCCGAGAACATCAAGCGCGCTGCCGACGCGGGCCGCGGTTTCCCGAATCCACGCCGTCGCGTTCACGCCGCGCTCGACGTCAGCGTCGACCGTGCGCACCACGCGCATGCGTGCTTCGCCGCCGCTCCAACGGATCGGGACAATTGTGACCTCTTCACAGCCCGACCCGCGCAAGCGCGGGTCGGCGCTGTAAATGGTATCGTTCATACCGCAATCGACAAGGGCGCGCGCCGGAAGCGCCACCAACAAGGCGCAAGCGCACGCCAGAAGCGCCGCCACGTTGAGCACAACGCCGATCGTCGAGCGCATGTACCGCCCCCGCCTGCCGCATGTCCGCTCGCTGCGGCAACGTGCGCGACCAGGCGCTGGAAGTCGAGGTGTTTTTTGAGCTGTCGCCGCGTGCGCCCGGCCGGACGCACGCGGCTTAGATCAGGCCGTCCACCCGCACTGACGGCCGCGGTTCTGTTCCTGCATGTAGGTCATCAGCGGCTGGAAGTAGCGGGCCATGGCGCCG
>JBQTJK010000048.1:0-34155 GCA_052387215.1 Caulobacteraceae bacterium
TACGCGATCAAATTCCTTTGGGCCCCGATCGTCGACCGAGTGCGCATTCCGGGCCTCTACCGGTTGTTTGGCAAACGGCGCTCTTGGATGCTGTTGGCGCAGATTGCGATCGTGTTCGGCATCTGGGCCATCGCCATAAACATGCCTGCGGTCTCTGCGGCGGTGGCGGGCGGCGCAGAAGGCGCAGTTCAGCCGGATCCGGATATCGGATTGCTTGGCGTTGTCGCGGCATTCGCGGTGATGACGGCGATCTTCGGCGCGACGCAGGATATTGCCATTGATGCGTGGCGCATTGAAGTGGCGGCGGTTGAGCGCCAGGGCATCATGGCAGCTGCGTATCAGTGGGGCTATCGTCTCGCCGTTGTTGTGTCCGGCGCCGCCCCGCTGTTTCTCGCCTCGCGCATCGGTTGGGCTGCCGCGTATTCGGCCATGGCGATTGTCATGGGCATAGGCGTTCTCGGCGTGTTGCTGGCCCCGCGCGAGCAAAGCGTCGAGCCGAAACCGTTTCCGTCGGCGACAACGCCCGCCTGGATGGAAGCGCTCGAATGGATTGCGCGGATCCTCCTCATGCTGTTTGGCGCTTGTTTCATTGGCGCAGGCCTGTCTGGGAAGGCCGAGCCGCTGACGTTCATGTTCTCGTGGATTGGCATGGCGGACACCGCGCCCGCGTTCGCCGAGTGGTGGACGGGCAAGCCCTGGGGCGCGGTATGGCAGGTGTTTGGCGTCGCGCTCGGCTTGGTGATCGTCGCATTCGCAACGTACCCGTTGTTTAAGTCACGCCCGAGTGCCTACTTCGCCGGCACGCTGAAAGAGCCACTCGAAGATTTCTTCAAACGTTACAGAAACACGGGCGCTCTGATCCTGGCGATGATCTGCGTCTATCGCATCGCCGATTTCGTGCTCAATTTGATGACGGCTTTCTATGTCGATGTGGGTTTTACCCTCGATGAGATCGCCGGCGCTCGCAAACTGTTTGGCGTGCTGATGTCCATGGCGGGCATCGGCCTCGGTGGCTGGATGGTGGCGCGATTTGGACTGATGCGCTCGTTGATCGTCGGCGCCATCGTGCAGCCGCTCTCCAACCTCGCCTTCAGCGGCCTTATCTTCACCGGCCCTTGGCTGCCTGGCCTCTACGTCTGCATTGCCATCGACAACATCTCGGCCGGCATCGCCGGCACCGCCCTGATCGCCTACATGTCGAGCCTGACGAGTCTTGGCTTCACGGCGACGCAGTACGCACTGTTCTCATCTCTCTACGCGCTGCCAGGCAAGATACTGGCGGCGATCTCTGGACGCATTGTCGAAGGCGCTACCGCCGCTGCTGCGGCAGGGGAGAGCGATTGGCTGCGCGGATGGTTCTCAGACATCTCGCCGGCCGCATTCGCCCATCTTGTCAAGGAACGCGGCATTCCGGCGGAAGCGTTCGCCGTGGGCTACATGACCTTCTTCATCTATTCCGGCGTGATCGGCGTGCTTTCGCTCGTCTTCGCTCTGATGGTCATGCGGCGTTCGCCGCCCGCGAGCGATGCCGCCAAGGACGAAGCGCGCCCCCCAGCCTAGGCCGGCTTCGCCTCGCTCCTAGCCTCCGACGCCTGGAACGCGGCCAGCGTCGCATATGTCACGATGTCGGAGACCGTGCCGCCGAGCGGGGCGATCTGGATGGGTTTGGCGAGGCCCGTGAGCACCGGCCCGATCACGGTGGCGCCGCCCGCGCTCGTGAGCAGGCTCGTCGCAATCGACGCGGAATGCAGCGCCGGCATCACCAGCACATTCGCCGGCTCCCCAAGGCGCGAGAACGGATAGAGTTCGCGCATGTTCGGATTGAGCGCGACATCGACATTCATCTCGCCCTCGTATTCGAACTCTACGTCCTCGCGGCGATCGAGAATGGATACCGCATCGCGAATCTTCTCCGAGCGCTCCATCTTCGGATTGCCGAACGTGGAGTGCGAAATCAGCGCCACGCGCGGCGTCATGCCGAACTGCCGCGCCATTGCCGCCGATTGGATTGTGATCTGCGCCAGTTCCTGCGGATCGGGGAATTCCGTCACCGCCGTGTCGCTGATGAACAGCGTGCGGCCCTTCATGAGGATCACCGACATGCCCATGGCGCGCTCGCGCGGCGCCGGATCGATCGCTTTCAGAATATCATCGAGCGCCGTTGCGTAGTTTCGCGTGACGCCCGTGACCATGCCGTCGGCGTGCCCGAGCGCGACCATGCAGGCGCCGAACACGTTACGGTCTAGGTTCACAAGCCGTTGCGCGTCGCGCTGCAAGTAACCAAACCGCTGCAACCGCTTGTAGACATAGTCCGCGTAGAGCTCGTTGTGCTCAGAGAGGCGGGCGTTGACGATGCGCAGCGCGGCATTCTCCGGCACGCCCACCTGCGCCATGTTGGCGCGCACAGTGTCCTCGCGCCCCACCAGCACCGCGTCGCCCAAGCCCAATTCTCTGAACGCGTAAGCCGCGCGGATCACTGGAGGCTCTTCGCCTTCTGCAAAGACGATGCATCTCGGCTTGCGCCGCACCACCGTCTGCACCCGCTGCATCATCGCAGCGGTCGGGTCGAGCCGCTGCGCCAGGCTGTGCTTATAAGCCTGCATGTCGGCGATCGGGGTTCGGGCCACGCCCGAATCCATTGCCGCTTGCGCCACGTATGGGGGGATCTCCGAAATCAGCCGCGGATCGAACGGGGCAGGGATGATGTAGTCCGGCCCGAACTTCGGGCGCCGCCCGTGATAGGCGGCCGCGACTTCATCCGGCACGTCTTGCTTCGCCAGCTCCGCCAGCGCACGCGCTGCGGCAACTTTCATGTCTTCGTTGATTGTGCGCGCGCGCACGTCGAGCGCGCCACGGAAGATGTAAGGGAAGCCGAGGACATTGTTGACCTGGTTCGGATAGTCCGAACGGCCGGTCGCCACGATCGCATCCTTGCGCGCCTCGTGCACTTCTTCCGGTGTGATCTCCGGGTCGGGATTGGCCATGGCGAAGATGATCGGATTCTTCGCCATCGACTTGACCATGTCCTTGGTAACCGCGCCGGCGACGGAGAGGCCCATGAAAACGTCCGCGCCCTTCATGGCGTCAGCGAGCGTCCGCGCTTTGGTGTCGACGGCGTGCGCAGCCTTGAATTGGTCCATGCCCTTGGGACGGCCGCGATAGATCACGCCCTCGCGGTCGCAAGCGATGACGCTTTCGTGGGGCACACCGAGTTGTTTGATCAGCGCGATGCAGGAAAGCCCCGCCGCGCCGGCGCCGTTGACGACAACGGTGATGTCTTCAAGCCGCCGCCTGGTCAGCTCACATGCGTTGAGTAACCCAGCCGCGGCAATGATCGCCGTGCCGTGCTGATCGTCGTGGAAAACGGGAATATCGAGCTCATCGCGTAGCCGGCTTTCGATGACAAAGCACTCGGGACTCTTGATGTCCTCGAGATTGATGCCGCCGAAAGTCTGGCCGATGTTGCGTACCGTGATGATGAATTCTTCGACATCCTGCGTCGTCACTTCGATGTCGATGGAATCCACATCGGCGAAGCGCTTGAACAAGACGCTCTTGCCTTCCATCACCGGCTTCGACGCCATCGCGCCGAGATTGCCCAGCCCTAGAATTGCGGTTCCGTTTGAGATCACCGCGACGAGGTTGCCCTTCGACGTATAGTCGTACGCTTTGTCGGGGTCGTCGGCGATGGCGCGCACCGGCACGGCGACGCCCGGCGAGTAGGCGAGCGATAGGTCGCGCTGCGTCGCCATAGGTTTGGTTGGCGTGATTGAGATTTTTCCGGGGGTGGGCGAGCGGTGGAATTCCAGCGCCTCAGCGTCTGTGAACGTTTTTTTGGTGTCGGGCATGGGTGTGGGAGGTCCGGAAGGCGAGCGCGCACCCTAGCTTTGAGCCTCAGTCCGTCAATGGAAGTCCGGGTCCCAAGCCGTTAAACCTTGCCCGTGGCTGATTCCTCTCACCCGGCGCCAAAAGGAACGCCGTTCATGGCGCAGTATCTCGCCGCCAAAGCAGAACACCCCGACGCGCTGCTGTTCTTCCGCATGGGTGACTTTTATGAACTGTTCTTCGAAGACGCGGAGAAGGCGTCGGCCGCCATCGGCATTACGCTGACCAAGCGCGGCCAGCATGGCGGCGAACCGATCCCGATGGCCGGCGTGCCGTGGCACCAGGCGGAGAATTATCTCTCCAAGCTGATCCGCTCCGGCTTTAAGGTGGCCGTGTGCGAACAGCTGGAAGATCCGGCCGAAGCAAAGAAGCGCGGCGGTAAGTCGATCGTCCAGCGCGGCGTCGTGCGCGTGGTCACGCCGGGCACGCTGACGGAAGAGGGATTGCTCGACGCACGCGCCGCCAACCGGCTCGCGGCAATTGTGTTCGTGAGCGACGGCGCCGCGATCGCCTGGGCCGATGTATCGACAGGAGCGTTCGAAACGCGTGCGCTAACGTGCCGCGAAGTCGAAGAAGAGATCGCCGCGCTGGCGCCGGCGGAGCTGCTTGCGTCGGACGCTGACGCGGCACGCGTCAGCGAACCTGCACGTATGGCGGGCGCCGCGCTGACCCTTCGGCCTCCAGTGAAGGCCGATGCCAAGGCCGCAGCACGGCGCATCAAGGCCGCGTTTGAGGTGGCCGCTCTCGATGCGTTTGGCGATTTCAGCGACGCCGAGCTTTCGGCCATGGGACTGTTGCTCGACTATGTCGAACTCACCCAAGCCGGAGCGGCGCCGCGCCTGATGCCGCCCCGGCGCAACGCCGAACGGGCGTTCATGGCGATCGATGCGGCCACGCGCGCCGCGCTCGAAATCGAGCGGTCAGTGCGCGGGGGCAAGGATGGCTCGCTGCTCGCCTGCATAGATCGCACTGTGACGGCGGCCGGCGGCCGGCTGCTGGCGGAGCGGATATCGCGACCGCTTACGGACGTCGCCGCCATCAACGCGCGGCTCGATGCGGTTATGTTCTTCCTCGATGTGCGCGATCGCCGTCACAGCATCCGGCAAGAGCTTCGCGCTGCAGGGGACCTTGCACGCGCACTGACGCGCTTGGCGCTCGGGAGGGGCGGACCAAGAGATCTCGCGGCGATACGGGACGGCCTGAACGCTGGTGATCGCGCCGCCGCGCGGTGCCTCGATTTGTCCGGCGAGGGGTCGAACGAAATCAAGCGCGCGTGCGAAGCGCTGTCCTTGTCCTCGCACGCGGAAAGCGCCGCCCTGACACAGACGCTTGCTCGCGCGCTTGCGTCCGATCTGCCGCTGCTTGCTCGCGACGGAGGCTTCATCGCGCCAGGCCACGACGCGACACTCGACGAGGTACGTGCGCTGCGCGACGACAGCCGCAAGGTCATCGCCGCGCTGCAGGCAAGCTATGCAGAAGAAACCGGCATTGCTGGCTTGAAGCTCAAGCACAACAACGTGCTCGGCTATCACATCGACGCCACCACCAAGCAGGCCGAAGCTTTGATGGCGCCGCCGCTCAACGCACGCTTTATCCATCGCCAGACTAATGCCGGCTCGATCCGCTTCACCACGACAGAGCTTGCCGAGCTCGATGCAAAGATCGCCCGCGCGGGCGAGGCGGCGCTGGCGCGCGAGCTGGCGCTCTTCAAAGCCTTCGCCGCCCGCGCCGCGGCGAACGCAGGGCCGATCCGTGCCGCCGCGGAAGCGCTGGCCATGCTCGATGTCGCCGCTGCGCTGGCGGAATGGGCCGACGAGACCCAAGCGACGCGTCCGGAAATCGACGACACGTCCGCGTTGCTCTCCGAGGCTGCGCGGCATCCGGTGGTGGAGCAGGGCGTGCGCGGCGACCGCCAGGGTTTTACCCCCAATGACGCTCGCCTCGACGCTGAGGGCCGCTCCGGACCGCGCTTGCTTGTCGTCACTGGCCCGAATATGGCCGGCAAGAGCACCTATCTGCGCCAGATCGCGCTGCTCGCTGTGCTCGCGCAGGCGGGCTCGTACGTGCCAGCGAAGCGACTGCGTCTCGGCGTCGTCGATCGTGTCTTTGCCCGTGTCGGCGCGTCTGACGATCTCTCCCGCGACCGCTCCACCTTCATGACGGAGATGGTCGAGACCGCAGCCATTCTCAATCAAGCGGGTGCGCGCGCCCTTGTCGTGCTCGATGAGATCGGCCGCGGCACCGCGACCTTCGACGGGCTTGCCATCGCGTGGGCCGTCGCCGAGCACCTGCACGAGGCCAACAAGTGCCGCGCCGTCTTAGCCACCCACTATCACGAACTGACGCGGTTGGCGGAGAAGCTCGAAGCCGGCGCCAATGCGCATCTGCGGGCCAAGGAATGGAAGGGCGATCTCGTCTTCCTGCACGAGGTCGCGCCCGGCGCGGCAGATCGCTCCTACGGCATCCAGGTCGCCAAACTCGCGGGCCTGCCCAAGAGCGCGCTCGAACGCGCCCGCGCAGTGCTGCAGCGGCTGGAGGCAAGCGGTGGCGCTGTGCGCCTCGAAATTGCCGACGAGCTGCCGCTGTTCGCGCAGGTCATGGAAGAAACCGCACCGTCAGCGCTGGAAGCAGCGCTAAGCGGCATCAATCCCGATCACTTGTCGCCAAAAGAGGCGCTTGAGCTTCTCTACAAGCTTAAGGCTGCTGCTCAGCAGGATCCCTGAGCACGGGATCGCGATTATTTACGGTGTCACGCGCTTCATCCATCGCAGCGCCGGCGATGATGTTGTCGCGGATCAGCGGCACCGAGCCGGTCTGCACCAGGATTGTAAGGAACACACCCATGAACGCGCCCAGCGCCAGGCCCGTCACGCCCCATAGCGATGCGGCAAACCAATAGGCCGACGCGCGTTCGCTCTTGATGCGCTGTGCGAACAATTTCTGATCCATGATCGCTTCAAGGCCGGCGCGGGCGGGGTGATCGTGCACTTGGTGATCGTCGTCCACGGGGTTGAGGCGGATGGTCTTGCCGCTTTTGCGCATACGTAAGCTCTCCCGGGAAGCGTCTGCTCCCGCTACACTTGTGGCTGTGCCCGCGAAATGAGGCAAGTTTGAGTTAGCCAATTAACCAAGAAGTCACTGATGACAGTCCGAAACAGTGGCGCCGGCGCCCCAGAATGACGAAATTGCAATAAGATGGTCGCGCCACGGCTGAAACCGATCCGCATCGAGCAGGTGATCGATGGCCTGGCGCTGCGTGCTCAATTGAGCGCCGCCTACGCCGAGCGCGGCGACAGTGCGCGCGGGACCGTCTTCGGCCTGCTGCAGGCCGCCTTGTTTCGAGGTCGAACGGTCGCGCGGGAGCGGCTGGAGGCTGGCGAACATGGTTTGGCGGTTGCGCGCCTGCTCGCGCAGGTCGCCGACGAAGTCGTCGGTGTGCTTTACGACTACACCACCACCCACGTCTTCCGCGCCCGCAACCCGACCGAGGGCGAGCGTTTAGCGATCATCGCGGTCGGCGGTTATGGCCGCGGCGAACTCGCACCGTACTCCGATCTCGATCTGCTTTTCCTGCGTGCCTACAAGCCGACGCCCTTCGACGAGAGCGTAACGGAGTACATGCTCTACATGCTGTGGGATCTGCGTCTGAAGGTCGGTCAGGCCGCCCGCAACATCGACGAATGCCTGAAGCTCGCGCGCGAAGATCACACCGTGCAGACTGCGATCCTGGAGGCGCGGCACATCGCCGGCGACCAGACGCTGGCCGAGAATCTGTTCGCCTGTTTCCGCAAGGAAGTCGCCAGCCGTGATCATGCGTCATACGTCACTGCGAAGCTGAACGAGCGCGATGAGCGGCATGCGCGCCAGGGCGCCTCGCGCTACATGGTCGAGCCCAACATCAAAGAGGGCAAGGGCGGGCTGCGCGACCTGCACACTTTATTCTGGATGGCGCGGCGGCGGTATGGGTTCGTGCGTCCGCGGGAATACGTCGAAGCCGGGGTGCTCACAAACGAAGAGCGCAGCGCCATGCGCCGGTCGCTGGAATTCCTCTGGACCGTGCGCTGCCATCTGCACTTTGTCACCAACCGCGCCGAGGAGCGGCTGACGTTCGATCTGCAACCCGAATTGGCCAAGCGGTTGGGGTACGGCTCACGCGGCGGGCAAAGCGCCGTCGAGCGCTTCATGAAACGCTACTTCCTGGTGGCGAAGGAAACGGGCGCTTTGACGCGCACGCTCTGCGCCCGGCTCGAAGCCGACCAGGCCAAGCAGACGCCAAAGGGGCTGCAGCGCTTTCTTCCCTCAAGCCGTAAGCGGACGACTCAGATCGAGCCGGGGTTCTGCGTTGATGGCGGCCGGCTCAACACAGAGTCCGATGACGTTCTCGCGCAGCCCGCGAAGGTCCTGCGCCTGTTTGCGCTCGCGGCTAAGCACGATCTCGACATTCATCCTGCCGCCTTCGGCCAGGCCTCACGCCGCGCACGCGCGTTCGGGCCAGAATGGCGCCGCCAGCCCGAGGCACGCCAAGCGTTTCTCGATTTGATCGCTTCCGAACGACAGGGTGCGGCGCTCCGCCTGATGAACGAAGCCGGCGTGCTTGGAAAGTTCGTGCCGGAGTTCGGCCGCATCGTCGCACAGATGCAGTTCAACATGTACCACCACTTCACCGTGGACGAGCACACGCTGCGCGCCATCGACGCAATGTCAGAAATCGAAAGCGGCCGCCATTCGGATCAGCACCCGCTGGCGACGGAGATCTTCCCGAAGATCATCAACCGCCGCGTGCTTTATCTAGCGATGCTGCTGCACGACACCGGCAAGGGCGACGGCGACCAGCAGGTGGAAGGCGAGAAAGCCGCGCGCTCCGCATGCGAGCGGCTTGGGTTGCCGCAGGAAGAGATTGATCTGGTCGGCTGGTTGGTGCGCCATCACCTCGTCATGAGCGATGTGGCGCAGAAACGCGACATCGGCGATCCACGCACGGTGGCGCAGTTTGCCGAGATCATCGGCAGCGTCGAGCGTCTGCGTCTGCTACTTGTGCTCACCGTCGCCGACATCCGCGCTGTCGGCAATGTCTGGAACGACTGGAAGGGCCAGCTGCTGCGCGATCTCTATCGTCTCACTGAAGCCGCTCTGCACGGCGGCCGTTCAGATGAGCAAAGCGTGCGCCAGCATTTGGCCGACATCGCCGAAGCAGCTAAGGGCGAGTTGCTCGCGGGCATAGGCGGGGCGCGCGCGGAGGTTCTGGAAACGTGGCTCGGCGCGCTCGAAGACGGCTACTGGCTCAATCATGACGCCGACGCGCTCAAATGGCATGCGCTCGAAGTCATGCACGCGCGCACCGAGCGCGCGATTCCGCATGTCGCCACGCGTATCCGCGAAATGCAAGGCGTGACGGAGGTGCTCGTCTACGCTGGCGACCGTCATGGTCTGTTCGCAAGTTTGGCTTCTGCAATATCCGCTAGCGGCGCCGATATTGTGGGCGCGCGCGTGCATACGTCGAAGGACGGCGCCGCCGTGGATGTGTTCTCAATCCAGACCACCGGCCATAAGCCGTTCGGCATGCACGATCCCAGAGCGCTTGAAGCGCTGACGGCGCGCCTGACCCGCGCGGCGCTCAGCGATCACGCGCCGCCGGCGCCTGTGCCGCCGTCGCGCCGCAATGCAGCGTTCACCATCGAGCCGTGGGTGCGCATCGACAACGACATCACTCCGCACGCCACAGTGATCGAAGCCTCAGGCCGCGACCGTCTGGGTCTCTTGGCCGATCTCGCACGCGTGTGCGCCGACGCCGACGTGTCGATCGTCAGCGCTCACATCGATACGTACGGCGAGCGCGCTTCGGACGTTTTCTACGTTCAGGAAGAGGGCGGTGGACAAATCGCCAGTCCGCGCCGCATCTCTGCCGTGCGAAGCAAGCTGGAAGAGGTGTTGCGGGCCGCAGAGCCCGCGGATCCGGCCAAGTCGCCGCTTGCTGTGGCTCCCGCCTCGACGGCGCGGTAGCGGCGCGCTACCCCGAGTGCTCCGCCAGCTGAGTCGCCCCGCCGCATGAGCCTTGCCCGCAACACCGCCGTGATCGGCGGCCTTACCTTGGTGTCGCGCCTGTTCGGCTTCGCGCGCGATTTGGCTCTGGCGTGGGCGCTCGGCGCAGGGCCCGTCGCCGACGCGTTTTTCGCCGCGCTGCGTTTCCCAAACCTGTTCCGGCGCTTGTTCGCTGAGGGCGCGTTTAGTCAGGCGTTCGTGCCGGTCTACTCGAAGACGCTGGCCGCCGAAGGCGAGGAAGCCGCCAATCGCCTCGCATCGGAGGCGCTCTCGGTTCTTCTTCTGATGACGGGATTGCTCAGCGCTGTCGCCATCGCTGGCATGACCTGGATCAATCGAGTGCTGTTCGCCGGTTACATCGACGATCCGCGCACGTTCCAGCTCGCGACGGTGCTAGCGCAATTGGCGATGCCGTACTTGGTGGCAATGTCGGCGGCGACCTTGTTCTCCGGCGTGCTCAACGCCCACGGCCGCTTTTTCGCCGCCGCCGCGGCGCCGATTTTGTTCAACCTTTGCCAGCTCGCAGCTCTCTGGCTGGTGCATGATACGCCCGAGTACGCCGCAGTCGCCGCCATCATTGCTGTTTCGATTTCAGGCTTGCTGCAAGCGCTTTGGGTGTGGTGGGGAGCGCATCGCTCGGGCACGAAGCTCTCTTTGCCGTTTCCGCGCCTGACCCCTGCAGTGCGGCGCCTGTTTGTCCTTGCCGCGCCAGCTGCAATTGCCGGGGGCGCGCTGCAGATCAACGTGATGGTCAGCCAGGCGCTCGCCTCATTCGAGCGGGGCGCGATCGCCTATCTCAACGTCGCCGATCGCCTCTACCAACTGCCGCTTGGCCTCATCGGCATCGCTGTCGGCGTCGCGATGCTGCCGCGTTTGTCGCGGCTGGTGCAGGAAGGGGACGAAGCAGGCGCGCGTGGCGCGCTCGATGAAGCGGTGGCGCTGTCGATGGCGTTCACGTTGCCCGCGGCGGCGGCGATGCTAGCCATTCCGTTCTATCTGCTCGACGGGCTCTACGCACGCGGCGCGTTCAGCGCGGCCGATGCACAGAACGCCGCGCTCGCTCTCATTCACTACGGTTGGGGCGTGCCGGCGTTCGTGCTGGCGAAGATCTACGCCCCGGCGTTCTTCGCGCGCGAGGATACGAGAGCGCCGATGCGCTACGCCATCACCTCGATGGTGCTGAACATTGTGTTGGGCGCGGCGCTCTTCTTGGGCCTTCGCTCGATGGGGCTGCCCGGTTTCCAGGGCCTGGCCATCGCAACCTCGGCGGCTGCCTGGGTCAACGTCTTGCTAATGATCCGCGCGCTCGTGGCGCGTGGGGCGTATCGGCCGACGCCCACGGCGTTCGCCCGCTTGTTACGAATTGGGCTTGCCTCTGCGATCCTGTTCGCGCTGCTTTGGTTTGCCGGCGCGAACCGGGACGCGCTGGAAGCCGCCGTCAGTTCGAAGGAAGCGGCGGTGGCGCTGCTGATCCTCGGCGGCGGCACGTTCTATTTCATCGTCGCATTCCTGGTGCGCGCCGTCACCGTCTCGGAAGTCCGCGGCGCCTTTCGGCGCGAGCGTGGACCCGTCATTGGGGGTGGCGGCTTGCCGCCGGGCTTGGACGGCTGATAGAAGCCGCGCTCATGAACACGAGATCGAACCTCTGGCGATGGCGGGTCTGAGCTGACGCCGTATCCCGCGCCCGCCTTTGGCGCGCCCGATCTCTTGTTCCGGAGTTTTCCATGACCGACGCCGCTCCGCCCGAATATAGGGGCCCACAACGCGTATTCTCCGGCATGCAGCCGACCAACGGCCTGCATCTCGGCAACTATCTCGGCGCGTTGCAGAAATGGGTCGCGCTGCAGGCGCAGTACGAGTGCATTTATTGCATCGTCGACTTGCACGCGCTCACCATCGGCCCTGATCCGAAAAACATGGTGAGCCGTTGCCGCGAAGTTGCTGCCGCCTACGTCGCCGCCGGCGTCGATCCCGGGCGCTCGATAATCTTCATCCAATCGTCCGTGCGCGAGCACAGCGAACTAGCCTGGATCTTCAATTGCCTTGCCCGCATGGGCTGGCTCGAACGCATGACGCAATTCAAGGACAAAGCCGGCAAGCACGCCGAGCGCATGTCGGTCGGGCTGTTCGATTATCCCGTTCTGCAGGCCGCTGACATTCTTCTCTACAAAGCGACGCACGTACCGGTCGGCGAAGACCAGAAGCAGCACCTCGAACTCTCGCGCGACATTGCGCAGAAGTTCAACAACGATTACGAGGCGCCCGCCTTCTTCCCGCTGCCCGAGCCTCTAATCCAGGGTCCGGGCGCGCGGATCATGAGCTTGCGCGACGGCACGAAGAAGATGTCCAAGTCCGACCCCTCGGACATGACGCGCATCAACCTCACTGACGACGCCGACGCGATCATGCAGAAGATCAAGAAAGCGACGACCGATCCGTTGCCCTTGCCTGAAAGCAAGGAGGGCCTTGCCGGCAGGGCTGAAGTCGAAAACCTTGTCGGCATCTTCGCCGCCGTCACCGAGCGCAGCGTCGAGGACGTGCTGGCCGAGTTCGGCGGCAAGGGCTTCGGCGTATTTAAGCCCACACTCGCCGAAACGCTCGCAGCGAAGCTCGCGCCGATCGCCGCCGAAATGCGCCGCCTCAACGCCGATCCGGGCGCGATCGACGCTATTCTCAGGGACGGCGCCGAGAAGGCGCGCGCCATCGCGCAGCCTATCATGGCGGAGGTGCGCGACGTCGTCGGCCTGTGGCGCGCTTGATGGGAGCGCGCGTATGAGCGACGATCCGCGCCCATGACGCAAGATCTGCAAGCCCTTGCCTGCCTGGTCATCGCCGACGAGAGCGAGGAGTTCCCGGACGCTTTGATCTACGCGGGACTGCTTTGCCGCTACACCGGCTGGCGCTTGCTGATGCTGCGCGTCATCGAGCCGTCCGATCCCGCGCCGTGGGCGTCGATCACGGAGGAGATGCGCCGCCAAGCGCGCGATGCAGCGGAGTCGCTCACCCAGCGTTTCGCAGCCGAAGCTTGGGCCGAGTGTGGTGTGACCGCCGAGCCGATTCTGCGCGAAGGCGACCTCAAGCCCGAGCTGCGCAAACTCTTGCAGGAAGATACGTCGATCAAACTTGTTGTGCTGGCGGCGGCTTCCCCACCCAGCGGTCCGGGCCCCTTGGTTGCGCAGCTTGGAAAGAGCGGCGGCCTTGCGCCCCGGCCCGTACCGGTAGTCGTTGTTCCCGGCGCGCTGACGCGCGAAGAAATCCGCGCCGTAGCGCTGCCGATGGCCGCCGCAGTTTCAACCGAGAGTGAGGAAGAGCCGCCCGCTCCAGCTTGACCGGTTCCGCTCAAAGGCCCACCTGATGTTCATGTTCATCCAAACGGAATCGACGCCGAATCCGCGCACGTTGAAGTTCCTTCCCGGTCGCGACGTCCTGGGGCAAGGCAGCCGTGAGTTCGCCAACGCAGATGCCGCGCTGGCTTCACCGCTGGCGACGGCGTTGTTCGACGTCGACGGCGTCGAACGGGTCTATCTGGGCGGCGATTTCCTGACGATCACCAAGGGCGAAAGCATCGAGTGGCCGCATCTGAAGCCGCACGTGCTCGCCGCGATTATGGATCATTTCACCTCCGGTCGCCCTGTGCTCGCCGACAGCGCCGCGCCCGCGGACACGACAGACGAGGCCGACATCATCTACGAGGGCGAGGCCGCCGGCATCGTCAAAGAGCTGAAGGAGATCATTGACGCACGCGTGCGGCCCGCGGTGGCGCGCGATGGCGGCGACATCACCTTCCATTCCTGGGACCATGAGCGCGGCATCGTCCGCCTCAATATGCGCGGCTCGTGTGCGGGCTGTCCGTCTTCGACGCTGACGCTGAAGCAGGGCATCGAAAACATGCTCCGCCATTACGTGCCGGAAGTGAACGCGGTAGAGCAGGTCGTGTGAGCGCGATTCAATGATCGTGCTAGGTATCGACACATCGCTTGACGCTTGTTCTGTGGCCATCGTTCGCGACGGCGAAACGTTGGCGCATCTCCACGAACCCATGATACGCGGCCAAGCCGAACGTCTCGCGCCGATGGCGCGCGAGGCTGGCGAGCGGGCGGGGGTGCGGTTCGCGCAAATTGATCGCATCGCGGTCACCACCGGTCCGGGTTCTTTCACCGGAGTCCGCGTCGGCCTTTCCTTCGCCCGCACCCTCGCCCTCGCGCTCGGCAAGCCGTGTATCGGCGTCTCCACGCTTGAAGCACTTGCGCTCGAAGACCGGGAAGAGGGGCTTCGCGCCGCACTCATCGAAACGCCGGGCGCATCCTATTTCGCGCTCTACGAAAACGGCGCCGTCCGCATCGCGCCGCGAAGCATTGAACGCGGCGAACACGAAGCGCTGATCGCTGGCGCGCAGGTCAAAGGCCCGGGTGTCAGCGCCGATGCTGCAGCGCTCGCGCGCCGCGCTGCGCGGCTCGATCCGGCGCGATATCCACCCGACCCGACCTATCTTCGTGCTCCGCACATCACGTTGCCGAGCGGCGCATGATAGAGGCCGTCAGCACGCAAGCTTGCGATCTGCTCGCGTCGTTGCATGCGCGCGCGTTTCCGAAACCTTGGACGGCCATCGAGATTGCCAAGCTGATGGAGAACCAGGCCGTGTTCGCGCTCGTGCAGGGCAATGGTGCGGAGGCGCAGGGTTTCGTCATGGCGTGGGCGGCCGCCGGCGACGCCGAACTGCTCACCGTGGCCGTCGTGCCGGAAGCGCGCCGCAGAGGCTTCGGCGCAGCTTTGGTCACTGCCGCAGGCGTGGCCGCGCTGGTCCGCGGCGCAAACTCCATGCACCTGGAGGTCGCTGAGGACAACGCCGCGGCGCGCGCTCTATATGCGAAGCTGGGCTACGAGGAGGCGGGCCGGCGCCATGCCTACTATGGGGGCGAAGGCAGCGCCATTGACGCGATTGTCATGCGCCGCACGCTGCCGCGGCCAATCGTTTGACGCTCAAAGGTGGACACGGCGCGTCGCCCGGGAGTATTTGAGGCCCATGGATCGCATCGAAAAGTTGTGCGTCGAGAAGGGCATGCGCATGACCGAGCAACGCCGTGTGATCGCGCGCGTCGTCTCGACGAGCCATGATCATCCCGATGTCGAAGAGCTGCACCGCCGCGCCGCGGCGATCGATCCTGGCATCTCCATCGCCACCGTCTACCGCACCGTCCGCCTGTTTGAAGAATCCGGCATTCTCGAGCGCCACGATTTCCGCGACGGCCGTTCGCGCTATGAGGAAGTGCCCGAGCATCACCACGACCACCTCATCGACATGAAGACGGGAAGGGTTGTCGAATTCATCGACGAGGAGATCGAGCGGCTCCAGCACGAAATAGCCAAGCGGCTCGGCTACAAGCTGGTGGATCACCGGCTCGAGCTTTACGGCGTGCCGGTTGACGACAAATCGGCAAAGGCGGGCAAGAAGTAGGATGTCCGACGCCCCCGCGCCTAAGCGTCTTTTCATTGAGACGTACGGTTGCCAGATGAACGTCTACGACTCGGAGCGCATGCGCGACGTGCTGACGCCGCTTGGCTACGCCCTCACCGACAAACCCGATGAGGCGGACCTCGTCATCCTCAACACCTGCCATATCCGCGAGAAAGCGACTGAAAAGGTCTATTCCGAGGTTGGCCGCTTGCGCGCGCACAAGGAACGCCGCGCGGCCGAAGGGAAGGGCATGACCATCGCCATCGCCGGCTGCGTGGCGCAGGCCGAAGGCGAGGAAATCATCGCACGCGCCCCTACCGTCGATCTCGTTGTCGGGCCGCAAGCGTACCACAAGTTGCCGGAGCTCATCGCCCGCGTTGCGCGCAAGACCGGCGACCGTCTGGCCGCGGATTTCACTGCGCAGGAAAAGTTCGACGCGCTGCCGGCGCGTGCGCCCGACGGCGTGACGGCATTCCTCTCGGTTCAGGAAGGTTGCGACAAGTTCTGCACGTTCTGTGTGGTGCCGTACACGCGCGGCGCTGAATTCTCGCGGCCGATCGCTGACGTGCTTGCCGAGGCGCGCTCGCTCGCGGATCGCGGCGTGCGCGAGATCACCTTGCTCGGGCAGAATGTCAACGCCTATCACGGCGGCGCGACCTTCGCGGAGTTGCTGTCCGCGCTCGCGCAGATCGACGGCGTCGAACGCCTCCGCTACACCACTTCGCACCCCGTCGAGATGACGGACGACTTGATCGCGCTGCACGGGGCTGAGCCTAAGCTCATGCCCTATCTGCACCTGCCGGTGCAGTCCGGTTCCGACCGCATCCTCCAAGCCATGAACCGAAAGCACGATGGCGCGTTCTATCGCGACATCGTCGCGCGTCTCCGAGACGTGCGGCCGGACATCGCGCTCTCGACCGATTTCATCGTCGGTTTCCCAGGCGAAACGGAAAAGGATTTTGAGGCCACGTTGCAAATGGTGCGCGACGTCAACTTCGCCTCGGCGTTTTCGTTCAAGTATTCACCGCGTCCTGGCACCCCCGCGGCCGCAATGACAGGACAAGTGAGTGAAGACCTGAAAGCCGAACGCCTCGCGCGCTTGCAGGCGCTGCTCAGTGGGCAACAGCGCGCATTTAATGACTCACAGATCGGCCGCTTGTTGCCGATCCTCGTCACCGGCGATGGCCGCAAGCCCGGCCAGAAGCATGGACGCTCGCCTTACCTGCAAGCTGTGCACTTCAGCAACACGCTCGCGCGCGACGGCGACATTGTCGGCGTGCGCATCACTGCCGCTTCGCAATACTCCCTCACCGGCGAATTACAGGTGCTGGCGACCGCATGAGCGACGGCCAAACCCGCACCATAACGCTTGGCGACACCAACATCGCGCAGGCCGTATTCGGCCCGTTGCATCGCCACATTGCCCATATCCAGGAAGCCTTCCGAGACCCCAACGCGCCGCGCGGATCACCCGCTTATCGCGTTACGCTCGACGTGCAGGGTGACAAGATCATTGCCCGCGCCGCCGCCGGGAAGACCGCGGGCTCCGATCTCGGCCGGGTGCAGCACATCATAGAGGCGCTGGCCGATCTCGCACGTCGCAAAGGCCGTGTGCGTGAGGGTGAGGTGCTCGCCGCGATCTCTTTCTCCGAAGGGCAGACCGATACGCCCGGCCCAATGCAGTTGCCGCAGCTCGGCGGTTTGGTGCTGCGCACGCCGCGCCAAGTGCATTATGTCGAAGCGCTGCGAGACGAGAACCTGGACTTGATCTTCGGTGTTGGTCCTGCTGGCACCGGCAAGACGTTCTTGGCCGTCGCCGCCGCTGTCGAAGCAATGAAGCAGGAACGTGTCGACCGGATCATCGTGACGCGGCCGGCGGTCGAGGCAGGGGAGAAATTGGGCTATCTGCCGGGCGACCTCGCCGAAAAGGTCGATCCTTACCTGCAACCGATCTGGGACGCGTTCCGCAGTCAGATGTCTGAAAACGATTTGAAAGCCCGCCGCGACCGCCGGCAGATTGAAGTGGCGCCGCTTGCCTTCATGCGGGGCCGCACGCTCTCCAATGCCTTCGTCATCGTCGACGAAGCGCAGAACTCGACCGTGCTGCAGATGAAAATGGTGCTGACGCGCTTGGGCGAAGGCTCGCGCATGGTGGTCACTGGGGATCCCTCTCAAATCGATCTCGTGCGCCCCGATCAATCCGGCCTCGCGCACGCAATCTCAATCTTGGAAGACATACCGGGCGTCGAAGTTATCCGCTTTGCCGCGCAGGACATCGTCCGTCACAGGCTCGTCGCACACATCGTCGAAGCCTATCATCGGGATGAGGGAGCGCGCGGTGGCTGAGCTAGAGGTCGATATTCTCGCTAACTGCGAGCTCTGGCGCGGGCACGAGGACCTGCTTTCGCAAGCGCTCGCCGCAGCCGCCCAGGCGGAAGGCAAATCCGGCGCCGTTTCGCTTTTGCTCGGCGACGACGCTTCAGTCGCCGGCCTCAATCAGCAGTTCCGCGGCAAGGAGGGCCCAACGAATGTCCTTTCCTTTCCGCCCTCGCCCGACGGCCAAGCCGAACCCGGTTTCCTGGGCGACATCGCGCTCGCCGCGGAAACCATTGTCGAGCAAGCGAATTTTCAGGGTAAACGGTTCGAGCACCACGCCGCGCATCTGGCCGTACACGGATTTCTGCATCTGATAGGCTATGATCACGAGAATCCGGCTGACGCCGAAGCCATGGAAGCGCGCGAACGCGCGATCCTGGCTTCGATCGGGATAGAAGATCCCTACGCGTAGAGCCGCCGATGGAGTGCGACACACACCGATATGGTTGAGACGATCAACGAACCCGCCGACCCTCCATCGCGAAGGCGCGCGGGCCTGCTTCATCGGTTCACGCGAATCTTCGCGCGTGGGAGGCTTGGGTCCGCTGAGGCTGTTGAGGAGGCGTTGCGGGAACGCGAAGCCAATGGCGGCCAGATGGAACTGGCGCACAAGGACCTGATCCTCCGCGCCGCGCATTTCGACCAGCTCAAGGTCGCCGACGTGATGCGTCCGCGCGCCGAGATCGTTGCCATCGAGGCGTCGGCTACCTTAGGGGAGGCGGCGCGCGCTTTTTCCGAAAGCCAACACTCGCGTTTGCCGATCTATGGAGAAACGCTGGACGATCCGCAGGGCTTCATCCACGTGCGCGACGTGCTTGCGCTCTTGGCGCCAAACGAAGAAGGCGTCGCGAGCGCCAAATACTCCGACCGCTCGCTGCCGCGCATACGGCGCGAGATTCTGTTTGTGCCACAATCGATGACGCTGGCGCGCCTGTTCTTGCGCATGCAATCGAGCCGCATCCACTTGGCGCTCGTCGTCGACGAATACGGCGGCACCGATGGGCTCGTTTCAATGGAAGACCTGGTCGAGCAAATCGTCGGCGCCATTGATGACGAGCACGACGTTGACGCCGCGCTTGTGCTTGAGCGCCCAAACGGCGCCTTCGAGGCCGATGGCCGCGCGCCGATCGCGGAATTGGAAGAGAAACTCGGCGCAAGCCTCGCGCTGCCGGATCACGAGGACGAGTTCGACACCGCTGCCGGGCTGGCTTCCGCGCTTGCGGCCCGCCTGCCACAACGTGGCGAGATCTTACGTCACCCAGCCGGCTTCGATGTTGAAATCATCGACGCCGATCCGCGCCGGGTGAAGCGTGTGCGGATCAAGCCGGCCAGCGAAGCGGACGCAACGGCCGCTTCCCCCGATGCGGCGCTTCGCGCGGAAAAAGCGGTTCAGCGCAATTCTTGAGCCTTGACTTCGCCTCTGGAGTGTTGACGTGGCAGGCCCGCCGCGCTCCAACCTTTCAGCGCGCCGCAAGGGAGTTCCTGCATTGAACGTCGACAACGCAAGCGCTTCGCGCTCGCGCATTCAGGCTTGGTTTGCCGCGCGCACGCCGTGGCAGCGGCGCAGCATGGCCGCCCTTGCGGGTGCTTTGGCGACGCTCGGCCACGCGCCGTTTCAGTTTACGCTGGCGTTTGTCGCGGCAGTCGTCGTGCTGGTGTGGCTGCTCGATGCCTCGTTCCGCCAAGAGCGGCGTCTGCGTTCGGCTTTCACGATCGGCTGGTTTTTTGGCTTCGGCCATTTCTCCACCGGACTTTACTGGGTTTCCTCGGCCTTCAACGTCGACAGTGACGCCTGGGGCCCGTTGTGGGGCATTCCGGCAACGGCTGCGCTCGCGGCAGGTCTCGCGCTGTTCTTCGGCCTGGGCGCGGTGCTGGCGATGCTTTTCTGGACCAACGACGTGCGCCGAATCGCTGCATTCGCGTTCGGGTTTTTCGTGTCGGAATGGCTGCGCGGAAACATCCTGACCGGTCTTCCTTGGTTGTTGCCTGCGTATGTGTGGACGCCCGGCGAACAAATCTCACAGCTTGCATCTGTGATCGGCGCGTATGGTCTGACGTTGCTCACCCTGTTGGTCGCGGCGGCGCCGGCAGCGATTGCCGATGGTGAGCAAAGCGCAGGCCGCCGCTTCGCGCCCGCGCTCATTGCCGCGCTTTTGGTCGGGATGGGGTGGGGTTGGGGCGCCCAGCGTCTTGCTTCCGCGCGCGTCGATCCGCCGGGCGCGCAACCGATCGTGCGGGTCGCCGATTCCGGCCTCGGCCAAGCCGAGAAATGGCAGAACCGTCCGGATCAGGAATGGCGCGTGCTGCAGCGCTACCTCGAGGCAAGCGGTGCGCCAAGCGACGACAACGCCACGACTATTCTAATCTGGCCGGAAGGCGCGATTCCGGTCGTCAACTTCTTCATGCTCGAAAACCCTGACTTTATGGCGGCGCTCGGCCGGGGCTTGGGCGATCGTGTCCTCATCACCGGTCTTACGCGGCGCGAGCTGCAGCCGGAGGGCCTCGCCTACTTCAACTCCGCCGCTGTCATCGACGGCGTCAGCGGCGAAGCGCGCTTAAGTCAGATGTACGACAAGCATCACTTGGTGCCGTTCGGCGAGTACATCCCGTTCTGGTCGCTGGTGAGCAATCTCAACATTGCGCCGCTGCAGCGCATCGGCTCAGGCTTCAATGCGGGTGACCCGCCCACACGCCTTGTCGTGCCAGGGGCGGCGGAGGCGGTCGTGCTCATCTGCTACGAGGCGATCTTCCCTGGGATGACACCGCACGGCGAGGACCGCCCGGGCTGGATCGTGATGGTCACGAACGATGCCTGGTTCGGCGGCGGCTCAGGCCCGGCCCAGCACTATGCGATGGCGCGATATCGCGCCATCGAGGAAGGGCTTCCGGTGGCGCGCGCCGCGTCGGGCGGGGTTTCGGCGATTGTCGACGCCTACGGACGCGAGGTGGCGTCTACGCGGGGGCGGGCGCTGTTCGCGGAAGCGCAGCTGCCTCCTGCGGTGGCGGAAACGATCTGGGTGCGCTGGGGTACTATGTTGCTCCTGGCGCTGCTTGTATTGGTATTAGGGCTGCGGTTCTTGCCTTCAGGACGAAGGCTTGGAGGCCAAAGATCATGAGTGATGAGCGCGCGGCGAACGCCATCGACAGAAAAGTCGGAAGCCGCGTCAGGTCTCGGCGTGCCGAAATCGGCATGAGCCAGGAAAAACTCGCCGAATTACTTGGCGTTACCTTCCAACAGGTTCAGAAATACGAGAAGGGCGTCAACCGGATTGCTGTCAGCCGTCTGGTTGACATCGCCAATGCCCTGGAAATGCACATTTGCAGATTCTTTGATGGTCTTGGCGCGCGCGGGGTGGCTGAGGACCCGCAGGCCTACGTCAACGACGCGGTCACCACGCCGGAAGGGATGCAGCTCTTGGCGCTGTTCGGCTCCATCAAGAGCCAGAAGGTGCGCCGCAAGGTGTTCGAACTGGTGAAGGCCCTCGCGGAGGAGGCGGGGGAGGGTAAGCGATGATCCGCCGCGACGATTGTGAGTTTGCGTGCGGTCTGCCTAGTCCTTAAGAGGGCCGTTTCGTTCGGGCTGGAGAATCCATGTGGCCAGAAGCAATTACGTGTTCACCAGCGAGAGCGTCTCGGAAGGCCACCCGGACAAGGTCGCGGACCGCATCTCCGACACGGTTGTGGACGCGTTCATTGAGGCAGACCCCGAAGCGCGCGTCGCCTGTGAAACCCTGGTGACCACCAATCGCGTCGTGCTTGCCGGCGAAGTGAGGGCGGGCAAGGCGGGGCAGTCGAAGGCGGAGAACAAGGCCTTTACCAAGGAGATTGTCGCTTCGCTGCAGCCCAAGGTGCGCGCGGCTATCAAGGACATCGGCTACGAGCAGAAGGGCTTCCACTGGGAGAAAGCGCGCTTCTCCAATTTTCTCCACGCTCAGTCAGCGGATATCGCGCGCGGCGTGGATAAGGATGGCGCTGGCGATCAGGGCATCATGTTCGGCTACGCCTGCAGCGAAACGCCCGAACTGATGCCGGCGACGCTGCAATACTCGCATAACATTCTGAAGCGGCTGGCCGAAGTGCGCCACTCGGGCGAACGCCCCGAACTTGAACCCGACGCCAAGAGCCAAGTCACGTTGCGCTACGAGAACGGCAGGCCTGCCGAAGTTGTCGCCATCGTGGTCAGCCACCAGCACAAGAAGAAGCTCAACGGCTCGTCCTACACGCCCAAGCGCTTCGAAGATCTGGTGAAGCCGTATGTGCTTTCGGTTTTTCCGGACGGTCTTGTCACCAAGAAGACGAAGTGGATCGTGAATCCGACCGGCCGCTTCGAGATCGGCGGTCCCGATGGCGACGCTGGCCTCACCGGACGCAAGATTATCGTCGATACCTATGGCGGCGCGGCCCCGCACGGCGGCGGCGCCTTCTCGGGCAAGGATCCGACGAAAGTCGATCGCTCCGCCGCTTACGCATGCCGCTATTTGGCGAAGAATGTCGTCGCTGCGGGATTGGCCGATCGCTGCACCATCCAGATCAGTTACGCCATCGGCGTCGCAGCACCGACGAGTTTTTATGTCGACCTCCACGGCGCCGACACGATCGATCCCGCAATCCTCGAGGCCAGGCTCCCGGAAATGATCGGCGGCGCGACGCCGCGCGCCATCCGCACGCATTTGAAGCTCAACCACCCGATCTATGCGCGCACCGCCGCCTACGGCCATTTCGGCCGCCAACCGGACAACGAAGGCGGCTTCAGCTGGGAGCGCGACGATCTGGTGGCCGAGCTAAAGCGGCTGGTTTGAGATCAGATTTCGACTTCGACTACATCGCCCGGTTTTGCCGCCGACACCGCGGCCTGGATGGCATCGAGCTTTAGCCGAATGAGCTTCCAACGGGCCTTATCTAGGATCACCACTGCGAGCCTTCGTCCGGAAAGGTTTTGCTGATAGCGAAGGTTCCTATCGGTCGTTACAAAAACCTCGAAGCCTGCAGCCCCGGCCGCGCAAGCAGTTCGCCATTTGTCAAAGCATCCCATCCGTCCACACGCGCTTCTTCGACCACGTGTCCTACAAGGGCTGCGGCGACGCCTCTGGGCGTCCCGTTATCGAAGAGGACCCGCATCAGCTGACTGGGGAGTCCAGACTACGCGCGGCGAACTCGAGTACTGCTTGGACCTGTTCGCGAGACAGGCCGAATTGCTCTGTGACCTCGTCGATGGTTAGTCCATCCTCAAGGTTCTCGAATACGACCGCAGCGGGCGTGCGCGTCCCCTTGAACACCCAGGCGCCGCTGACCTTGCCGGGGACGCTTTCCAAGGCGGGACATTGCGACCAGTCAAGCATGGATCCCAGATAGCACTTGTGCGGCCGCCGGACCAGTGGAGTTGGGCCGCTCTCGGGAGTACGTAACCTTATGTCATCTTCGCTCGGCCTCACGCCAGAAATTGTGCGCTATCTGGCCCACTCCAATCCGCCCGAACATCCCGCGCTCGTGCGTTGCCGCGAAGAAACCGCGCGTCTTCCAATGGCGCGGATGCAGATCAGCGCCGAACAGGGCGCGTTCATGCAAACCATTGCGCGCATGCTCAATGCGAGACGCGCGTTCGAGGTTGGCGTTTTCACCGGCTATTCCGCGCTCGCCACGGCGCTGACGATGAAGGAACTCCATGCCGTCGGCGCCAAGCTGCTCGCCTGCGATGTCAACGAAGAGTGGACCACGAAAGCGCGTGACTATTGGCGCGAAGCGCACGTCGACGACGTGATCGAACTGGTGCTCGCGCCCGCGACTGAGACGCTCGATAAGCGCATCGCCGCGGGCGAGAGCGGCCAATTCGATCTGGGTTTCATCGACGCCGACAAGACTGGCTACGATTCCTACTACGAGCGCGGCCTGAAATTGCTGCGCCCCGGAGGCGCGATGCTGTTCGACAACGTGCTCTGGTCCGGCCGCGTCGCCGATCCCGCCGACACCTCCGCCGACACCTCCGCGCTCCGGGCGCTTGCGCAGAAAGCCAAGGCCGATGCCCGCGTCCACGCCGCTATGACCAGTATCGGCGACGGGTTGCTCATCTGCGTGAAGGAATAGCGACAAGCCACGTTGCGCGCCCGCGCGCAGAGGTCTATTTCACGCGCCTTCAATTCCAACGATTCCCTGGAGCGCCACATGGCCCGCGCAAAGATTGCTCTCATCGGTTCTGGCATGATCGGCGGCACGCTGGCTCACATCGCCGCGCGCGAGGAGCTGGGTGACGTTGTTCTGTTCGACGTCGTCGAAGGCGTGCCGCAGGGCAAGGGGCTCGACATTGCCCAAGCCTCGCCTGTATTCGGCAAGGACAGCGCGCTCAAGGGCGCGAACGATTACGCTGGCATCGCCGGCGCCGATGTCTGCATCGTCACCGCCGGCGTGCCGCGCAAACCCGGCATGAGCCGCGACGATCTCCTCGGCATCAACCTCAAAGTGATGAAGGCGGTGGGCGAGGGCATCAAGCAGCATGCGCCCAACGCGTTCGTCATCGTCGTCACCAATCCGCTCGACGCAATGGTGTGGGCGCTTAGGCAATTCTCGAAGCTGCCGCATAACAAGGTCGTCGGCATGGCCGGCGTGCTGGACAGCGCGCGCTTCCGCTACTTCCTCGCCGATGAGTTCAAGGTCAGCGTCGAAGACGTCAGCGCCTTCGTGCTCGGCGGCCACGGCGACACCATGGTGCCGCTCGCGCGCTACTCCACCGTCGCCGGCATTCCGCTGCCAGACCTGGTGAAGATGGGCTGGACCACGCAAGAAAAGCTCGACCAGATCATCCAGCGCACCCGCGACGGCGGCGCCGAAATCGTCGGCCTGCTGAAAACCGGCTCCGCCTTCTACGCCCCGGCCGAAAGCGCGATCGTGATGGCGAAGTCCTATCTACGCGATAAGAAGCGTCTGCTGCCGTGCGCGGCGAACTTGAAGGGTGAGTACGGCTTGAACGACATGTATGTCGGCGTGCCGTGCATCATCGGCAAGGACGGGGTGGAAAAAGTGGTCGAGATCGAACTCACCGCCAACGAACGCGCCATGTTCGATCACTCGGTAAACGCGGTAAAGGGCCTGGTTGACGCGTGCAAAGGCATTGACCCTAGCGTGGGCTAGAACTCCGCGTCCACCGCTTCGCACAAAAATCGCATCACCGGCGCCGCGTCTGCGTAGGCCTTCGCCACGCGCCCGACGAAGGCGGGATGGGCCGCCTCGTTCTCACTGCTCTCGGCCATGACGAAGAAGCTCTTGCGCTTGATGTCTTCGATCATCGGATGCTCAGCTTCGAATCCCTTAGGCGGGCGCGTGAGGGCATCGTGATCGCTAAGGCCGCCGAACGCCGCGACGACGGACTTTGCGCTCTTCGCCTTCGTCCATGCCTTAGGGCCATGGGCGATCGCGGTGCGGATCTTCAACAGCGCGTCGGGCTCCGGCATCCACACGCCGCCGCCGAACATCACCCGCTTCGGCTCAAGATGCAGATAGTAGCCCGGCGCGTGCACATCCTTGGCGCGCGCATGGCGGAAGTGCGCAGACGCATGCGTCTTGTAGGGGCTCTTGTCCTTGGCGAAGCGCACGTCGCGATGGATGCGGAACATCGAGCCGCCGTTCGGCCGCGGGTCGGCGCGGAAGTGTGGTGAAACCTTCGCAAGCTTCGGCGCGAGTGCAGCGATGAAGTCCGACATCGGCGCCACCACGGCCGCGCGATAGCGTTCCTTGTTGGCCTCGAACCATTCCCGCTCATTGTTCCGCGCCAGCTCGCGGAAGAACTTGAAGAAGTCCTTTGAAAACCCTTCGAACGCCATGTGCCACTCCGTAACCGCGCGCGGGCCGAAAGCGTAGGCTACTTGAATCTGGGAGACCGCGCATGCGCATCGCAAGAACTTTCCTCGTCGCCATGTTCGCGCTCGTCGCTACGCCGGCGATGGCGCAGACGCACAATTTCGGTCCCGCGGTGGGCGCCACAGTTCCCGCTATTGAAGCGCAGGACGAGGCCGGCGCGCGGCGCAGTCTTTCCTCACTTGCCGGTCAGAACGGTCTTGTCCTGCTGGTTACCCGTAGCGCCGACTGGTGCCCGTTCTGCCAAGCGCAGTTGGTCGGCCTTGAGGGCATTCGCGCGCAGATTGAACAACGTGGCTGGAAGCTTGCCGCAATCACGACGGACACCGTCGAAGAACTCGCCCGCTTCGACGCACGGCGCAGCATCGGCTACACGATGCTCTCGGATGAGCAAGCGCAGATCGTGCGCCAGCTCGATCTGCTCGATCCCACGCAGCCGCCCGGCCGCCGCCACAACGGCTTGCCTGTGCCGACGATCTTCTTCCTCTCGCCGCAAGGCGAAGTGCGCGCCAGGCTGGGCGACGCGAATTATCGCGTCCGTCCGGCGCCCGAAGTCGTGTTGGCGACGCTCGACGCTCTGCGCTGAAGCTGGCGCCGCTCAAGCCGGCGCCGTAGAACGCCCGCATGAAAATCGGCCCAACCCTCACCACCGCGCGCCTTATCCTGCGTCCGCCGCAGCACGAGGACTTCGACGGCTTCGCATCCATGGCGCAGGAAGAAGAGACGATGCGTTTCATCGGCGGCGTTGCGCCGCGCGATGCGGCATGGCGCGGCATGGCCTCGCTGGCGGGATCGTGGGCGTTACTCGGCTACGGCATGTTCTCTGTGCTGCGCCGCGACACCGGCGAATGGATCGGCCGCTTAGGACCCTGGCGTCCGGGCGGCAAAGAAGGCTCTTGGCCCGGCGATGAGGTTGGCTGGGGCGTGAAGGCCGGCGCGATGGGGCAGGGCTTTGCACAGGAGGGCGCGATCGCCGCGATCGACTGGGCGTTCGACAATCTCGCTTGGGATCACGTCATCCATTGCATCGACAAGCAGAACGCGCCGTCGATCAAGCTTGCCGAACGTCTGGGATCGCAGCTCGAGCGCGAAGCCGTGCAGCTCGCGCCGCCGTTCGAGGAGCACATGGTCGATCTCTACGGCCAGTCCAAAGCGGCGTGGAAAGCGCGGCGCAGCGCCTGATCGTCGCTTCGCTCTTGCATCGCGCGCGCGCGCCGCCACTTTGAGCGCACGAGTTTGGGGACGACATCATATGCGGAACTTTGCCTTGGCGCTTACGGCGGCGCTCGCGTTCGCCTCATCGGCGAATGCGCAACAGCAACCACAGCCGACGCCGGGTTTCGTGCAGGCGATCACGCCAACGCGCGAGCAGCCGCAGGTCGCGCCGATCTCCGCTGCGCAGCAGCGCACCGTCGAGCGTCTGCAGGCCGCGGCGCTCGAAAGCGACCGCGCATACGATCTCGTGGAAAGTTTGGTGACTGAAGTCGGCCCGCGTCTCGCCGGCTCTGAAGCAGAAGCGCGCGCGCGGGACTGGGCGGTGGCGATGTTGCGCGCCAACGGCTTCAGCAATGTCCGCATTGAACCATTCACGCTTCCGTACTGGGATGCGACGCGCGAAGAGGCGCACATTGTCTCGCCGGGCGGCGAGCGCGCGATGGTGGCGGCGGCGTTGGGAGGTTCGCCGTCGACGCCCGTTGGCGGCGTCACTGCGGCGGTCGTCCGTTTCCCGGACATGAATGCGCTCGAAGCGGCGCCCAGCAGCGAGGTCTCCGGCCGGATCGTGTTCATCGACGAGCACATGGCGCGTGCGCAGGATGGCGCGGGCTATGGCGTTGCCGTGCGCAAGCGCGGCCGCTGCGCGCCGGTGGCGCAAGCGAAGGGCGCGGTTGGTTGCCTCATCCGCGCCGTCGGCACCGACACAAATCGCTTCGCGCACCAGGGCGGCTCTTCACGCCAAGCCGATGGCGCATCGCTCCCGGCGATGTCGATCTCGCCGGCGGATGCGGAGGTGCTGGCGAATCTGCTGGAGCGCGGCGCCGTGCGCGTGCGCCTCGATATCGAGGCCGACATTCGCGAGAACGCCCAATCCGGCAACGTCATCGCCGAGATCCGCGGCCGCGAGCGTCCAGAGGAAATCATCCTTCTCGCCGCGCATCTCGATTCCTGGGACATGGGGCAGGGCGCCATCGACGATGGCGCAGGCGTCGCCATCATCACATCGGCGGCGCGCTTGATTCGTGACTTGCCGCGTCGCCCGCGCCGCACCATTCGCATCCTGCTCGCAGGCTCTGAGGAGAACGGCGTCCACGGCGGCGCTGCCTACGGTCGCGCGCATGCAAACGAGAACCACGTCGTCGCCTTGGAGAGCGATTTCGGCGCGGGCCGTGTCTGGCGGTTTGACACGCGGTTTTCCGAGCAAGCGATGCCCTATTCGCGCGCCTTTCAACGCGCACTGGCGCCGCTGGGCGTTCTGCCCGGCAACAATCAAGCCGATGGCGGCGCCGATGTGAGCGCGATCAAAGAAGCCGGCACACCGGTTGTCGACCTAAGCCAGGACGGCACGCACTATTTCGACTACCACCACACCGCCAACGATACGCTCTACGCGATCGATCCCGCAGCGCTCCGGCAAAACGTCGCCGCGTGGGCCACGTTCGTCTACTTGGCCGCGGACAGCGATTGGATTTTCCGCGCGCCGCCGGTGCAGTGACGCTTCCGGCGTGCTAGAACCAGCCGGCATCCCGAAGCGGCTTCACGTTCGGGCGGCTCACCGGCGCCTCCGCGCCGCCCTTGAGCACAAGCGTAACGCGATCATTGTCGCGCCGCAGGCTCTCCACCGCGTCACGCGCCACCCACCAGGACCGATGGGTTTGCGCGCCTTCGAGCCCTTCCAGCTCTGAAATCGCGTCAGCCAAACGCATCAGGATCAGGTCCGAGCCGTTCGACGTATGCAGCCGCAGATAATGATCCTCGGATGAGACTGCGTAGATCGCCGCACCTCTGAGCTTCGGCGGCAAACGTTCCAGAAACCGCACCGCCGGAGCGGGCGCGCCTGCCGCCGGCGCATGTGTGACCCGACCTGGCCAATTTACCAACAGCATCAGCGCGGTCATCGCGGCACACATCACCAGGACGCTGCCGAACAGCATCGGCAGCGCCTGGGGCGGCATCGAAAGGCCGAACACCAGGCCGGTATAACCCCACACCACGAGTGTCGCCGGCGCCGCCATCGCCACCGAGACGATGGCGCCGAATATCCATGGATTCAGCCGGGCCTTTGGAATCTTCGCAACCATCAAGGCCATGGCCTGTCCAAGCAAAGCGCCCGCGATCATCAGCGGCACCCAATAAATCAGCCGCCGAATCACTGGCAGCTCACCGGTGTTCAGCGCCCCGACGAAGGCCAGAAACACGCCAACAGCGGCCGCAATCCCCAAGTTGCGCGCCCAGTCGCGCCACGTCCGCGGCCCGCCCTCCGCAATTCGCGCTTCGCCAACGGCGGAAGCCTGCTGTTCGCGCGCTTTCTCAGAGGTCTCACGTATCTGCGGCTGCACGGTCGGTCTCCGTTGCCCAAGGTCCTATCAGCTTCGATTGGAGACCGACACCTGATGCCTGCAACCCGAACCCGCCCCGCCTGGACCCGATGGCTTGGCCTTGGAATCGTGGTGCTGGTTTTCGCCGTAACGCTCGTGCCGTTCGCTCCCCAGATCGCCGCCGCCTTCGGCGATTTCAGGCTCCGCGCTCCCGACTTCTCGCTTTGGGCCGGCGTTTCCTGGGTGGTGAAGCTGCACGTCTATGCCGCGTTGACTGCGCTCGCGATCGGCACGGTGATCCTGCTGCGCCCCAAGGGCAGGGGCCTGCACAAGACGCTGGGCTGGGGCTGGGTGTTCGCGATGGCGACGACCGCCGTCTCGAGCCTTTTCATCCGCGACCTTAACGGTGGTTTCTTCTCCTTCATCCACTTGCTGAGCGGCTGGACCATCATCGCCTTGCCTATGGCCATCTTCGCCATCCGCAGCCGGAAGGTCGAGACGCATCGCCGCTCCATGACCGGCATGTTTGTAGGTGGTCTCGTCGTCGCGGGTCTGCTCAGCTTCATTCCCGGCCGCGTCATGTTCGAAATGTTCTTCGGCTGATTTCCACGGGGCACGACTCTAGCGCGCTGCGCTAAAACGCACGGGCAGGTCTGCGCGAAACGGAATTCCAATTCGCGCGGAACGGCCCTATGTAGCGCTGGTTCCCATGACGAACTTGCTGCGCAACGTTGCTGCGCTCATCGCAGCCGTGACGATCCTGCAGCTTGCGGGCGGATTGCTCGGCGTGCGCATTCCGCTCGCGTTCATGGAAGAACATTCGCGCACAGCGCTCGGCCTTGTCGCTGCATCTTACTCCGCCGGTTTCATGATGGGCGCGATGATCGCGACCATGTTGCTGGCGCGTGTCGGCCATATCCGCGTATACGCCGCGTGCGCGGCGATCTTCGCCGTCACCACGCTCGCTCTGCACTTCAACAACGACATCTGGTGGTGGGGCCTCGCACGCATGATCGCCGGCATGGCGGTGGCGCTCATGTTCGCCGCGGTCGAGAGCTGGATGAGCTTCTCCATCGGCTCCGGCGCGCGCGGCGAAGTGATGAGCGTCTATATGGTGCTTACCAAAGGGGCGCTCGCGCTTGGGCCATTCTTCGCCTTCGGCTACGCAACCACAGCGGCCGAGCCGTGGATGATCGCCGCGGCGCTCGCTGCGCTCTCCATGGCGCCGATCTGCTTCACCGCAGCCGAACAGCCCGATCCGCCGAAGGCGCAACCGATTGCACTGGTCGAACAGTTTGCCATCGCGCCCGCCGCAGTGATCGGCTGCTTCGGCGCAGGGCTCGTGAATGGCGGCGTGCTTGCGTTAGCGCCGCTTTACGCCGCTGAGCACTACGGGCCCAACGCCGCTGCCCAATTCTACTCGGCCGCGTTCACTGGCTCGCTGCTGCTGCAATGGCCCGCCGGCCGTATCTCTGATCGCATCGACCGCCGCTTGGTCATCGCCGGACTTGCCGCACTCGCCGCCGCCACATCGTTCGCGCTCGCCCTGTGGAGCGGCCAATTGCTGAGCTGGTCCGCCGTGTTGCTGTTCTTCCTGTGGGGCGCCGGAGCCCTGAGCTTCTACGGCATCGCCGTGGCGCACATGGCCGACCGCGCCGAGCCGGGTAAACTTGCGCAGTCAGCCGCGGGCTTACTCTTCGTCTGGGCGGCAGGTTCCGTCATCGGCCCGCTGATCATGGGACCGCTGGTGGATCTCTTCGACGTCGCCGGCATGTTCTGGTTCGCCGGCGGCGCGGCGTTCATTGTCTGTGTCGCCATGTTCTGGCGCAGCTCGACCCGCGAAGGTCCGGCGACCAAAGAGGAATTCGCGCCGCAGATCGGCACCTCTGTCTCAGCCGGCGAAATCGCCTATGGCGAAGACAGACCGGAGAATGAGTCGGGCGCGATTGCAGCCGCCAACAATCCGCGGTAGCGATCCGGCTACGGGACGCGCGATCTCCCGTTCAGGCGCCTCGCCCAAGCATCGCGCGATGCAATCTGGGTGAGGCCATGACCGCGCCATCTCTTTCCACGCTTTTCAGAGATTCGCTCAAGATCGGCTGCCTTGGCTTCGGCGGTCCGGTCGGCCAGATCTCGCTGATGCATCGCGTCTTCGTCGACGAGCGCAAATGGATCGACGATGCGCGCTTCCAGCACATGCTGGCGTTCTGCATGCTGCTGCCGGGCCCCGAAGCGCAGCAGCTTGCGACCTATATCGGCTGGCGGCTGCGCGGCTGGACGGGGGCGCTCATCGCCGGCTGGATGTTCGTGATTCCTGGCGCGTTAATCGTGCTCGCACTGTCATGGCTCTACGTCAGCTTCGGCGAACTCCCACTCGTCGCCGCCGCATTCGACGGCGTCAAATGCGCCGTCGTAGCCCTGGTGGCGGAAGCGCTCTACAAAGTCGGCAAGCGCGCGCTGAAGACCAACACCGCAATCTGGATCGCCGTCGTCGCTTTCGCCGCACTTCTGTTCGGCGCGCCGTTCCCTTTGGTGATTGTCGCGGCGGGCGTGTTTGGCTTGGTATTTCCTCCCCCGGTTACGGGGGAGGAGTTGCCGAAGGCGACGGAGGGGGCGCGGGCGCACCGCCCCCTCAGTCACGCTGCGCATGACAGCTCCCCCGCAAGCAGGGGAGCAAACGGAGGAGCACTCTCGCACGCATTCCTCTGGCTTATCCTCTGGCTTGCACTCCCCGCGCTGCTTGGCGCAACGCTCGGCACGGACCACGTCCTCTTCCAGATCGCGCTGCTGTTTTCGATCCTCGCTTGCGTCACCTTCGGCGGCGCGTATGCGCTGCTCGCGTATCTCGCCACCGAAGCCGCAGCGCGCGGCTGGCTCACGCCGGAGCAAATGATCGACGGTCTGGGTCTCGCCGAAACCACGCCCGGCCCGCTCATTCTCGTCAACGAATTCGTCGGTTTCCTTGCTGGCTGGAACGCCGGCTCGCTCGCACTCGCGCTCGCCGGCGCAGCGATCGCGCTCTGGTGCACGTTTGCACCATCGTTCGTCTGGATCTTCGCTGGCGCACCTTACGCCGAGCGCCTGCAACGCAGCCCGCGCGCCTCCGGCGCGCTCGCCGCGATTACAGCTGCGGTGCTCGGCGTCATTGCCAAGCTCGCGCTCTTCTTCGCCACGCACGCATTGTTCGCGCGTCAGATCGAGCTCGGCTCCGCCGAATTGCCTGACCTGGCCTCCGCCCATTGGTGGATGCTCGGCCTGGCAGCCGCAGCAGGCGTCGCACTTATTCGTTTCAAGGCCAATCTGTTGCTTGTCCTGGCCGCCTGCGCTCTGGCGGGCTTGGCGGCGCATTTGGGCGGCTTATAAAGCGCCAGGATTTCCAAGGGGCTTCGATGAACATCCACGAATACCAAGGCAAAGCCGTCCTCAAGAGCTTCGGCGTGCCGGCGCCGCGCGGCTATCCGGCCTTCACCACCGAGGAAGCGATCGACGCTGCGGCGAAGCTCGGCGGCTCGGTATGGGCGGTGAAGAGCCAGATCCACGCCGGCGGCCGCGGCAAGGGCAAGTTCAGAGAGCCGGACGCCGGTGAAAAGGGCGGCGTGCGGATCGCCAAGGTGCCGGAAGAGGTGGGCCTGTTTGCCAAGCAGATGCTCGGTCACACGCTGGTGACGCTGCAGACCGGCCCGGCCGGCCGCGTCGTCAAGCGTATCTACATCGAAGAAGGCGTGCGCATCGCCAAGGAATTCTATCTCTCCGCATTGGTCGATCGCGAGCAGGGCCGCGTCGCTTTCGTCGCCAGCGAAGCCGGCGGCATGAACATCGAAGAAGTTGCGCATGAGACGCCGGAGAAGATCACCACCGTCGGCATTGATCCGATCGCTGGGCCAACCAAAGCCGATACCGACAAAATCAGTGCTGCACTCGGTCTTTCAGGCGATCTCGCCAACCAGTGCGCCGAACTTATCGCCCAGCTCTATACCGCCTTCGTGAAGAGCGACATGAGTCTGCTCGAGATCAATCCGCTGATCGTCACCGAGGATCAGCGCCTTATCTGCGCGGACGCCAAGGTGAGCTTCGATTCCAACGCCGAGTTCCGCCATCCGGAATGGGAAGAGCTGCGCGACAAGGGGGAAGAGAATCCGAAGGAGATCGAGGCCTCCGAGTGCGATCTCTCCTATATCGCCCTCGACGGCGAAATCGGCTGCCTCGTCAACGGCGCCGGCCTCGCCATGGCGACGATGGACATCATCAAGCTGTTCGGCGCCGAGCCGGCAAACTTCCTCGACGTCGGCGGCGGCGCCGACAAGAACAAAGTCGAAGCCGCGTTCAAGATCATCCTCGCCGATCCGAACGTGAAGGGCATCCTGGTCAACATTTTCGGCGGCATCGCCCGCTGCGACATCATCGCCGCCGGCGTGATCGAGGCGGTGAAGGACGTGGGCATCACCGTTCCGCTGGTGGTGCGCCTCGAAGGCACCAACGCCGAGGAAGGCAAAGCCATCATCGAGAACAGCGGCCTCAACGTCATCGCCGCGGACGATCTCGAAGACGCCGCGCGCAAGATCGTGAAGGCTGTTAAGGGGCAGGTTTGACGAAGCCGAACAAGTTCGACGGCCTCATGCACGACCTATGTGTGGGCTGGGGCTTTTGCGGATGTGTGTCTGACGCAGGTGAGCCGCGTCATGTCACCAACTTCATTCCAACCGCAGGAAAAGTTAGCGCGGATCAGTTTGCTGACTGGGTGCTGCGAGCTGAGTGGCCACGGAGCTACGAAGACGCGGAGTATGAAGTGTTCCGCGCAAAGTGGTTCCCCGGATAGCGCAGCTTTTTGTAAAGCACATGGGCAGCGACACTGTCGATGCCCCCCAACTTCATTCAGATTTCAGCTAACTCGCCGTCACAGCCCGCTCGATCCGCCGATCCGGCACGAGCCAGATCAGCGCCACCAGCACGTAGAGCGCCCACGACACCACCGGCGCCACGAACGCCATCGCGATGCCGCCTGCGTAGATCAGCGGCGAGAGC
>JBQTJK010000049.1:0-16021 GCA_052387215.1 Caulobacteraceae bacterium
GGGGCGCGGGTGAATACGCTCGATGCGTATGCGCGCGATCTGGAGGATGCGCGGACGCATATGAAGGGTGCGCTGGGAAGCGCGCGTGCGGAGGCGATCGAAGCGTATGTCGCGGGACTGGCGAAACGCGGGCTGTCGCCGGCGACGGCGCGGCGGCGGATTTCGGCGCTGCGGCAATTCTATCGTTTCCTGTTGCAGGACAACGTGCGCGGCGACGATCCCACTTCGCGGCTCGATGCGCCCAAGCGCACGCGGCAATTGCCGAAGACGCTCTCGACCGAAGAGGTCGCCGGGCTGATCGATGCAGCCGAGAATGCGCGCGACCGGGCGGTGATTGAATTGCTCTACGGCGCGGGGCTACGCGTGAGCGAACTTGTGTCGCTGCCGCTGCGCGCGGCGCCGCGGCCGGGGCAAGATCACATGATCATCGAAGGCAAGGGAGGGAAAGAGCGTCTCGTGGCGCTTGGCGGACCGGCGCTCGCGGCGTTGGCGGCGTATCTGGAAACGCGCGCTGCATCGCTGCCGAAAGCGGAACCGAAACGCGAGAAGGCGCAGCGCTGGCTCTTCCCCTCATCCAGCGCCGTCGATGGCAAGCTGACCCGCCGGCGCGTGGCGCAGATCCTGGAAGCGGCGGCGGTGAAAGCGGGCATCGATCCAACCCGCGTCAGCCCGCACGTGCTCCGGCATGCGTTCGCAACGCACCTCGTGGAAGGCGGGGCCGATCTCAGGACCGTGCAGACACTGCTTGGGCATGCAGATATTGCCACCACGCAGATTTACACTCATGTCGCCGAAGGCCGGCTGAAGACTTTGGTGGAGACCAAGCACCCGCTGGCGAAGAAGCCCAAGGCTTAGTGCGGCGGATTTGAAATTCGCCTCTGGTTGATGGCGGACGAGGAGCGAATTTCGAATCCAAAGCCGCACTAATACTTCTTGAATCTAATGTCCCTTTGGACTTGAAATTCGACTAATCGGTTGATCCAGCGCGTAGGTCGAATTTCAAGTCCGGGACATTAGGCAAGGTAAACACGCGATGAGCACAACTTCCCTCCCCGCCGCGCAGCCCGGACGCTCCGCGGCGTTCTTGGTTTACGTGCTCTATCTTCTGAGCATTCCAAGCTTCGCCCTCTTTGCGCTGATCGGCGTGATTATCGCGCTCGCGAGCCGCGACGGCGCTTCGCCGTTCGCGCGCTCACATTTGGACGACCAGACCCGCATCTGGTTCATCGCCTTCTGGTGGACGATCGGATTGGCGCTTCTTGCGCTTCTGGGCTGGTTGACTGTGGTGATCCTCATCGGCGTGGTTCTGCTTTGGATCGCCGGGCTAGGCAGCCTCGTCCTTTTCCTTTGGTTTACGGTGAAAAGCCTGTTGGGCTTGCTCGCGCTCCTGGACAATCGGCCTCCCCGCTAATCACACCCGTGTTACAGACTTGCAAGTCGCGCCAGGCTGTTGTGTCTTAGACGCGAAGGATCAAACGCGGAAACTCCGCGCAACAGGCGAGTGCAATGATGAAGACTTACGTTTTGGCGGCTGTGTTGTTTGCGGCGGCCGCAACGCCGGCCTCCGCGTACACGTCGTACCTGAAGCCGGAGCAATTTTGGGTGACGGAAGCCGAGGTTCAGGTTGAGGGCTCCTACGCCACGCACTTCTTCACGCCGTCCATCGCGCTTGGCGACAGTCTCATGGTGCTCAGTCCCGAGGGCCAGCGCGTCACCGCGGATCGCATCGCCGTCACTGCGAACGGCACGACGGAATTGGAAGCCGACCTTGCCAGCGGCGGCACCTATCGCGCCAGCACCGGCGAGGTGATGGGCCAGGTGGGCACGCTTGTCGCCGAGAACGGGCAATGGCGCGGCCTCGCGCAAGGCGAAACGCCACCGCCCGGCGCCGAAACCACAACGATCCAAGTGATCTCAGTGGCGGATACCTATGTTACGCGCGGCGGCGCAACGCGCCAAGTCGTCGATCAGCCGATTGGGCGGCTCGCCCTACATCCGATCACCCACCCGAACCAAGTGCTCGCGTCGCAGGGCTTCGAAATCGAACTCCTCTTCGACGGCGCACCGCTCGCCAATAGCGCGGTCGTGCTCTATTCGGCGGGCGATCCGGAATCGAAGCTCGATCGCTATGTCGTCACCGATGCGAACGGCCGCGCCACATTCACATTCGACGCGCCCGGCCAGTACATCATCGCCGCCCGCCACCGCGCGGTTTTGCCGGCCGGCAGCGCTGCGCAACATGGCAGCTACACGAGCACGCTGACGTTCGAGGCGCTGGATCAGCTGTATGCTGAAACGCAAGTCGCGGCTGAACCGGAAGAAGGAACGCGGCCTGCGCGGCGCCCGCGCCGCGACCGGCCACGGCTTGGCCCTGTTCGCGACTGACCGCGCGGAAAATCCAAATCTCGCGGCCCCGGCTAGGGCCGGGCCGTCTTCATTACGCTATTTGGCCCGCGACTGCCGTGAGACCCAGGCGTAGCTGATGACGAGCAGCGTGGTGAAGACGGCTGCGCCGACCCACCGCGAGGTAGCGACGAAGTCTTCGCCGACGATGGCGATGGGCGTCGCGTCGCCAGTGGCGACGATGAGGCCGGCGTTGAGGATGCCGAGCAGGCTTTCGCCGACGATGAAGCCGCACGCCAGCAGCACGCCGAAGCGCTTGGCCATTTCGGTGTTTTCGCGCTTCTCGACGGCGCGATTGTAGAGCCAGCCGGCAACGGCGCCGAGGATGACGGGCTGCGTGGTGTCCATCGGCAGGTACATGCCGATGCCGACGGCCAGCGGGGGAATGCGCAAGAGCTTCAGGAAGCCCAAGATTTCGTCGACGAAGCAAACGACGACGCCGATGGCGGCGCCCGTGCCGATCAGGTCCCAGCGCAGCTCGGCGTTCAGGACGCCGCGCGCAAGCGTGGAGATGAGCGTCGCCTGCGGCGCGCCGAGCGGCTCGGCGGCGATAGCCGCGCGGTGGGGATCGCCGGGGAAGCCGTAAGCCGCGTTCAGGAGATCGAGCACCGGGCCGATGACGATCGAACCGGCGATGACGCCGACGATCAGCGCGACTTGCTGGCGCCAAGGCGAAGCGCCGACGAGCTGGCCGGTTTTGAGATCTTGCAGGTTGTCGTTAGAAATGGTGGCGATCGAGAACACCATCGCCACCGCGAACAGCGCGAAGGCGACGAGGGCATTGGTGGCCCCCTCTCCGAGCGCGGGCTGCACGAACATCGCGAGCAGGAGCGAGCCGGAGACGATGGCGAGAATGCCGATGCCCGAGACGGGACTGTTCGAGGCGCCGATGAGGCCCGCCATGTAGCCGGCGACGGTGGCGATGAAGGCGCCGACGATCACGGTGAAGGCGACGCCGCCGAACACGAGCTGCCAGGTGTAGGGCTGCAGCTCCGGCGCGGCTTGGATGAAGAAGAAGAGCAGCGTGCCGATGGCGGCGAGGCAAACGAGGCTCAGAAGCGCGATCGTGCCCATGGGCAGGTCGCGATCGTCGTGCGAGCCGGTCTTGGCGGCCGCGCCGGCGGCCATGGTGTCGGCGATGCCTTTGGCGACGGGGCCGACAAGTTTGATCAAGCTCCAAATCGCGGCAACGCCGATGGTGCCGGCGCCGATGAAACGCACCTGGCTGCGGAAAATCGTCTCGGCGACTTCGGCGATCTCGCCGGGCAGGCCCGCCGTGAGATAGGGCAAGAGCACGGCCCACGAGATCAGCAGGCCGCAGAGCATGGCGATGCCGACGGAGATGCCAACGAGGTGGCCTGCGCCGACGAGCGCGAGCGAGAAACCGACAGTGACGCCGCTGACGCCCGAGCCGACGCGGAAGAAGTTCTGCACCGTCGCGGCGGTGAGGCCCATGAAGCTTATGATCTGGGCGCCGGCGGCGACGAGCGCGCCGAAGAGGACAATAAGCGGTCCCTTGCTGCGTTCGAGCGCGTTCTGCGGGGCTTCGTCGCCGGTGGCGCCCACTTTCAGCACTTCAGCGGCGGCGACGCCTTCGGGGAACGGCAGCGGCGAATTCACGACCAGCGCGCGCCGAAGCGGGATCGAGAACAACACGCCGAGCGTGCCACCGAGCGCGCAGATCAGGAACGTGGTGAGGAAGTCGAAGCCGCGCCAATAGCCGACCATGACGAGGCCAGGGAGCACGAAGATAATGGCCGAGAGCGTGCCGCCGGCGGAGGCGACGGTCTGGACGATGTTGTTCTCGCGAATCGAGCCGGTGTTGAAGAGGCGGAAGATGCCCATCGAGATCACCGCCGCGGGAATCGACGAGGCGATGGTGATGCCGACGCGAAGGCCGAGGTAAACGTTGGCGGCGGTGAAGATGACGGCGATGACCGCGCCCAAGATCAGGCCGCGAAGGCTCAGCTCTTTATCCAGCATAGGTCCCCCTTGACGCGGGTTATAGCCGGGCCGGAGCGCGCTGCGAGGCGCGCGCGACGGACGGCGGCCGACCTTGTGGAAAATACCCTTATTTCCGTGCGTTACGCCTCCGCACACGCGGCTCTAGGAAAAGCGCGCAAACCCGCCTACCTGTTCGGCCATGATAGGAGCTGCTTCCATGATCGGTCCGATCACCCGCCTCGACGACGAAGACGACAAGGACAAGAACCCGGCGGACGGCCGCAATGCGCCCGACGTGATCGAGAAGGCGTTGTTCGACGCGCGCGTCGTGATGCTGACAGGCGAGGTGAACGACATCCAGGCGCGGCGGGTGACGGAGCGGCTGTTTGCGCTCGCGGCGCAGAGCGCCCAGCCTATCACGTTCGTGATCTCCTCGCCGGGCGGTCACGTCGAAAGCGGCGACATGATCCATGACGTGATCAAGTTCATCAACGCGCCGGTGAAGATGCTCGGCACCGGCTGGGTGGCGAGTGCGGGGGCCCTCATCTATTGCGCCGTGCCGCGCGAGGACCGCTATTGCCTGCCGAACACGCGCTTCCTGCTGCATGAGCCGCGCGGCGGCGTCGCCGGAATGGCCAGCGACGTGGAGATCCAGGCGCGCGAAATCCTGCGCATGCGCGAGCGCTTGAACCGCATCTTTGCGGAAGCCACTGGCCAGCCGCTTGACAAGGTCAAGCGCGACATCGACCGCGACTACTGGATGCTGGCGGACGAAGCGAAAGCCTACGGGCTCGTGGGCAAGATCGTGAAGAGCCAGAACGAAGTGCGCTAAACTAGTACGGCCCAAGAAATCGTTCGCCGTTGAAATGAATGAGGTGGTCTGGATTGTCGGCGATCCAGACCTCTGTCTCCCATGCAATTTCATTGGCATGCCGAGAAAACGCAGGGCGATCCGGAAACGCGGTCACGTAAACGAGGCCAGCCGTGGAGTTTGCAAAGAGTCTCGATAGCTCATCATGTCGCTTTGCGTCGACTGGACCATGGCTTGATACCGCTTCGATCAGAAGCAGCCAGTCACGATCACCGTAGTAGATGATTGCGTCAGGCATTTTGCCGTGGGTGTCGATTTCCACCCCGAGATCGACCAGGAGTGGGGCGTCAAAGAATCCCAATTTGTCGCCAGTATCGCCCGCATAAATGAGCTGCCCTCCTGGCACGAAACGTGGAGCAACCTCCTCAACGATTGCTTTGATCAACTTGCTATGCGGACCCGGACTTAGTCGCAGCGTCTCACCGTCTGTCAACTTAACAGGAACCTTCGTCAGGTCGCGGTGTCTTGCATACTTCGCAGCAAGGCTCGGACGTGCAGCGAGGTATTTTGGAAGCGCCTTAAACCAAGCACTCGATCCGTAAGACTGTACTAGCGCGAGTGCGCTAGGCTCGATCTGATAGACGGCTTTTGGGCTATTTACAGCGCGCGTTGGTTCGTCAGGATTGTAAACTGCCAATCCAGCCTCGACGAATTGATGCATCGTCTGTCGACGAATGGTCTCTCTTGTGTTTGGCGCGTAGCCCTTACGGTATGTCGCGCGAACGAACTCCATTATGGGCGTGATACCCATAAGCGGGGAAGCGGCTTTTCCCCACTTGTCGCGCTCTCCTAGCGCAACCAAAGCAAGGAGACACAATGCAGAGCGCTCATTGCGCTGAGCGCTCGGAAATCCAAGCGCCGTCAGAATGGCAAGCGCGTCGTCAACCTTGCTCATGCACTTTCGACAACGATTGAATCTATCTCTTCTTGTGACGCGCTCGGATTCAGCGTTGCCCACGCCCCGAGAGCATTGAGCTTCGAGAGCGCGGGATAGGTAAGCATCTTCAGATCTGACGCATTCACCTGCGTATGTCCGTTGAACATGCGGAAATGCTCATCGGTTGGAGTAGCATTTAGGTATGTCATTAGACCCAACGCCAGCTGCATCGGTAATCCGCGCTTACCCCGATGAAACACGTTCAGATGGTTCTCGAGCCCAATGGCCGAATGCGGTGAAAGGTTTGCTGGGACAAGGGATGCCACAATGCGGCGTCTTTCCTCCTTTGAGGAAAACCGCCTGACGACAACATAGTTTCCCGCAGGGTATAACCATTTCTCGGTTTGCTCGTTGCGCACGATCGCGTTTGGCTTGCGAATTCCTTCGCGGGGCCACGCGACTGATGCACCGTCGAAGTGTGCGGGATAGATGAGAGGGACGGTGTCATCGCTCGCGCTTGCACGCAGATGCTCTTTGACGCGAAAGTCAACAACTGGACCAGTCGAAACCTCGACCCCAAGCTCCGACAGCCTCTTGCTGAACGTGTTCGGTAGTTCGCTGTCACGGGCCGGAAAGTGGATCACTAGATCAACGTCTTGCGGCCTGACGATCTGATCGAAACTCACATCCCGTGAGTAGAGGTTAGCAAATGTCGCATCTACGGAGGAGGTAAGTCTCACCGAGTCTTGCTTCTCGCCCTTTCTAAGAAGCACGATCATATTCTCTTGGAGCACATCGTCGTCTGAGAAAGCGTGATCGCGCGACTCAAAGAGGTGCATGTGCAGCAGAGCAGCATCGCGGAAGATCAGTTGTCGGAAGCCTTTATAGTATGGCCCGTTACAAAAACTGCGAGGAACGATTGCGCAGAGATATCCACCCTGATCCAGCATCAACAGCGCCAGTCCGACAAAGCCAGAGTAAAGGTTCACAGTCTCTAACCCGACTTTCTGCAGAAGCTGTCGATGTGGAGAAGCTGTCGCGATTTTTTTGTACGGCGGATTCAAGATGGCGTGGGTGAACCGCTCCACTCGCCCGATCTTGATTCTGAGAACACCGTCGTGAATGAAATCTCGCGCTTCAACGGAACTATCGGCCCCGAGGTTTTCCTTGAGGCGAGGCAGAAGTGCATCGTCAATCTCATAGGCGGTGACATGCGCGTCTGGGCGACGCTCCAATACCGCTACAGACAATGCGCCGAGGCCCGCTCCGGGATCGAGGAGCCTCACCTGGGGTGCGTCCAGCGGCAACAGACCCGCCATAAACCGCGCGATTCGGCTGGGAGTTAGAAATTGTCCGAGTTGCGCCTTCTTCTCCTGTGTCGTTGCCGCGGACAGGGCAAGACGCTCAGAATCAATAGCTTCAAGTCGTTGGGCCCTTGGCATGAAAACAGGATGTCCGGGTTCGCTGGGCCAGTCCATAGGCTTGGCGCTAACCCGCCGCCCGCCGCCGCACCTCCCGCGGACTTGCCCCGAACCAGCGTTGGCTGGCGCGGGTGAAGGCGGAGGCTTCAGCGTAGCCGAGCACTTCGGCGATGTGCGAGAGCGGGACGGTGCGCTGACCAAGCAGCGTCTGCGCCCAATCGCGGCGCGCCTCGTCCCGGAGCGCTTCAAAGCTTGTCCCTTCGGCTTTGAGGCGGCGCTGCAGCGTGCGTTCGTGCAGGCCGAATGCGCGGGCGACGTCGGCTTGTGAGAACTCTCCCATTCGCATCAGGCGCGCAATGATCTGTTGAGCGCGCGGCGTGATGGCGTCGTCGGTGCGCGACGCGGGCGGGGTCACGCTTTCGAGGAAGTGTTCGGCGATGCGGCGGAGCTGCGGGTTGCTGCCCATTTGCGGCGCATCGATCAGCGTGCGCGACAGCACGACGCCGGCGTCCGGCATAGAGAAGAGGGGCGTGATGCCGAAGACCGCGCGGTAGACCGGCATCGGCGAGAGCGCAGCGTGGCTGAAGCGATTTCGCGAGGCTTGTAGGCGGGACCGCAGACGGCGATCAGGAAGCTGTGTATGGTGGCGACGCCACGCTCGAAGGTTTGCGGATGCCGCGGTGGACGTCGCATGCGCACGTCGAGGCCGATGAAGTCATTGTCGGGGTCGAAGCGCGTGAGCGAGACGATCACGGACGGGTTGTGGAAGTGGAAAAAACGCTGCGCGGTGTTGAAAGCGTCTAGCACTGTTTCAGCGTTGTACATCGCCACTGAAAGCGGTCCGAGCATGCTAGCGCCGGTGCGCTGGGCCATGCGCAGCCCGAAATCGGGGCAATGGAGTTGGGCGGCGGCGCGCTCTACGACGTGGACCACGCGGCGGTAGGAAACGTAAGCGTCGCCATCGGCCAACGCAGCGGGATCGAGGCCGGCGTCTCGCAGCAGCGCGTCGCCGTCGCCGCCCAGCTCAGTGGCGAGCTCGCGGAATCCCCGCAGCGCGTCGGCGCGAACGATCTCGTCACGATCGCGTGTTCTAGCCCAAATGCCTAGGTTTGTCGCCTGCGGATAAGTTTTCGTCGCCACGGATCAAAGAAATTCGCGGCGACGCTCCCTATCTCGCGGGCCGCTGTCGCAAAGGGAATGTCATGAACGATCGAAGCCGTAACAAATCCTACGCAGTTGGCTCGCCGCCGGACGTGGCCGCACGGTTGCGCGAGGTGATCGAGTCGAACCAAACGACGCGGGTGCTCATCGATCAGGGCCTGGCCACGCTGGCGGAAGCGATCAAATTGCACATCGATCACCAGGACGCGCACCTGAAGGCGCTGATCGCGGACCTCGAAGGCCGAGCGCGCGCGGACGGCAAGTGAGCGTCCCCCGCTGGCGTTTCGTGAACACGCCGTAACTGGAACATTGTTTGACGACGTATGCCAAACGGCCAGTTCTGACAGATCAGCAAGAAAACACCGGCCTTCTTGACTGTCTTCGCCCAAGGCGCGCCCAATTCTCGCCCTTTCTGCAAGTAGAACGCGCTGCTGTGTCCGCACGTGCTGCGAGCGGGTCCACATTCAACCCGTTTTCATCAACCACGGCGCGCCACCCGCGCCGCGCGCTGAAGAGAGACCAAGATGGCCGCTCGCTGGGTCGGGCTTTCTCGTCCGAACAAGAAAATCGCCCGTGCTCGTTCCGCTGTAAGCACAGTTAAGCATACGCTGCATGCGCTCGGCGCAAGCAGCATCCTTCTTCTGGCTGCGGCGATGAATTTCGCGATGTATCCAGACGCACTCGCCGCTGTGGTCAGTGGCGAACCCATGGTCGTCGGATTCGTTCCAGAGGAATCTGCGTCTCCCTCGGACGTCGCGCAGATCCCTGCGGTGGAACTCGACGAAACGGAAGTGCGCTTGCTTGCCGCCACGGCGTGGGGTGAAGCGCGCTCGGAGGGCGAAGACGGCATGCGCGCGGTGGCGCACGTAATGGTCAACCGCATCGGCGATCGCTTCGGCGAAAATCTCGCCACGGTCATTCTGTCCCCTAAGCAATTCTCTGTCTGGAACCGCGGCGATCCGAACCGGCGCATCGTGCAGAACCTCGCCCGTGATCCCTCGCGCATCGCCACCGACGCCGAGTGGATGACGGCAGAACGCATCGCCCGCGAAGTGCTGAGCGGCCAGTCCGTCGACCCCACCGGAGGCGCCCTCTTCTATCACACGCGCGCCGTGCGCCCGCGCTGGGCGCGTGTCGGTCAAGGGCGCCAAGAGATTGGCGCTCACGTCTTCTATGCAGACGTGCCTGAACCCGGCCGCCGGGCCACGCCTCGATTGATCAACGTGGCGCAGTTCCTGAACCAGGCGATCCCAAGCGAGCGCCGGACGGGGACATCACGCCGCGGCCCGCGCGCCGGTCGCGTCAACGGCGTGATCCAGCACGCCTCGGCAAGCGCGGCGCGGCAGCCGTTGCCCAGCGAGGCCGGCCGCGACCTGAACGCGGCGGCGACGCCGACGATCAATGGCGTGCCTCTGCCGCGGCCGCTTCCCGTGGACGCGAGTGCGCCAGTGATCGCCAGTTCAGCGGCGAGCGCGCCGTAGAGGTCATAGCGGCTCGTCTTTCTTTTCGCCGTCCCAATAGTCGAGCCGCTCGCCGAGACGTAAGATGAAGCGATCAGGGTCGCGCAGCGCGCTGATGCTGACCTTATTCGAGTCCGGGTACACACAAACTTCGTTGGGCTGATTGTCGCCGATCATGATGAAGCGAAAGGGTTTATCGCCTTCGTTCACGAGGCAATGGCCGGCACGCTGACCAGCTGGGAAGCCAACGTAGTCTCCGGCTTTGATTGTGTAGCGCTCGTCGCCCAGACGCAGGGTTGCTTCACCTTCGAGAGCGATGATGTGTTCCTCTTCCAGCATGTGATAGTGGAACGGGCAGCTCTGCTTTCCAGGCGGCAATTCCTCGTAACTGACGCCGATCTTGCGCTTGTCGGCTTCGCGCGTGTCAGACAGCACACGCCAGCGGGAGCCGTATCGGGCGCCTTCGCTCCATTCGGTCCACTGCAATGACTCGATCGCGACGGGGCCGCGTGGCTTCGCTTCGCTCATTTCATCTCCAAGTCTCTACGAAATCCTCCAGGTTCGGCAGCACGTCGACGAGGCCGTGCAGCAGAATGACCAGGAGCAGAGACTTGGTGGGCGCATAGATCAAGCCAAAGGTAAGGCTGACGGGCGAGAGCGCGGCGATGGTGTGAGCGATCACCTGCAATGGATCGGTGCTCCAGCCGTCGACACCGGGGCCGCCGCGCATGAACAGGCCCGGCGCGTGGGCAAGACCGAAGAGAAGTGAAGTTGCGAACACACCGGCCCAGGCGGAATCGAACCACGCCGTGAGCCGCGTCTGTAGCACGCCACGGAAAAGGAATTCCTCAGTGACGCCGGCTTCGAGCGTCATCCAGAGATAGCCGAGCGGCAGCGCCCAGATCATGGTTTCGAACGTCGGAGGGATGCCGGAGATTTGCTTCAGGCTCGGCGTAATCACACAGACGAGACAGAGAATGATCAACCCCCATCACGATCAAGGTGCGCCAGAACTTGCGACCGCGAAGACCGAGTTGAGTGATCGGGCCGAGCTTGGCCCCATGAGGATCAGCAGCAACGCCGGCAGCACGACGTGCACCGCGAGCTTGAGCGCAAGCACGACGCCTTCTTGTTCGGGGCCGGGCGGAAACACCTGACGCGCCCAGGTCATGCCGAAGCCGAGGAACAGCACGGCGTAGAGTGCGAGATAGATGATGACGGCGCCGCTCTCGAGCCGCGGATGCTCCACCTCGATGCGAGGTGCGTTCGCGCCGCGCATCAGCAACCACGCGACCGCGCTGAGGCCCAGGCCGAAGATGGCGAGGACGAAGACGCCCGGCGTCCAGTCGCCGCCGGAGGCGTAGAGATAGGCGGTCGAGCCGCCCCAAAGCAGTGCGTATGCAAGCGCGGCGATCATCGCCGCGCGTTCCGCAGCCATTGAATTCTCCTGTCGTGCAGGAGATGCGAAAATGGGGCGCGCCAGATGCGCGCCCCGTTACGGTGTTGTTTGAGCGAGGCTTAGTGGCTCTCGTTGCGCCAGACTTGCTTGTAGGCGAGGAAGAGCAGCCCGGAGAGCACAATCAGGAACCCGAGCACGACGATGCCCATGCGCTTGCGCTCTTCCATGTGCGGATCGGCCGCCCATTGCAGGAAGGTGGCGACGTCGGTGGCGTATTGTTCGACGCTCGTCTCCGTGCCGTCGGCGTAAGGCACGGCACCGGCCGCAAGCGGCGGCGGCATGGCGATCTGGCCGCCTGGGAAATATCGGTTGTGGTACAACGTACCCTCGACCTGGCCATCGTAGCCCATCAGCAGCGAACGCACGTAGTCGGCGCCACCGTGGCGCGCGGACGTGATCACCGAGAGGTCGACCGGATAGGCGCCGCCATTGGAAGCGCGCGCCGCGATCTCGTTCGGGAACGGACGGCGGAAGTGATCGGAAATGCGGCCTGGGCGATCCGCGAGCTGGCCAGAGTTGGGATCGACGTCGTTGACCGCGACCGCGGATGCGATGGCGCGCACGTATGGGTTCTCTGTCACTTCGATGAAGCGGCCGCCGTGCTCGGGCTTGCCGACATGCATCTCCATTTCGCCGGTCTCGTGGTTGCGCACTTCGTACAGAGCGAACGGGCCGCCCTGCTGGCCGAGATGGCGATAGGCGAGGTGATCCATCGAGTGACAGCTCGAGCACACCTGCTGGTAGACTTGGAAGCCGCGCTGCACCGCGGCCATGTCGTAGGAGCCAACAGGACTTTCGAAGCTGAACGGATAGTTTTGCGGATGCTCGGCTTCGGCCGCCGCGAAAGCGACGCCCAAACCCGCAACGATGACAGCCGCGGCCGCGGCAACTGCACGCAACATCACGCGGCCTCCTGGGCGAGCACAGGCTTGGCAATCGTGTCCGGCACGCGCTCCGGCCGCTCGCGCAGGCCGAGGATTGGCAGGATCACCACGAAGAAAAGGAAATAGTAGATCGTCAGCAGCAGCGAGAAGTTCGTCACCGTGAAGCGCGCCGGCAGGCGGCGCTCGACGGAGAAGAACGGCGCGGCGTGCCCGACCTCTTCCTTCGTCTCGTTGACCGCTTCGTCGAGGTTCTCGGCGGTGTCTGCTTCGACCGTACGCGAACGGGGCGTGCCGCCGATGACGCCGCGAACGACGCCTTCGGACGCAGAGTTGCGTGTCACCGCCGTCATCGAGGCCCCCTCCCGCCGCAACGCAGCGACGGTGGCGTCGGACGCTTCGTCCCATTGCGAGGCGCCGGCGGCGTCGACCGGGCGCTCCGTCACCTGGCCGCCTTCAACCCAGCTCAACGTCGCCGAAAACGGAGCGACTTTAAACAGGACGTTGCCGGGGTTCTGCCCCCCGCACCAGCCGAGCGCGATGCAGACCGCGACGAAGACAACGAAGAACTGTCGCGCGATCGGGCGATAACGCATCGAGCGCACGCGCGATGTGTCGAGCCACGGCAGCACGAACAGAATAAGGATCGAGGCGAACATCGCCAAAACGCCGGCGAGCTTTGAATCGATCGGGCCGATGTTAAAATCGAACGCACGCAGAATGGCGTAGAACGGCAGCAAGTACCATTCGGGCACGATTTCCGGCGGCGTCTGTAGCGGGTTGGCTGGGATGTAGTTATCGGCGTGGCCCAGCGCATCCGGCATGTAGAAGATGAAAACTGAAAACAGGATCACAAACAACGTGGTCGCGAACATATCCTTCATCGTTGCGTGCGGCGTGAACGGAACCGTATCTTCCTTTGACTTCACGTCGACGCCCGCGGGATTGTTCTGTCCGGCTTCGTGCAGCGCCCAGATGTGCAAGACGACGACGCCGGCGATCACGAACGGCAAGAGGTAATGCAGCGAGAAGAAACGGTTGAGCGTCGGCTGGTCGATCGAAAAGCCGCCCATCAGCCAGTTCCTGATGCTCTCGCCAATAAGCGGCAGCGCGCCGAGCAGATTGGTGATGACGGTGGCGCCCCAAAACGACATCTGGCCCCACGGCAGCGTGTAGCCGAGGAAAGCGGTGGCGATCATCAGAACATAGATGAGGCAACCCAAGATCCACAGCAGCTCGCGCGGCTGCTTGTAGGAGCCGTAATAGATGCCGCGGAACATGTGGACGTAGACGGCCAGGAAGAACATCGAGGCGCCGACGGCGTGCATGTTCTGGATCAGCCAGCCGTAGGGAACGTCGCGCTCGGTGCGCTGCACGCTGGCGAAGGCCATGTTGATGTGCGGCACATAGTGCATGGCCAGTACAACGCCGGTGACGATCTGCACGACAAGACAGAGCGACAGCATTGCGCCGAACGTCCACCAATAGTTCAGGTTGCGCGGTGTCGGATAGGCGACAAAGCTGTCGTGCGTCACGCGCACGATCGGCAAGCGCTTGTCGAGCCAGCGGGTGAACGCCGATTTCGGCTCGTAGGTCGAAGGTCCGCTCACTTGGCGCTCCAAACTTAGCCGATGCGAATGGTGTTGGGGTTGGTGAACACGTACGGCGCCACCAACAGATTCTTCGGCGCGGGGCCACTGCGGATGCGGCCCGATGTGTCATAAACCGAGCCGTGGCACGGGCAGAACCAGCCGTGGTACGAACCCTCGGCGAAGGTCGGTATGCAGCCCAAGTGTGTGCAGCTCGCTTGCAGAATGAGCCATTCCGGCCGGCCAGGCTGGCCATCTTCCTGCACCAGACGCTCGGCGTCGGTTTGCGGGTCCTTGAGATTGGCAAAGTCGTCGCGCTGAGCGGCGGCAATTTCGGCTGGGGTGCGGTGGCGCACGAACACCGGCTTGCCCTGCCACATCACCTTGATTTGCTGACCCGGCGGGACGGCGGAGAGATCAACTTCGGTGGTCGAGAGAGCGCGCGTGTCTGCGGCAGGATTCATCTGATCGACAAAGGGCCAGATGGTGGCCGCGATCCCCACCGTCGCCATCGACGCGCCGGCGATGTAGATGAAATCGCGCCGGGTGGTCTCGCCATCGCCGTGCGCGTTGTCCGCTGCTGCTTCAGCCACCGCCATACTTCTCCCGGCCTTGGTTTGCTGGCGAAGCTAGGCTAGTCCGGGTCCGTCAGCGCGCGGCGGGTCGCCGCATGCACTCCGATCGATTCCCCGATTCAGCCCCGATTCTCCGGCGTGGAGGCCATAACGTGCGGCTCGCCCTCTATCAACCTGACATCCCGCAGAATCTCGGCGCGGCACTTCGCCTCTGCGCCTGCCTCGGGATCGGCTTGGACGTGATCGAGCCCTGCGGCTTTCCCCTCACCGACGCGTCGATGAAGCGCGCGGCGCTCGACTACGGGGACAAGGCGCGGGTGATGCGGCACGCGAGCCTCGCGGCGTTCTGCGCAGCGCCGGAACGAGAGGGCGGACGCCTAGTGCTGGTTGAAACAGACGGCGCCGTGAGCTTCCAGGACTTTGCGTTTTCCACAGGCGATACCTTAATCCTCGGTCGAGAGAGCGCGGGTTCGCCCGGCGATCTGTATGAGGCGGCGCAGGCGAGCGTGCGGGTGCCGATGCTGCGCGGATTGCGCTCGCTCAATGTGGTGACGGCCGCGGCGGTAGTGTTGACTGAGGCGATGCGCCAGACCGGGGCGTGGGAGAAGTTCTGAGCATGGACGAGCGCAAGGCCCGCGCGAAAGCCTGGTTCGAGGAACTGCGCGACCTGATCTGCGCCGAGTTCGAGCGGCTCGAGGATGAAGCGCCTGAGGCGCTCTATCCGGGGGCGCCCGGGCGGTTCGTGCGCACGCCGTGGCGGCGGGGCGATGGCCAAAATACGGGATCTGGCGATCAGGGCGGCGGCGTCGCTGGCATGATGCGCGGGCGGTTCTTTGAGAAGGTCGGCGTGCATGTGTCGACCGTTTATGGTGAGTTCTCGCCGGAGTTCGCCAAACAAGTACGCGGCGCGGCCAACGATCCGCGCTTCTGGGCATCAGGCATTTCGCTGATCGCGCACATGCGCAATCCCCACTGCCCCGCCGCGCACATGAACACACGCCATATCACGACGACGCAATGGTGGTTCGGCGGCGGCGGCGACCTGAACCCGACACAAGCCTATCAGCGCAGTGAGACAAGCGCGGATGCTGTTGCGTTTCACGCGCCGTACCGCGAGGCGTGCGAGAAACACGAGGCGGGCTTGTACGCGCGCTACAAGAAATGGGCGGACGAGTATTTCTGGCTGCCGCATCGCGGCGAGCCGCGCGGCGTCGGCGGCATTTTCTACGATCATCACAATAGCGGCGCCTCAAATGAAGATCGCTGGGAGCGCGACTTCGCCTTCACGCAGGATGTCGGGCGCGCGTTTCTCGCTGGGTATTTGCCGGTGTTGCGCAAGCACATGGGCCGCGCCTGGAGCGACGCTGATCGCGAAGAGCA
>JBQTJK010000050.1:0-6225 GCA_052387215.1 Caulobacteraceae bacterium
GGCCGCGCCCGCCCCCCCCCCCCCATTGGGGCTCACCTTTTACCTGGTGGGCCCGGGGGCGGCGGGGGCCCGCGCGCTCCAACCTGGAGGTGGGGTGCCTCCCAGTCGGATCCAAACGCAATCTATCCCCACTTCGTCATTCGGACGCGCTGAGCGCGTTTCCGGAATCCAGCGGTGACGGAGCGCCTCGCGTTGCCCTTGGGTTCCGGGTTCGATGCTGCGCATTGCCCCGGAATGACGAGCTGTTTGAGTCTGTTATTGGGCGAGTAGCAGACGACCCCTAAAGCCCGTGCGCCAGCTTCCGTTTGCGCTCGACGGAAGAGGGAATCCGCAAGCTCTCGCGATATTTCGCGACGGTGCGGCGGGCGATGTCGATGCCTTTTTCGCGCAGGATTTCGACGATGCGGTCGTCGGAGAGGATTTCGACCGGCGTCTCGCTCTCGATCAGGCCCTTGATCTGATGGCGCACGGCTTCGGCGGAGTGGTTCTCGCCGCCGTCAGAGGCGTTGATCGACGCGGTGAAGAAGTATTTCAGCTCGAACACGCCGCGAGCGCAGGAGAGGTATTTGTTCGAGGTGACGCGGCTCACGGTCGATTCATGCATTTCGATCGCCGCTGCCACCGTCTTCAGATTCAGCGGCCGCAAATGCGCAACGCCATGGGCGAAGAAGCCGTCCTGCTGCCGGACGATCTCGCGCGCGACCTTGAGGATGGTCTTAGCGCGCTGGTCCAGGCTCTTCACCAGCCATGACGCATTCGCCGCGCATTCAGTGAGGAATTGCTTGTCTTCCTCGCGCTTCGCGGTCCTCGAGACCGTCGCGTAATAGCGCTGGTTCATCAGCACGCGCGGCATGGTGTCGGTGTTGAGCTCCACGAGCCACGTGCCGTCCGGCGCATGACGCACATACACGTCCGGCGCCACCGATTGCACCGCGCCGCCGCCAAAGCCTGCGCCCGGCTTGGGCGTCAGCGCGCGCACTTCGGCGATCATGTCGGAGAGATCGTCGCGATCGACGGCGCAGAGCATCATCAGCCGGTCGAAATGCCCCTTCGCCAGCAGGTCGAGATTGGCGATCAAGGTTTCCATCGCTGGATCGAAGCGGCCGCGGTCCTTGAGCTGCAGCGTTAGGCATTCAGGGATGTCGCGCGCCATCACGCCGGTGGGCTCGAAGCCTTGCATGATCTCCAGTACGCCCAGCACTTGCACGTCCGGCGCGCCGATGCGTTCGGCGAGTTCGATGATGTCGGCGCGCATGTAGCCCCAATCGTCGACCGCATCGATCAGCACGCCGCCGATCATGCGCTCGACCGGGGAGAGGCCGGCCTCCGTCAGCTGCGCATCGAGGTGCTCGGCCAGCGTCTTGTCGCTGGCGAGCGTTTCTTCCAGACCTGGCAGATCGTCGAAGCTCTTGCCGGACGACGCCTTCGACCAATCCTGCAGCGGCGCCACGCCAGCTTCGGCCAGTTCGCTGGTGCTCAAGTCCGGCGCCATGTCGGCGACGCTGACATCGAGGGCGGCCTCCGCCGGGGCCAGGCCGCTGTCGAATTCGAGCGCCTGCGCATCGCCGCCATCGTCGCTTTTCTTGGCTTCGGACGATGTCTCCTCGCGTTCCAACAGCGGATTGCGCTCGAGTTCGCCCTCGACGAATTCCTGCAGCTCGAGGTTGGAAAGCTGCAGCAGCTTGATCGCCTGCTGCAATTGCGGCGTCATCACCAGGGCCTGGCCCTGGCGCAGCTCCAAACGTGGGGTCATCGCCATGGCGCGCGTCCCTGCTGCTCCCCCTCGATGGGGGAGCTGTCGCGCGCAGCGCGACTGAGGCGGTGAGACCCGCGGCCATTTCCGGCAATGCCTCGTGAGGCGGTGCTTTCGGTGTCGACGCTTGCACGCCCTCCGTCTGCGCGCGCGCGCGCGCAGACACCTCCCCCATCGAGGGGGAGGAGGGTGCTTAGCCCTCTTGTTTTTCGGATACGCGAGGCGGCGTGCGCCATGTGCCTGTCCTCGCGAGCTAGTGGTAGTCTTTACCGAGATACCTTTCGCGCACGGCGGGGTTGTTACGCACCCCTTCGGGCGTTCCCTCGAACAGCACTTCGCCGTCGAACATGATCGAAGCCCGGTCCACGATCTGCAGCGTTTCGCGCACATTGTGGTCGGTGATCAGCACGCCCAAGCCCTTGTCCCGCAAGAACAGGATCAGGTTTCGGATGTCGTCGATGGCAAGCGGGTCGATACCGGCGAAAGGCTCGTCGAGCAGCATGAACGACGGCCGTGTCGCCAACGCACGTGCAATTTCGACCCGGCGCCGTTCGCCGCCGGAGAGGGCGGAAGCGGGCGCGTCCTTCAGATGGTCGACGTGCAGTTCGGCGAGCAGCCCATCGACGATCTCGCGCCGCTTCGAGTGAGAGCGCTCACTCAATTCGACGACGGACATCACGTTCTGTTCGACGCTCAGACCACGGAAGATCGAGGCTTCTTGCGGCAGATAGCCGACGCCAAGCCGGGCGCGCTGATACATGGGCAGTGTTGTGACGTCCTGGCCGTCCAACAAGATCTGTCCCTGGTCCACGCGTATGAGCCCCGTGATCATGTAGAAGCAGGTGGTTTTGCCTGCTCCGTTGGGGCCCAACAGACCGACGACTTCGCCGCGGCGGAGGAAGAGCGAAACGTCCTTCACCACCTGGCGGTCGCGATAGCTTTTGGCGATCCGAACCGCGCCAAGGCCGCCTTGGGCGGTCTCAGGCTTGGCCGAACGGCGTGTCGCGCCCTCGGGGCTCATTTCGACCCGCCGCTGCTAAGAATTCGTGAACCCTTGGGGGGCAGGCGGAGCGTCACTGCGGGCGGTTGCCTGGCGCCGGCCGGGCGCCTTCGCGCGGCACGAACACGCCGCGCACGCGCTGGCCAGCTTGGGGCCGGATGGTGGTGCGGCGCGAGCCGATCTGCAACACCAAGGTTTCGCCGCGGATGACGTTTTCCTCCGACATGACGATGACGTTGCCGGTGAAAGTGACGCTGTCCTGGGCCACGTCGTAGACGGCGCGATCGCCACGCGCGTCCTGCTGCGGGCGGATGTAGAAAACGTCGCCTTCGGCGACCATGCGTTCGATGTCACCGGCGCCCAGGCCGCTTTGCTGGCCGCCGCCCTGGCCTGCGCCGCTGGATTCGCTGAAGAACATGGTGATGCGATCGGCGCGAAGGCGGGCATCGTTCTGGACAATATCGACATCGCCAACGAGCACGAGGCGGCGTTCGCTATCGAAGTATTCGAGCGTATTGGCGGAGTACGAAACTGGGCCTCCGCCCTCGCTCAGCTGGGCGTGGGCGGGGGTGGCGATGAACGCCAGCCAGAGCGCGCCGGCGGCGATGAAGGCGGCGGTGGGCTTCATTGCGGCGACTCCCCATTCTGCTGATCGCGGTCCGGAATCTGCCCCCGGACGCCGCCGCCCAATACCAGCGCGCGGTCACTGTCGCGTAATTCATAACTTCCGGCCTGGAGCACGCCAAGTGGCCCGGCGCCGGTCACCCCGCCCCGGCCGGTCAAAGTGCCTCGTTGCAGGTCGACGATCATGTTCGGGGTTGTGAACCGGTTGCCGCCACGGTCGGAGAACAGCACCTCGCCGTCGAACACGACCGTCTGCCGCTGTTCGTCATAAATCCCCCGCGGCGCCAGCATGATCGTTCCGGCCTCGGTTCGATAGACCGGGGCGATCAGCTCGATCGGCTGGTTTTCCCCCTGCGGACGTTCCGCCATCTCGGCCGACAGCTGGTAGGGGCCGCCATTCTCGGTGCGGCCAATGAAGCGGGGATTGATCATCCGCAAGGGCTCAGCCGCAGCATACTGGCCCGCATTGAAGCCGCCTTCGATCGCGTGCAGCAGCATGAATACGAACACCGCCGCGAACGAAGCGCCGGCGCCGGCGACGAAGAAGCGCCGGAGCGCCGCGATCAGCCGCGAGCGGCGCCGCGCCGCCTTGAGCGTCAGCGCCCGTTCCGGCGCCCAGTCGAAATCGAGGGTGGTCGCGGCCGTCATCGCCCCGGCTTGTCGCCCGGGGCCAGGGCGGAAGCAAGGCGGCTCAACCGCGCGCCAGCGCCGTGATCATGGCGTGCGGACACGCAGCTCGGGATCCGCTGGCGCAGGGGCTGCAGGCGGCGCGGGCAGGGGCGGCAGCACAATGTCCAGCCGGTCGGCGGTGTACTCTCCTTGCGCCGGCAAGGCGACGCCTCTGAGCTGCGCCGACCATTGCGCGATCTGCATCTCACGCGCCGCTTCGTGGAAGGCGGCGACGAGGTCGGACGCCGCACGGCTCTGGCGGCCGTCGAAATACGCATAGCCGGACTGGCGCGGATCGCCTGGCGGCATCACATCGATCAGCACGCGCGCCGCGGCCTGCTGTTGCAGCGCGCGCGCGATCCGTGACGCATAGGCCGCGTCTTCGCGCGCGCGAACGTGCAGCACGACCGTACGCAAAGGCGGGGCGGGACCAAACAGGCTGGTGACGATACTGCCGAGATCGCGTTGCGGCTCGCGTGCGGTCTCCCGAGCGCGATCTGCGCGCTGCGTTTGGTCTTGCGACGCCGGGGCGGGTGACGCGCCGTTAGTGATCGGCGCAGCGTCGATTGGCGCTGCATCTGCGATCGAGCCTGGATAGACGGCGTCCGCATCCTGCGCCGCGACCGGTTCGACAACAGCTGTCGCGGCGGGCGGAATATCTCCTCGCACCGCCATGGTTTCTTCCAGCTGGATCACGCGCTCCTGCAGGCGGTCACGTTCACGGATCAGCTGATTGGTGACGCCGAGTGTCCACCCCGCAAGCGCGACGGCGCCCACACTGACGATCAGCTGCGCGAACAGCATCGCGCGCGTACCCGTGACGAAGGACCGGAGCAGGGAATCCGCCATGGCTCAGCCCCCCGCGCGCCGTATTGTCAGCAAACGCTGCGCAGTGACCGCGGCGCATACGCCGCCGACGCCGAGCACGCCCCACATCGCCATTTGCAGCTGATCCGGCGTCATCACGCCGTTGTAGGTGGCTGAGACAGCGCCGCTGTAGGCGACGAGCGCGGCCGTGGTCGCCGCAGTCAGGAGCCGCGGCGTTCCCGCTTGCGGCGGCGTCGCCAGTGCGTTGGCTTTCGGCAGGCGTTCGATCGGCGGCGGTGGCATGCGGTCGCGCACCACGCGCGTGAGCGTATCTTCCAGCTTGCCCCACTCGCTCTTGCCGCTGCTCATCTCGGCGACTTGCAGCGCTTCGAACGGGAGCGGCAGACGCGCATCATCCAGGCGCAGCTGCAGAAACTTCTTGGCGTCCAACCCGCGGCTCGATTCCGCATACACCCATGTCGAGTTGCAGGCGTTCACGCTCCATGCTGTTAGCACCGCGCGCGCGCCGTCAAGTTGGCGCTCGATCTCGTCGACAAACACTTGACCAGCGCGCAGATGTTTGTCCCACCAGATCGAGTAGCCGAGCGAACTCAGCCGATCGGCGATAGGCTGCACGCGGTCATGATCGAGCCGCGAATAGGAGATGAAGACGTCCGCCAAGTTCGTGCCGTCCCCTTCGCCCCAAGGGGCGGGATGTTAACGCCAAGAAAGGTGCACTGGCGAGTGAAAACGGCACTGGCAAGGCGGGCGCAAGCCCGATCTCCTTTTGCGCCATGAGGGATTGTGGAACACATGCGTAGCATCAATTTTGCCGCAACTTTGATCTCCGCCGCGTGCAGCCTATCGCCGAGCAGCGGTCAGCAGACGGGCGCCCCGGTGGCGCAGGGCGCGCCCAATACCGATTTCACGCCGGCGTTCGCAGGCCAGACACGCGCGCCTGAGGCGCGCTCGGGCGTGACGATTGACACGGAAGTCGTCGCAAGCGGCCTCAATCACCCTTGGGCGATCGCATTCCTGCCGGACGGGCGCATGCTGGTCACCGAACGCGCCGGGCGCTTGCGCGTGATCACCCGCGACGGGAACATCTCCGCGCCGGTCACGGGACTGCCTGACGTTTTCGCCCAAGGGCAGGGCGGATTGCTCGACGTCACGCTTGGCCCGAGCTTCGCCAGAGACCGCATGATCTATTGGAGCTACGCCGAGCCGCGTGAACGGGGCAACGGCACTAGGTGTTTAGTCCCGCTGTGAGGTGGGTTGGATTGAGATTGAAGCGATCCGGCTCTTTCGTCCAGACGGATGCGACGTACTCGAAGGGCGTGAGGCCGTGGAGGGTCTTGAGGCGCTTGGCGAA
>JBQTJK010000051.1:0-11792 GCA_052387215.1 Caulobacteraceae bacterium
GCGGCGATCATGTCGATCGACGTCGCCGGCTATTCGGCGATGAGCGAAATCGACGAAGCCGAAGCGCTGGCTCTCGTTGCGCGCCTGCGCGATACTTTAGACGCCATCACGCAAAACCACGGCGGCCGCATTTTCAACACTGCGGGCGACGGCTTCATGTTGGAATTCGCCTCGGCGGCCGGCGCGCTTGCCGCAGCCGAAAGGCTGTGGGGCGGCGTCGAACGGCATCGGGTCCGCGTGGGCGTGCATGTGGGCGACGTGCTGATGACACCGAGCGGTGACCTGCTTGGCCACAGCGTCAACGTCGCGGCTCGCTTGCAGCAATTGGCCAAGCCAGGCGCGGTCGTCGTATCCATGGACGTCCGCCGCGCGGTGCGCGGCAGGCTCGCCCAACGCCTGCATCCCGCCGGCGCGGTCCACTTGGACAAGATGAGCGAGACGATCGACATCTTCACGCTGGAGGCCGGTTCCGCCCAACGCGCACGCGCGCGCAAGCCCGAGCCGGTGCTTGCGGTGCTGCCGTTCGACAATGAAAGCTATGCGGCGGAGATGAATTATTTTTCCGACGGCGTTGCGGACGAGATCATTTCGACACTGTTGCGCCAGTCCAAGATCAAGGTGATCGGCCGCACGTCCGCGTTCCAGTTCCGGGGCGAGCGTAAGTGTGAAGCGGCGGCGGCGCTGAAGGCGAGCCACGTTCTCGACGGGTCGGTGCGGCTGAGTGGTTCGCGCCTGCGCGCGAGCGCACAATTGATCGACGCTTCCAATGAGGTCGTACTTTGGAGCGAGCGATATGAGGGCGATCGTAACGATGCATTCGCCCTCGAAGACGAAATCGCCGCGAAGGTGGCGGGTTCTCTGCGCCGGTCCCTGGTGCAATCCGATCGCGCCGCCAATCCGATCGATCCGGCCGCGTATGACCTCTACCTCCGCGCGCGCCAGATCTGGCTGATGCTGAGCGATGTCGAGGAAGATCAGGCCGCCGTGCTGCTGGAGCGGTGCGTTTCGCTCGCCCCCGGTTTCGCCGACGGCTGGGCGGTCCTCGCCAGCGTGCGGGCGCTGCTGCTGCCGCGCGATTGCGACGTGATCGGCACGCCTCCGCACGACGTCGCGCTCGCCGCCGCCAATCGGGCGCTCGACCTCGACCCCGATTGCGCGCAGGCGCTCGCGGCCTTGTCGCTGCTGAAGCCCGCTTTCGGCGAGCACGGCGAAAAGCTTCGCCTCGTGAACGAAGCCCTCAAACGCACGCCGAACGACTCATCGCTTCATGTCGCGCGCGCAGCCTGGCTCTACAGCGTAGGCCGCCTGAAGGACGCAGCGGGTGCTCTCGAAGTGGCGAGCGTGCTCGATCCGCTGGGGCCGGCGGTCGACGGCCTGCGCGCCAGTTTGCTCAACGCGCGCGGCGACGTGGAGACTGCCTATGAAATCGCCAGCGCGGCTTGGTCGCGTTGGCCGGATTCTCCATTCAACTGGTATCTGCTGTGGACCACGCTGAGTGTTGCAGGGCGGGTGGATGAAGCGGAGGCGCTCGCTGCGCCAGGGGTGCCGCCTCGCCTTGGCGTCAGCGAACGCGACGTGGAGGTGTTGCGCAACTATGTGCGGCTGCTTCGGCTAGCGCCCGAGGAACGTCGCGCGGCCTGCGACCAGATGCTCGCCCACGCAGCGCAGCGCGCCGGTCCGCTCACGCTCGCCACCTGCTTGTTCGCCGCCAGCCACGGCTGCGCCGACCGCGCTTTCGATGTGATCGAGGCCGCGCTCGACCAGGGCCGGCCGCTGCGCGCCGACAATCACAAGGCATTCGGCATGGCGCGATCACAATCGCCGCTACAGCTTTTCGTCGGCGGCGGCGGCGAGCCGATCTGGAGGCATCGCCGCTTTCCATCGCTGTCCGCCCGCCTCGGGCTGGCTCAATATTGGGTTGAAACCAAGAAATGGCCCGATTGCGCGGCCGAAGTCGATTACGACTTCAAGGCCGCCTGCGCGGAGGCGGTTCGCGCTAACTAACGCCAGCGATTCGGCCGAGATCAAGATCGAGGCGCCCGAGGTTCCAAGCCCAGAGTGATCAGGGCACGTCTTCGACCGTGACTTTGCCGTCCTTGAGCTGCAGCGCGAGCCTGCCGTGTTTCAGCGCCAGCGCGCGCTCGCCGAACACTTCGCGCCGCCAGCCGCGCAGGGCTGCGACATCCGCCTCATCGCTGGCGGCGATCGCTTCGACTTCGGCCGCCGAGGCGATGAGGCGCGGCGCAACGTTGTGGCGCTCCGCCTCATAGCGCAGCAGCACCTTGAGCAATTCGACGGTAGGCCCCAGGCCCGACGGTATCGGCGGCGGACGCTCGTATTTGTAGACCGCCCGGTTCGGATCGCCAAACGCGCGATCGATCGCCTGGATCAAGTCCTGCGCGGCGCGTGAATTGCCGAAGCCGCGCGGCACCGCGCGCATGCGCTCGAAATCCGCCGGGTTCTTCGGACGGTGTTCGGCTATCTCATAAAGCGCCTCGTCCTTGACGATGCGTCCGCGCGGCACGTCGCGCTGCTGCGCTTGCCGCTCGCGCCACGCCGCGGCGACCTGCAGGCCGAGCACATAATCGGGCGTCGTCTTGCGCAGCTTCAAGCGATTCCAGGCATTCTGCGGAGTCGTGTCATAGATCGACGGATCAAGTAGATATTCGTGTTCTTCGTCGAGCCACGACAGCCGGTTCTCGCGTTCGAGCTTGGCGTACATTTTTGGATAGACGTCACACAGATGCGTGACATCGGCGAGCGCGTACGCGAGCTGCGACTCCGAAAGCGGCCGGCGGCTCCAATCGGTGAAGCGCGAGGACTTGTCCAAACGCCGCTTCAGCACCTGCTGCACTAGTGCGTCATAGGCGACCGTATCGCCATAGCCGCACGCCATCGCCGCGATCTGGGTGTCGAACACGGGATGGGGCAGCGCGCCCCCGAGCTTGAGGAAAATCTCAAGATCCTGCCGTGCTGCATGAAAGACCTTGAGCACCTTCGGCGCGCCCATCAGTTCCATAAAGGGCGCCAGGCTCAAACCTTCCGCCAGCGGATCGATCACCGCTTCGCCCCCCGGCGCCGCCGCTTGGATGAGACAGAGCTTCGGCCAGTAGGTCGTCTCGCGCATGAATTCGGTGTCGACCGCGACGAAGGGCTGCTGCGCCAGCTCGCGGCAGAGCGCCGCCAAGTCGTGGGTCGTGGTGATCACGCGCATGGGCGCTGGTTGGGACGCGCCGGGGCTTGGGTCAAGTCAGCAGCTCGGGTTGGGGGCGGACCGGCAGTTCCAGCGGCGTGCCGCACTCCGCGCCGTGATCGTTCTTTGCGCCGTCGTTTCGGTGATTCCGACGTTCGCGCTGGGTTTGAGCTGCTTCCCCTCGGCTCAATCTGCCGTAAAGTTGGCCGAGGGACTTAGGGGAGGCGGCGATGGCGATGCGGACGTGGGCACGAGCAGTCATTTTTCTCGCCGCGCTTTGGGCCTTCATCCCGGCGGCAGCTTCCGCTCAGACCCCACTTTTCTCCGAGGAAACAGAACTCCAGTTCGCTATCGATGCGCCCCTAAGCGACCTGGTGCGCGCGGCGCCGCGCAGCATGGACCCGTTTCCAGCCACGCTGACGCTGGCCGGCGCCGGCGAGCCCCGGCGGTTCGAGATCGAACTCTCCCCGCGCGGCATTTCGCGCCGCACGTTGGGCATCTGCACGTTTCCGCCGCTGCGCCTCAATTTGTTGGGGCCGCGCCAGGGCACGGTTCTGCAGGGGCAAAACAAGATCAAGCTCGTCACACGCTGCCGTTCCGGCGCGAACTATGAGCAGTTTACCGTGCTCGAGTACACGGCCTATCGGCTCTACAATGTCATTACGCCGCTCAGCTTCCGCGTTCGGCCCGTGCGCGTTACCTATCGCGATACCCGCCGGCGTCGCCGTGAAGAGACGCAGCTGAACTTCGTGATCGAAGACGTCGACGATCTCGCGCGCCGCAACGGGCGGACCGCCCTCGACGTGCAAACCAACGAAGTCCGCTCGAACCAACTCGATCCGGAGCATGCGGCGCTGTTCAGCATGTTCCAGTTCATGATCGGCAATCTTGATTGGGACATGACGCAGAGTCACGCCGACGAAGAATGCTGTCACAACGGCAAGCTCTTAGCGGCGACCGCCGCCACGCGTGAAAACGTGATCCCCGTGCCTTACGACTTCGACTATTCCGGATTCGTGGATACGCCTTATGCCATGCCGCCTGAGGGGATTCCGGTGCGAAATGTGCGCACGCGGCATTATCGCGGCTTGTGCCGCTTCAACGATCAGGCGCGCGCCGCGGCGGAAGTCTTCCGATCACGCCGCGAACGGCTTTACGCGGTGATCGACGGCGAGGCGCGGCTTGTCGCGGCACGCCGGCAAGGCGCGCGCCGCTATCTTGAGGATTTCTTCGAGATTCTCGACAATCCCGCGCGCTTCGAACGGCAGATCATCGAGAATTGCCGCGGCTAATTCGCGGCGGCGGGCGCCGCACATTGCGTGGCGCTGAGCTGCGCCACAGGCCCCGCGCCGTTGTCCAAGTCTGCGATCTGGCGCAGGTAAGCGCAGGTCGCCTGCGGCGTTGACGCCGCGATCGGCACACGTTGGCCGCGATGCACTGTAATCCAGGCGCCATTCTCCATGATGAGGAATGCATGCGGGTCTGAATGGCCCTGCGGCACGGCGATGTCGGCGATGAGCACGCGCCCGTTGAAGCGCGGCAGCACCGTGGATGTGACCTTGGTGTGGCCGACGACGACACGCGCGACGCCTTGTAAGCGCAAGACGGTCTCGAGGTTGGTTGTCTCCGTGGCCTCAGGGTTCAGGGCAAGACCGCGATACCAGAGCGGCCCCTCCTGGTTGGTGACGATATCCGGAAAGGCGGTTGACGGCTGCCCGCGGAGGCCGCCGCGGACGGCTTCGTTCATGGCCGCGCGCGAAGCAGCTGCGAATGCAGGCCCCAAGCCGGCGTGCAGGAACAGCGTGTCATTGATGCGGATCACGGCGTTGTGGCGCGCGACCCAGCGGCCATAGCGCCCGCTCGGCGCCCAAGCTAAGCGGTGCTCAACCCAGCCAAGCGGACGCTCGGCGTCCCATTGGGCGCGATAGGCGGCGTCGAATGTGGGCAGGCCGCTTTCCGGCGGATTGGCGCGCAGCGCGCTGACATAGCGCTCGTAGTACCGGTCGCGCACGCGCGCCGAATTGCGGGTCGCGAACGCGGCGAATTCACCCGGATGCGTGTAGCGCAGATCACCCTCGATGTTCATCGCTTCGTGATTGCCGATGAGCGCGTGCACCCGGCCGCCCGCGCGCTGCGCTTGCGGTTCGAGCCGCATCAGCAAGTCCATGATCATGCGGCTGTTGGGACCGCGGTCAGGGATGTCGCCGATCTGCACCAGATGCGTGCGTCCGCCGGACCAATTGTTGCGCGCGTCGATCAGGGCGGCCGTGCGCAGCATATTGGCAAATTTCTCGTAGTCGCCTTCGAGATCGCCGATGACGACGATGCGCGAGACATTGTCCCACTGCACCTGCGCTCGAGCGGGGGCGGCTGAGAAAACCAGCGCCGTGCAGGCAATGGCGAGGGCGCGCAAAAAGTTCATCATCGCGCGAGGATAGCCTGAAAGCAGCGCTTGGCCATGGCGAGATGGCGGCTGGGGAGTGTCGTATGGAAGGCCGCGAAGCCTTGTCACGCTGCACGGCTCGCCTTCGGGCGCCTAAATAGGCGTGAGCGGCGATGGACAAGCCGGGCGCGGGACCGCAAAAGCCCGGCGAAACCGCTTGAGGAGAAGAAGGGATGAACGCGCCCGGCGCGCTGCATAAGGTCGCTTCCGCCACGCCTGGCGAGGCCTACGAAACGGATGTGATCATCGTCGGCGCGGGGCCCGTCGGTCTGTTCGCGGTATTCGAACTTGGTCTGTTGGATCTCAAATCGCACGTCGTCGACGTGCTCGACCGTCCAGGCGGTCAGTGCGCCGAGCTCTATCCCGAGAAACCGATCTACGACATCCCGGCGCTCGCGATGGTGACGGGCCAGGGCCTCACCGATGCGCTCCTGCACCAGATCGCGCCGTTCAAGCCGACCTTCCATCTCGCGCAGATGGCCGAAGCTCTGGAGCGTCTGCCGGATGGCAAGTTCAAGCTCCGCACCGAACTCGGCGCCACCATCACGGCGCCCGTGCTGGTGATTGCCGCGGGCGGCGGTTCGTTCGTGCCACGCAAGCCCAAGATTGAGGGGATCGAAGCCTATGAAGGCGCGACCGTGCATTACGCTGTCCGTCAAATGGAGCGCTTCCGCGGTCGCGACATCGTTATTGCCGGCGGCGGCGACAGCGCGCTGGATTGGGTGCTGAACCTGCAGCCGATCGCCAAGAGCACGACGTTGATCCACCGCCGCGACGACTTCCGCGCCGCACCGCACTCGGTGGCGCAGATGCGCAAGCTCGTGGCCGAAGGCAAGGTGCGTCTGGAGATCGCCGATTTGAAGGGCATTACGGGCGCGGACGGCGCGCTCAGCGCCGTCAATTGCTTCACCAAGGACAAGGGCGCCTACGACATTGCCTGCACCGATCTCCTGGCGTTCTACGGCCTCACCATGAAGCTCGGACCGATCGCGGACTTCGGCCTGAACCTCAACGAGAACCTGATCCCGGTCGACACGGAGAAGTTCGAGAGCAACGAGCCCGGCATCTTCGCCATCGGCGACATCAACACCTATCCGGGCAAGTTGAAGCTCATCCTGTGCGGTTTCCACGAAGCCGCTCTCATGTCGCAAGCCGCGTTCAAGATCGCGCGCCCCGGCGAGCGGCTGGTGTTCCTGTACACGACCTCATCCACCGACCTGCAAAAGAAACTCGGTGTCTTGTGATGTTGCCGTCCGTGGGGTGGCGGGCGTTCGCCTTGAACGCTAGTCCGGTGGCGCAGTGCGCCTGCCAGGCGTAGGCTCGCGCCACAGCGCCGGATCGCCGAACGGCGAGGCGCGCGAGGGGGGTGATGATGCCGACTGGCGATGCAACAGTTCTGAAGCTCAACGTAGCGTTCTCTCCGGAGAACATAGCCGCCACCGCCGGCGCGCATAAGAATACGTTTGCGCCCGGCAAGGGACTTCAACTCGGATGGGTGTTCGACAACGACCCGGACAACAAGGCGCTGCTGGAGGGGTATATTGAGACCATGCCCGCGGGCATCCAAGAAGCCTTTCGCGCAACGGTTCTTCAGGCTCTTACCGGAACGCCGCGGACCCCCGTGGTGTTCACCTACGAGCCCGCGTACGATTTCGAGGTGCGCATCACGCAGACGCCGAACACGAAGCTCACGCCCGGAATCATTACGATCGCGCTGCGCGGTCGCTACATTTCCGACGAGCATCCGCTGGCGAACGCGATGCGCAAGGCGCGTCAGGCGCGGCCTATCGGCGAGCGCAGGTCGTCGAGATCGCCGGCCAAGGGCGCGCGCAGGCCGGCCAAACGCAGGGCGCCGAGGAAATCCTCATAGTCCGCATTGCGCGCGTATGGGATGAACAACCCCGCGGCAAGCTCGCCGGCGCGCTCAGGCGGCTCGAGAGCCGCCCGCGCCGCCGCGACGCGGTCGAGGCGGGCCAGACTTGCGGCGAGCGCAAGTGCGCCATGAGCGAAGCCAAGATAAACCGATTCCTGCGCGCGCGCCGCGGCCGTCTCGAAATCGCCCGCGTGATAATGAGCCAGGGAAAGTGCGCCGAGCATCGATCCCATTTGCGGATCGAATGGGCTGTAGCGAATGCTGCGCGCGATCGGCTCGACGCCTTCGCCAGCGCGGCCGATGCACGTCAACACCTGCCCGTGGCGGAAGTGGCCGAACGCAAAATTGGTATTGAGCGCCACCGCTCGCAGCGCGGTCTCGAGCGCGTCTTCGTGCCGGCCAAGATAGAGCAGTGCGCCGGACAGCGCGAAGTGCGCCCACGCGTCGCGCGCATCGAGCTTGATGGCAGTGCGCGCCAGGTTCTCCGCCTCCAACAAATCTAAGCGGGGATCTGCCGACCAGCGGCGTAGCGCCGAGCCATACAGAATGCGGGCAAGGCCCGTATAGCCTAACGACAGGCCTGGGTCGCGGCGCGTGGCTTCGGTAAACAGCTCCCGCGCAGCCCGGAAATCCTCAACGGTGATGCGGTTCAAGTGCCACATGCCGCGCTGGAAGCAGTCGAAAGCGCTGAGATCGGCGGCGCTCTTATGGGCCGCGCGCTCGCCTTCGCTGTGGAGCATGGCCGGCTCGATCGCCCCCACGACATGCTCGGTGATCTCGTCATGTAGCGCGAACAGATCGGTCAGGTCGCGATCGAATGTGTCAGCCCAAATATGAACGCCGGTGGCAGCGTCGATCAGCTGCGCGACCACGCGCACGCGCGCGCCGTCGCGGCGGACGCTGCCCTCCAGCACATAACGGACGCCAAGTTCGCGTCCCACTTGCGTCACGTCGACGGAGCGCCCCTTGTAGATGAAGCTCGAATTGCGAGCGATGACGAAGAACCAGCGCCAACGCGACAGCGCTGTGATGATGTCTTCGCTCACGCCATCGGCAAAATACTCCTGACCTTTGTCGCCGCTCATGTTCTCGAACGGCAGCACGGCGATGGAGGGCTTGTCAGGCAAGGCCAGGTGCGGCCGCAGTTGCGCCTCGAGCTTGACGCGGAACGCGCGCACGGGTCTGGCGACGTTCTTCAAGCGCTGCTCGCCCAGATCCTCGAAGCCGAAATCGGCGCGGCCCTCGGCATCCTCGCGCACCCTCGCGGAGACGCACACGCCGCCGGGTTCGGCCAAACCTTCGAGCCGAGCGGCGACGGCGACCACTTCACCGAACACATCGCCATCCTCGTGGACAACATCGCCGTCGTGGATGCCGACACGGAATTCGACGCGCTGAGGCGATGGCAGGTGCGCGTTGCGCGCCGCCATGGCGCGCTGGAACGCTGACGCACATAGCAGCGCTTCTACGGCGCTGGAAAACTCGACCAGCACGCCGTCGCCCATGGTCTTGACGATGCGTCCGCCATGTTCGTGCGCCAGCGGTTCAAGCGCCTCGCTGACGCAGGCCTTGAATTGGCGCAGGGTCGCGGCTTCGTCGGCGGCGATCATGCGGCTATAGCCGACCACGTCCGCTGCGAGGATGGCGGCGAGACGCCGCTCGGTTCGCCCATCGGCCACTGTCTGGCCTCCATGAACCGCGTGCATTGGTTCGCGTGCACTGGCGGCCCAGCACACGCGATCTCATATCACAGATGCTGGAACTTGTCCCTGTTGCACACCGCCGGTTGAGCGCAGGCAAAGCCCGCGCTACCTGTCATCAAACAGAATTGTTGGGGGACATCCATATGCGCGTTCGTTTCATCATCGCCGCGGCAACGCTGGTACTCGCTGCTTGCGCCAGCGCTAGTCAGTCGGTGACGCCGGCGGCATCCGACATCGCTGCATTTCAGCATCCGCCGCTCTCCGCCGACGCGCTGATGGCGCACGTGCGGGTGCTGTCTTCGGATGAATTCGAAGGCCGCGCCCCGGGCACGAACGGCCAGCGTCTGACCATCGACTACCTCGAACGCGCCTACGCCGCCGCCGGCCTGCAGCCGGGCGTGACGCTGCCGGACGGCACGCGATCCTGGCGTCAGGAAACGACGCTTGTCGCCGCCACGCTCACAACGCCGCCGACCCTCACTCTCTCGGGCCGCGACGGCGCGCGCGAGTATACTTACGCCACGCAGTTCTCGGCCTGGACGCGCCGGCTCGATCCGGCCGTCGACATCCAGAACGCGCCGCTCGTGTTTGTCGGCTACGGCATCAACGCGCCCGAACTCGGGTGGAATGATTACGAAGGCGTCGACATGCGCGGCAAGATCGCCGTCATCCTGATCAACGATCCCGATTTCGAGACCGGCGACGACCGCGGCTTCGGCGGCCGCGCCATGACTTATTACGGCCGCTGGACGTACAAGTTCGAGGAGGCCGGCCGCCAAGGCGCCGCCGGCGCCATCATCATCCACGAAACCGCCCCTGCCGCCTATCCATGGGCGGTGATCCAAAGCTCTACCGGCAGCGCGCGCTGGGACATCGTGCGTGAGGACCGCGGCGCCAGCCGCGCCGGTTTCGAAGGCTGGATTCACAACGATGTGGCGATGGAGACCTTCCGCCGCGCCAATCTCGATTTCAACGAACTCAAAGCACGCGCGCAACGACGCGGCTTCCGCGCAGTGCGCATGAACCTCACGGGTTCGCTTCGCCTCGAAACGCGCACAGAGCAGCGCACGACCTACAACGTTGTCGGCGTTGTGCCCGGAACCCAGCGGCCCGACGAGACCATCATCTATTCGGCGCACTGGGATCATCTAGGCCGCTGCCCGGCGATCAACGGCGACGACATCTGCAACGGCGCGCTCGACAACGCAACCGGAACGGCGGCGCTGATCGAGCTTGCGCGCCGATTCAACGCCGATGGCCGCCCGCAACGCTCGGTCGCGTTCATTGCTTTGACGGCGGAAGAGCAAGGGCTATTGGGTGCGCTCTACTACATGCAGCATCCGATCTTCGAACCGCGCAACACGGTCGCCGCGATCAACATGGACGGCATCAACAACTTTGGCCGCACGCGTGACATCGAAGTCGTGGGCTACGGCAAGAGTGAGATGGACGATCTCCTGACCCAGGCCTTGCACGCGCAGGGCAGGCGGGTGGAGCCGGATTCATCGCCCGAGGCCGGCTACTTCTACCGATCCGATCATCTGCACTTCGCCCAGCTAGGCATACCGGTGCTCTACACCTCGAATGGCATCGATATGGTAGAAGGCGGCAGGGAGCGCGGCGCCGCGATCAATGCGCGCTATGTCGCCGAGGATTATCACAAGCCGTCGGATGAGGTGACGGCGGAGTGGGACATGAGCGGCGGCGCGGAAGACTTGGAAGCGCTCTACACGGTGGGCCGACGCCTCGCCGACAACAACCAATGGCCGCAATGGCGCGCCGACGCCGAATTCCGCGCCGCGCGGGAGGCTTCTGGACGCTGAGATCAAGCTTGGACCGCTGGCGTCCTCGTAGGGGTCGTAGGGGTGACACACACTATTTCGCTCGACCGGTGGTGCGATCTTCGATCCGGACTTGAGAGCGAAATAGTGTGTGGCACCCTGGCGCCCTGGCTGGCGGAGGCGGCGATGGCGATCAAACTCTATGGCAGCTCAGTCAGCGGCAATTGCCTCAAGCCCAAGTGGGTTCTTGACCGGCTCGGCATTGCCTACGAGTGGATCGAGACCGACAGCTTCGACGGCTCGACACGCACGCCGGAATTCCTCGCCATCAATCCAGCTGGGCAAGTGCCGGTGGTTGTTCTCGCCGACCGGCGCATCCTCGCGCAGTCGAATGCGATCATGCTGCACTTCGCGGAGGGCAGCGATCTCGTTCCATCGGATCCGTACGATCGCGCCAAGATGTACGAATGGCTGTTCTGGGAGCAATACAGCCACGAGCCCGCGATCGCCGTGCGCATTGCGCGCAAACATTATCTCGGCAAGCGCGAAGACGAACTCGACCCTGCATTGCTGACGAAAGGCAATGCAGCGCTGGCGAAGATGGAGTCGCAGCTGAAGGTGATGCCATTCCTCGCCGGTGATGCGCTCACACTCGCTGACGTCGCGCTGGTCGCGTACACCCGAAAGGCGCCCCTAGGCGGCTTTGATCTGCAAGATTACCCTTCCGTAAGGAGATGGGTCGCCCGTGTGGAAGAGCTACTCGGAATTGAAACCGCGCTACCCGCAAATGACTAACGCA
>JBQTJK010000052.1:0-9814 GCA_052387215.1 Caulobacteraceae bacterium
CCGCGCGCTGCTGATCGGCAAGACCGGACAGACGCCGGCCGGCACAGCGCTGCGTGTCGTCTACACCGGCACGGAAGCGGACGTGATCCGTCTGGTCTACGATCCGATGGACGCGCTGCTGGCCGCCGCGCACCTAGACGATCCGGCGACGCGCGAAGATGATTGGGCGACGTACGAAGTCTATCACGACGATGCGACGCAAACCGGCGGCTCGCGCAACCGTGAAATCTTCTACGTAACGCAGGGCGACATCAGCGCCTTGACGCGCATCGCGCCGGCGTCTGAACCGGCGGCCATTCCAGCCAACGCGCCGGCGGAGGCGCCCGCAACAACGACGCCGGCTCCGGCCACTACGACGCCGGCGCCAGCGCCGGCGACGACGCCGTAACGCGTCAAGCGAAGGACGAAACGGAAGGGCCGTTGGCGAAAGCCAGCGGCCTTTTCGCTAAGGCCGCATGCCAAAACTGCTCGGCCCCGTCTCACCCACGCGCTGCGCCAAATGCGCCCACTCGCACAGCAGCGGGCGGGTATCGCGCGGATCGATGATTTCTTCGGCGTAGAAGCTCTCCGCGGTGCGGAACGGCGAACGCAGCGCCTCGGCCCAGGCGCGGATTTCGGCGAGTCGTGCTTCCGGATCGGGATGGGCCTCCAGCTCGCGCTTGAACGCCGCTTCGATGCCGCCTTCGAGCGGTAGCGAACCCCAATCGCCGCTCGGCCAGCAATAGCGCACCTTCGTCCGCGTGGGGTTCATCATGGCCGAGCCTGCTAGACCATAGGCGGTGCGCACCACGACCGAGCACCACGGCACGGTCGCCTGGTACACTGCCGCCATCGCCTGCACGCCGAGCTTCACTGTCGCCGCGCGCTCGTGCTTCACGCCGACGGCGAAGCCGGGGCAGTCGACGAAATGCACGACAGGCAGATGGAACGTTTGCGCCAGATCGACGTGCTTGATCAGCTTGCGGCTGACATCCGCCGTCCACGCGCCGGCCAGAATCATCGGATCGCCAGCGAGCACCGCAACCGCATAGCCGTCGATGCGCGCAAAGCCGGTGATCAGCCCGCGCCCCCATTGCCGGCCGGTCTCGAAAAACGAACCCGCATCGGCGCAGGCTTCGACAATGCGGCGCATCTTGTAAGGCACGCGCCGGTCGCGCGGCACCACGTCGATCAACGTGGCATCGCGACGATCCGCTGCGTCGCCGTTCGGCACGCGGGCGGGCAGTTCGTGGACGGACATGGGCAGGTAGGAGAGAAATTTGCGCGCAGCCGCGAACGCCTCTGCCTCGCTCGCGACGATATCGTCCACAACGCCATTCTTGCCGTTCATCTCGGCGCCGCCCAGGCCTTCCTTATCGACGTCTTCGCCAATCGCTTTCGCCAGCGGTGGGCCGCCGACGAAAACCTGCGAAAGCCCTTGGACCATGACGCTGTAATGGCTCGCCGCGACCCGTCCCGCGCCCAGGCCGGCGCATGGGCCCAGCGCCAGCGCCACCACCGGCACGCTCGCCATATTCGCCACCACCCATTCCCAGCCTGGCGTTTGCGGAATGTAGGTGCGCGGATCCTTCTCCAGCATTTTGACCGAGCCGCCGCCGCCAGTGCCGTCGACCATGCGGATCAGCGGCATGCGATATTCGTTCGCCATCTGCTCGGCGAAGACGAGCTTCTGCCAGATGCCGGCGTCCGCCGCGCCGCCGCGCACCGAGAAATCGTCGGCCTGGATACAGACCGGCCGTCCGTCGATCGTCCCGCGGCCGACCACGAACGGCGTGGCGCGAAACGCGGCGAGCTGATTGTCCGCGCCATACTCGGCCTTGCCGGCGATCTTGCCAGTCTCGTGGAAGCTGCCCGGATCGAGCAGCGCATCGACCCGCTCGCGCGCGGTGAGCTTGCCGCTCGCCTTCTGCCGGGCCACGCGCTCTTCGCCGCCCATCTCTTCAGCCAGCGCCTCGCGCCGGCGCAGTTCTTCGATGTCCTTGTCCCAGCTCATAGGCCAAGCCTAGGCGGGCGCGGCGCAAAGAAAAAGGCCGCGGCGCGAGCCGCGGCCTTTGTATGAGTCTTGCCGCCTCTAGAACGAGCGGCGCACCGTCACGCCGATCGTGCGCGGCTGGTTGGTGTGGAAGCCGAGCCGGGCGCGCCCGCCGCGCTCGCGGTCAAATGCGAGATTGGCGTTCTCGTCAGTCGCGTTGTTGACGAAGAGGATGAACGCCCATTCCTCGGACTCGAGCCCCGCATTGAGGTTCACGATAGTATAGGGCTCGAGTTCGAGATCGAGCGTTGTCGCCGCACCAAGGGGTGGGTCACCGAAATCCAGGCCGTGCACGAAGCTGCGCGGGTTGCCCACCTGATCGCTCGGCTGCGTGTAGCGGCTGCCGATGTGCTGCACGGATGCGGCCACGAAAGCTTCCATGCCCTCGCCAAAGGCTTGCCATGGCCAGTAATAGGCAGCCGTCGCTGCAATCTGATACTCGGGCACGGACGCGAGGCGATTTCCCTCCTCGATGCCACCAATGACGGCGCCGCCACCGTCGCGAACAGTGGAGTCGAACTCTGCCTGTAACCAGCTGCCCGCGAAGCTGAATTCGAGCCCATCGATCGGGATCCAGCCGAACTCCATTTCGAGCCCGGCCGCATGTGCGGAAGGCACGTTGAACGAGATGCGCGACGAGCACGAGCCTGCGTCGAGCGTGACCTGCAAGTCAGTGATGTCGTTGTAGAAGACCGCACTGGTCATGTTGAAACGCGCCCCGCCCAGCTTAACGCCGGCCTCATAGTTCCAGGACGTTTCGTCGTCGTAGGTCTGGAAGCCGCCGAAGATCGCCACGTCAGCGGGCGTGCACAGCGGTATGTTCAAGGGGTCGTTGACGCCGCCGAGCCGGAAGCCCTGCGCCGCCTGCACATTGAACGTGAGATCGTCGGTCACGTCGTAACTGGCGATCACGCGCGGGCTGAAGCCCTCCGACGAGGTCGTGTCCGTCCGGTTGTCGCCGTTGGAGAACAGACCGCCGGAGACGAACGCGCGCTCCTCATCGAACTCGTAATAGCGACCGCCAACGGTGACTGTGAAGCGATCCGTGAGGTCGTAGCTGCCTTCGCCGAAGATCGCCCACTGGCCGATGTCGTACGGCAGATCCGAGTTGTAGGGCGAATCGAGCGGGAAGCCGTTGGCCACCGCCGCAGAGGTGCCTGCCCCAAACGCTGCGTCGGTGAAAGCGTCATAGCCGGGCGTTGGCAGGCGCTGCCGGTAGAAACGATCAACGTTGGAGTAGAATGCACCGATGAGCCACTGGAACGGACTCTCGTAATCGGATGTGAGGCGTACTTCCTGTGTGTGCTGATCGAGGCTTGTCGTATCGCGCAGATTGGATGGCAATAGTACTGCGGCGTCCGGGAAACCGAGGTCGACGGAGACGCTGCCTGTAAGAGCGCTGGCGTCGCGGCTCACGAGGATGTTGCGCTGGACATAGCTCGTGATCGACGTGAGTTCGACGTTGCCCATGTCCCAATTGACGGTGACGTCGGCAATCGTCGTCTCGTCGCTGAATTCCTCATCCAGCATGAGGAATTGCTGGCGCTCGTCAAACGTTACAGCAGGGCGCGTTGTGGTGAACGGATTTGCGAAGAGATTGTAGGCTTCTTGGCGATTGAACCCATTCACTTCGACCATCTGGTAAGCGACGCGCGGAGTGATGAGTAGATTGGGCGTGACCTGCATGCCGAGCGCAGCACGGAAGCCCGTGCGCCTGCCGCTGTTCACGTCCTCGGTGATGCTGCCGCCTTCTCGCAGCGCGTCGATGAAACCGCCATACTCGGTGTGGAAGCCGACGACGCGCAGGCCAAGTACGCCTTCCAGCAGCGGCAAGTTGACCATGCCTTTCAAATGACCGCCTTGGCCGCCGTCGTCGATCGTGTTGACGCTTCCCTCGATCGTGCCGGCGAAGGTGTCGAGATCGGGCTGGTTGGTAATGTAGCGAATTGTGCCGCCGACCGAGCCGGAGCCGAACAGCGTGCCTTGCGGACCGCGCAACGTCTCGACCCGGTTCAAGTCGAACAGATCGAGGTCGGGCGTGAACAGCGAGAGCGAGATCACCGAGTCGTCGAGGTAGACGCCGACTTGCTCCTTCACACCCGGCTGGTCGCGTACGATTTGGCCGGCAGAGACGCCGCGTAGCGCGACCTGACTTTGCCCCGGGCCAAGATTCTGGATCGACATGCCTGCAACGTTGCGGGACAGATCTTCGAGTGTCGTCGCGCCGGTGCGCTCGATATCCTCGGCAGTCTGTGCGTTCACTGAGAACGGCACGTCTAGAATCGACTGTTCGCGGTGAGTCGCCGTTACGACGATCTCATCTTCGTCTTGCGCTAACGCGAGCGTCGGCGCGGTTAGTCCGACAGCGAGCGCGCAACCTGCGCGCAGCAACGACATGCGTTTCGGGTCCATGGAAAAACTCCCCTCATTCCAGATGACCTGGTGTTAACAGAAATGTCGCAAAAACTGCCGCCGAAATCGCTCAGCGGGAGAGTTGGGATCGAGTTTTCTGACGACTGCGTCGCGAGTGTCACACAGACCTGTCGATAACCGCTTTCCGTATCGGCGCTTACGCGTGCTAGGCGAGCGTCCCGGCCCCCTAATGATGCGTCGGCTGCTGCGCGTCCTCGCTCCGATTTGCCGGCGGCATGTGCTCGGCCTCCTCGAGCTTCCCTTCGATCCGTTGTTCGCCCGAGACGAGCCGGTCGAGCGCCACGCCCAGGAAAGCCCGCGTCTCGGCGCTCAAGTCCGCGTCGCGCATCGCGTTGCGGATCTCGTCGCGGAGATAGTTTTCGCCGCGATCGACTTCCGCCAACGCGGCCTTGACGTCGCGGTCAAACATGGCTCGAACGTCGAGAAACGTCTTGTGCGCGCCGCCAAGCAGGGAACCTTCGTGGGCCGGCTTGCCGCGCAAGCTCCGCACCATTTGCTGGGTGTCAGCCAGAAGCTGGCTGCGCTCCTCAATCGTACGCTCGATGCGGGCGCGCGCGTCGGTCTCGTCGGCGAGGTTCGCCGCGCGGATATAGAGCCGGCGCGCATCGATCAGGATGGTGGCGATGTGATTGAGCTTGGCGATGTCTTCGCGGTGGCGGGCCATGACGTGTCTCCTCGTAATGGTCGAACGCAGCGGAACGCCGCGCCGTTCCGCCGAAACGACCCGGCCCGAGCGAGGCTCGGGCCGAGAGGGGATGTGGGCGGGGGATGAACCTAGTTGTTCGGATTGTTATCGGGATCGACGTTCTCGGAGGGTTCGTCCAAGCCTGCGGCGGTGTCGTTGCGAACTTCATCGCTGGTCTCGTCGACCAGGTTCTCGGCGCGGTCCGCGCCTTCGGAGAGCGCATCGCTGGTGCCTTCCGCAACCTGCACCGCGGTCTGGTCGATCTCGCGGCCGACACGCTCAGCCGACATGTCATTGTCGACCCACGCGTACACAAGGAGCGCTACGCCCGCGATGAGCGCGATGGTCGCGAACGTGCGTCCGCCTCCAGCGCCAGCCGCGTGCGAACCGCCGAACGTGTTGAACACTAGCGACAGCACGAAGAGGGCGAGGAACACCCAGAACAAGATGATGGCGATGCCGGTGAACGCCGTGGCTATACCGCCAAAACCAAAAATGGCCGCGACCAGCGCGGCGATGAAGAAGCCGATAGCCCAGCCGAGCATGGGAAATTCTCCGTTAAGGAACCTGATGACGCTCCAACGTTCGGTTCCGAACGATGTTCCCAAGCGACGCAACAAAGTTGTGCGGCAGTCGCCTCAGATCGGCATGCGCAGAATTTCCTGATACGCTTGGATGACCTGATCGCGCACCGCGATCACCGTCTGCAGCTGCGTCTCCGCCGCCGCGATCGCCGTCACTACATCAACGATGTCGGCTTGCCCAGCCGCTACCGCGAGCGCTTGGTTCTCCGCGACCGTCGCGCTCTGTCCGGCTTGGCGGATCGCCTCCTGCACAAGCCCGCCGAAATCGACGGCGTCACCGCCTTGCGCCGCGCCGCCGTTCTGCAACGCCTGGGCGGCCTGTTGGTAAGCCCGCGCCGCCGAGACTGGATCGATCGCCATCTATTATCTCCGCAGAAGATCGAGCGCGCGATTGGTCATCGTGCGCGCCGCTTCGATCATGTTGAGGTTGGCTTCGTAGGCGCGCGTGGCTTCGCGCAGGTCCATCATTTCGACCAGCGTGTCGACATTCGGCAAGTGCACGTAGCCGCGTTCATCGGCAGCCGGGTGGCTCGGATTATATTCCTCGCGGAAGTCGCTCATATCGAACGTCGCGCCCTTCACGATCACGCCGCGTGCGCCGGAGGCGAGCGTCGTCGACTCCAACAGCGGAATGCGCCGCCGGAACGGATCGCTGTTCGGATCGGTCCCGGTCGAGTTGGCGTTGGCTACGTTTTCCGCGGCGATCCGCATGCGCACGGTTTGCGCGCGCATGCCGGAGGCGGCTGCGGCGATGGCGGCGTTGATGTCGGTCATCTACTCATCTCCGCCTTCTCATCGTCCGGGGAGCCGAGCGGCCATGCGCATCAGCTCCAAACCCTTCTGGTAGAGGGCAATGCCGGTCTCGAACGCCATCCGCGTTTCGGCGGCGCGCGCCATCTGCTCTTCGAGCACGACCGCGTTGCCGTCCATCGTCGTCTCGCTGTCGTCGCGCGTGATCACGTTCGCCGACGCTGCACCGCCGCCCGGCCCCATGTGACCGGGATTGGTGCGCGCGATCGCCATGCCGCTGCGATTGCCCGCGGCCGAGGCCAGCATGCGTTCGAACCCGGCCGTATCCAGATCCCGCGGCCGATAGCCGGGGGTTGAGGCGTTGGCGATGTTTTCCGAAATCAACCGCTGCCGCTCGCTCAGCTGATCGAGCCGGGCGCGAAGCAGACCGAAGAAAGGGGTATTGGCGAGATCCACGTGGTCCGACTCAGAGGCTGCAAACTTTGCCTAGTCGAACCGAGCATGGTTAAGCGCGACTTAATTTCGGGCGCGCAAATTAAGACCTCGTTTACCAAACCGGCCCAGCCACGAGACGCGAAACTCCAGAACGGAGGCGTTGGTGGAATTGCTGGATTGGGCGCGCGCGCTGTTTGCGCTCATCGCGACCTTGGCGCTGATCCTGGGTGCAGCCTACGCGGCGCGCCGGCTCGGCATGCTGCAGCGCGGCGCGCAGGGGCTAAAGCGCATGCGCGTCACCGAAACGCTGATGCTCGATCCGCGGCGGCGCTTGGTGATTGTGCGCGTCGACGAGCGCGAGCATGTGCTGCTGCTGGGACCGGGCGGCGACGTCGTGGTCGGCGGCATGGCGGCGAAGCAGACAGCCGGGGAGACGCCGCCGTGAACGTCGCGAGGTTGGAGCGCGGGCCTTCAGGCGCACAAGGCGCGGCAGCCGGAAAAAGCGCGCCTGAAGGCCCGCGCTCCAACTCTCCAAGGGTTGCGCGCCGTCCAGTGCGAAGCTGGATAATCATCCTCGCCGCGTCGCTCCTCATGTCGATGCTCATCGGCGGCGGCGTCGCGTATGCGGCAGCCACGAACCCGACGCTCTCGGTTAACCTCGGCACCGGCGACGGCCTAACCGCCCGTGTGCTCCAACTCGCCGCCCTGATCACCGTGCTCTCGCTAGCGCCGTCGATCATCATCATGACGACGAGCTTCGTGCGAATCGTCGTGGTGCTCTCTCTGCTGCGCACCGCGATCGGCCTGCAGCAGGCGCCGCCGAACGTGGTGATCGTGTCGCTGTCGCTGTTCCTCACCGCATTCGTGATGCAGCCGGTGTGGAGCGAGGCCTACCAGGCCGGCATCGGACCGGTCATGAACGAGGAAATGCCGCTAGACGAGGCGTTTCCGCGCATCGTCGCGCCGCTCAAGGTGTTCATGGTCGGCCAGACGCGCGAAGACGATCTGATGCTGTTCATCGACATGGCGCGCCTGGAAACGCCGCCGGCCAGCGCGGAGGAGACGCCGCTCAGGATCCTCGCGCCGGCGTTCATGGTGTCTGAGCTGAGGCGCGCGTTCGAGATCGGCTTCATGCTGTTCGTGCCGTTCGTGATCATCGACCTCGTGGTCGCGTCCCTGCTGATGGCTATGGGCATGATGATGATGCCGCCGGTGACCGTGAGCTTGCCCTTTAAGCTGATCTTCTTCGTGCTGGTCGACGGCTGGCGGCTGGTGGCGGGCAGCCTGATCGAAAGCTTCAACGCCGGCGTTCCGCCGGGCGGATAGCTCTGCCGGTACTGACTTAGCGCTCGATGCCCAGATCGGCGATCAAGAGGTCTTTGAAGTTGTCGGCCTTGCGGTCGAACAGACCTCTGAAAAAGCGGGCGATGGCATTCAGCATGGTTAGCCCCTGCAGCACGTTTCCTTGCGACGTGTTCTACGTTCGGGAACGCCCCATCGTTCCATTGCACGTCTGAATCCAAGATGAGGTCGATTCGGTGAAATGGATGCTATCGCTGCAAACTGAATCTCAGTGTTGCCGCGCGAGCACGTTTTTCGCGTCGGCCGTGTGCGCCTCGGCGCGTTGCGCAGACGTAAGCCAGTCGGAAACGCCGCATTAACCACGTCGGGCCGACCCCTGACCCTAGGCCGGCAGAATTTGCCGCGCTCGCGGAGGCCCTATGTCTGGCGCGGAAGTCCTCGACCTCGGACGCGACGCAATCTGGATCACAGTGCTGGTGGCCGCGGGCCCGATGATTGTCGGGCTGGTGGTGGGCCTTGTCGTTTCGCTGCTGCAGACGCTGACCCAGATCCAAGAGCAGACTTTGGTGTTCGTGCCGAAGATACTGGCGATTTTCTTCGCCATCTTGCTCTTCCTGCCGATCATGGGAGGGCTGCTCGGCGGTTTCACCGCCGACATCTTCGAACGGATCGCGGCGTTCTAGCCATGAACCTCACGCTCTACGGCGTCGAGATTTGGGCCACCGCGCTGCTGTTCGCGCGCATCGGCGCCATGATAATGCTGCTGCCGGGCTTCGGCGAACCGGCAGTGCCCGCGCGCATCCGCTTGGGCTTTGCGCTGGCGATGGCGATCGGCATCGGGCCGGCGCTCGCCAACAACGTGCCGGCGGCGGCGGCGACGGCTTGGGGGATGGCGTTTCAGGTCGGCGCGGAAATTCTGATCGGCGTGCTGCTGGGCGGGGCGGCGCGGATGTTGGTCTCGTCGCTGGCGACGGCGGGGCAGATCGTCGGCATGGAGATGGGCATCTCGTTTGCCCAGACCGCCGACCCCACGATGACGCAATCGGGCCAACTGGTGGCCGTCTTCCTCGGCGTGCTCGGCGTGGCGCTAATCTTCAGCACCGGCCTGCATCACATGTTCCTCCAGGGCATCGCCGGATCGTACCAAGTGATCTCGCTCGGCGCGCAGCCGCCTGTCGGCGATGCGGCCGAGCTTGCGCTTGATGCGACGGCGGCCTCGTTCCGCGTCGGCTTCCAAATCGCAATCCCGCTCGTGGCGGCGGGCATGATCTTCCGCGTGGGCCTGGGTGTGCTCTCTCGTCTGATCCCGCAGATCCAAGTGTTTTTCGTCGCTTTGCCGCTGCAGATCATGGGCGGGCTCGTCGTGTTCGCGCTTGGCCTCTCCACCGGCATGCTGATCTGGCTCGATAGCCTCGAGCGCTACGCAACCTGGTTGAGCTAGCGCATGGCCGAGCAGGACGACGAGCGCACAGAAGAGCCGACGCCGCGAAAGCTGGAACAGGCGCGCGAGAAAGGCGACATCATCTATTCGCCGGAAGTGGGCACGGCGCTTTCGCTGATCGCCGTCACCGGCATCGTCGCCTTCATGGCGGG
>JBQTJK010000053.1:0-6234 GCA_052387215.1 Caulobacteraceae bacterium
TGCTCATGGCGATGATGTAGGCGGATTCGGTTGCGGATCGCGATCGGGCCGGCGAATGAGCCAGGCGAACAGTGCAGTGAGCATGGCTAGTGATCCACCAATCAGGCACGCAATCATCGAAAGAAACGGGAGCGCCGTTCCGAAAAATTCTCCGTTGATTAGAGCTGGCACTGCGAACAGGGCAAGAGGAATGGCGAAACCCACAGCCCAGGCCGCCAGCACATAGAACCACACCGAACGCCAGCCGCGGTTATATGCATAACTGTGCCAAGCAAGACCAATCGTGCCCGCTACCAGAACGTTGGCCGCAAAGCCCATCGACAACCACACGGGAAACGTCGAGGCGTACGGTAGGTTCAGTATCGTCACTGCGGCGGCAATTATCGCAGCGGAGGCGGCTGAACCGCCCAACATCGCGATGGAAAACCGATTACCCCACATAAGCTGCCACATCATGCGCTGCACTATGGAAGACTAGTTTCCGCGCGTACTCTATGGGATCTTTCAGCGTCAGTATCGCGCCTCCAGGTGTCGCGCCCCAATCCGCCAACCGCGTGGCGAAGAAGCGCAACGCTGCGCCGCGTGCGAGAGTCGGCACTGCTTCGCGTTCGCCGTCCGTGAGTGGCCGCACAACCTCATAGGCGCCGATCAGCGCGCGCCCGCGCTCGAGTGAGTAATCGCGCTCCCCGGCGAAGCACCACGCATTGAGACACACCGCCAAATCGTAGGCGAGGAAATCCGTGCAGGCGAAATAGAAGTCGATCACGCCGGTGAGCTGATCGCCGACGAAGAGCGCGTTGTCGGGAAAGAGGTCGGCGTGGATCGCCCCGCGCGGCAGATCACGCGGCCAGGCCGAGCGCACTTCGGCCATGTCGCGTTCGATCAGCGCCGCCAGACCCGGCTGCAACGCCTCCGCCTGCGCCAGACGCGGCCCGATCAGCGCCTCCCAGCCATCGACGCTCAGCGCATTGGCGCGCTCTAGCGCAAAACCTTCCATCGCCACATGCATACGCGCCAGCGCGTCGCCAACCGCAGCGCAGTGCGCGACGCCCCACTCGCGCGGCCAGCGGCCGTCGAGAAACGAAACGATCGCCGCAGGCTTGCCCTTCACGCGCGTGAGATAGCCGCCGGCGCGCGACGCGAGCGGCTCTGGCGCTGGAAAGCGACGCTGCGCCAACCGTTTCATCACGCCGATGAAGAACGGCAAGTCCGTTTCAGCCACACGTTTCTCAAAGATCGTCACAATGAACCGCCCGCGCGCCGTCGTTAACTTGTAGTTGGTGTTTTCCACGCCCTCGGCGATGCCTTCGCAGGCGATCGGCGCGCCGATATCTTAGTCGTTCACGAGCGCGACTACGTCGGCATCGTAGTGGGCGGTGTAGACTGCCATCGCTACTCCGACTCCCCGCCCCGTTGCGGGGCGGGGCCGGGGGTGGGGGTGACGGCGGCGCGTTTGCAGGAGTGTCGCGCTAACACCCCCCACCCCAACCCTCCCCCGCAAGGGGGGAGGGAGCCCATGGTAACGACGCTCATCTCTCCTCCACCCGCACCACGTCTCGCGCTTCATCCAGATGCGCGATCCATTTCCCGCTATGGCGCCCGTCGAGCATGCTGCGGGTGATGCGCTCATAGTGCATGACGAATCGGTCGAGCGCCGCGTTCTCCGCCGCCGTCAGGGCGCGATCGAGTGTTTGCTGCTCCTGCTGCCCGCGCCAGCGTCGTACGATCTCCCAGCTTGGCGCTTGAAGATAGATCAACGCGTCGAAGCCGTCGAAGAAGGTCTGATAATCATCGGCCAGCTGATCGGCGATGAATCGGCGCCAGACGCCATCGGCATCTTCGTTCGCCTCGAGCGCATTCAACGGTACAGCAAGCGAGGCCTCGTCGAGCGGTTTAGCGCCCATGCACCAGCCGTCGATCACGATCGCTTCCGGGAGCCCACGAAAAACGTGCCAGATTTCCTGCGGCGCGCGCTCGTCGCGCGCTTTGTCGAAACGGGGGAGCGGCGTCTTCGCGCCGGCCGGCGTTTCGAGCGACGCGATGGTGCGGTCCGCCAGATCGAGATCATGCGTCCCCGGCGGCCCGCGGGTGGCGCAGAGCGAATGCACTTCGGCTGCCAGTTCGTCGCGCTCGGCCCGCGTCAGATACACGTCATCCATCGAGAAATGCGCGATGCGTCCGCGATTGGCGGCCTCCAGCAAAGCGCACACCGTAGTCTTGCCTGACCCCTGCGCGCCCCCAACGCCGACAAGCGCCGGCTTGTCCGGATTGTGCGCGCGCACTTGGCCGATCACTGTGTAGATGAGCGTCGGGATTGCGGTGACGTCGGTCATGATGCGCCCCCTCCTCCCTTGCGGAGGAGGGGTAGGGGAGGAGGGGCGTTCCGACGTGCCAACGTCGAAGCAATTGCGCGCCCCTCACCCCCCGACTCCTCCTCCGCAAGGGAGAGGGGGAGGCGCATTTGCTTGCAACGCGTCATCACTCCGCCAGCACGCGCGGCAGCTTGAACATCACGTCTTCCTGGGTGACGCGCACCTCCTCGACGCGCGCATCGAACCGCCCAGCGATCGCGGCAATTAGCTCTTCGACCAGATCTTCCGGCGCGCTCGCGCCCGCGGTCACGCCCACAGCGCGCACGCCCGCAAACCAGCCCCAGTCCACATCCTCTGCCGAACCCACCAGCCGCGCGTCCCGCGCACCCGCGCGCTTGGCGACTTCCACGAGCCGCACCGAGTTCGAACTCTTCGGCGAGCCGATTACCAGCACGAGGTCGGCTTGCTCCGCCATCGCCTTCACCGCGTCCTGACGATTGGTCGTCGCGTAACAAATGTCTTCCTTGTGCGGCGCGGCGATTGCCGGAAAACGCCGCTGCAACACAGCGACGATCTCCGCCGTATCGTCCACCGAAAGCGTCGTCTGCGTCACGACCGAGAGCTGCGCCGGATCGCGCGGAGCAAACGCCTCGGCATCCGCCACCGTCTCGATTAATGCGATCGCGCCCGCCGGCAATTGCCCCATTGTGCCGATCACTTCGGGATGCCCTGCGTGTCCGATCAGCACGATCTCGCGGCCCGCATCGAAGTGCCTCTCGGCTTCCACGTGCACCTTCGACACCAGCGGGCAGGTGGCGTCGACGAAAATCATCTCGCGCGCCCGTGCCTCGGCCGGCACTGCCTTCGGTACGCCGTGCGCGGAGAAGATCACCGGCCGGTCGTCGGGGCAGTCGTCCAGCTCTTCCACGAACACCGCGCCCATCGCCTCCAGCCGCTCGACGACGTGCCGGTTGTGGACAATCTCGTGGCGCACATAGACCGGCGCGCCCCATTTCCGGATCGCCTGCTCAACGATCTGGATGGCGCGGTCCACCCCCGCGCAGAAGCCGCGCGGAGCGGCCAAGAGCACTGATATTTGGGGTTTTTCCGTTTCGGTCATCGGCTCGGTGGTGAAACTTAAGTAGGAGGCGCCGGGCTCTGTTGCGGGCGCTCCGCCTCAAAGCTATCACGGCCCGACGCCATTTGCCTTCAGGGCGGGGTGAGACATGCGGCCGCCGCCGCAGGGCCCTTTGAAGGCGGAATGAGGATCAGAATGACGCTCTCCCGCGCGCTTGTGCTTTCCGCTGCTCTCGCGCTCAGCGCCTGCGCCTCCAACAGAACACCCACGGTCGAACTGCCGGGCGGGGTGAACGAAGAAGCGCAGGCCGAGAGTCGGCAGCGCGAGCCCAGCTTCCTTGACCGCGTGCTGGGCAACGATCCGCGCCCAAACGCCGGCCCGTGCCCGCTGATGGGCGTGCTCTATGACAGCGCCCGCATCGTCAAGTTCGCCCAGCCTGGCGTCCAGCGTTACGCCAACATCGAATTCACCGGCGAGATGCAAGGCGTGAACGGCCTGTGCCGTTACGTCCAAGCTGATCCGATCGCCATGAGCATCGAGATCGACATGGCCTTCGGCCGCGGCCCCGCCGCCACCAGTGATCGCCAGACCTATCGCTACTGGGTCGCTGTCGCCCGCCGCGGCCAGGCGCCGATCGAGAAGGCGTATTTCGATGTCGATGTGCGCTTCCCGCGCGGCCAATCGGTGGTGACGCGCCGCGAAGAAATCGAGCACATCGTCATCCCGCGCGCCAACGACCAAATCTCGGGCGAGAATTTCGAGATCCTGGTTGGCTTCGAACTGACGCCGGAACAGCTCGCGTTCAACCGCGAGGGCCGCCGCTTCCGTATCGACGCAGGCGACACCCAAGCGCCGGGACAATAAGCCGAGGCAGCTGGCCGTTGGGGCTATCGCGGCTGTCGGCTTCCTTGCATTCCTATTGCCTACTGCCTACTGCCTATTGCCTACTGCCTACGATGAAGGACCTCGCCAGCGCATTGACCGCGGCGAACGCAAACGTGTTCGCCAGGCTTGGGCTCGATCCCAAGCACGCTGACGTGCGACGCTCGGACCGCCCCGACCTTGGCGAATTCCAGTCCAACGGCGCGCTCGCCGTGGCCAAAACCGTGGGGCGCAAGCCGCAGGACGTGGCGCAGGATATTGCCGCCGACTGGAACGCGGTTGATCTTGCGCCCACGCCGAAGGTTGCAGGACCGGGCTTTCTCAACTTCACGGTCACGCCATCCGCGCTTTCGATACGCGCGCAAACGGTGGCGGACGATCCCAACGCCGGCGCGACGCTCGTCGCTCAGAAGCGCCGGGTCGTCGTTGACTATGGCGGGCCGAATGTGGCCAAGGGCATGCATGTTGGGCACCTGCGCGCGTCGATCATCGGCGAGAGCATCAAGCGCATCTACCGCTTCCGCGGCGACGAGGTCTGGGGCGATGCGCACTTCGGCGACTGGGGCTTCCAGATGGGCCTCGTCATCACCGCGCTCGAAGATGAACTGGGCGGCTTTGGCGATTCCGCAAAGATCGACGCGCGGTTGAAATCGCTGACGCTCGAACAACTTGAAACGGCCTATCCCACGGCCGCCGCCAAAGCGCGCGACGACGCCGCGTTTCGTGACCGCGCGCGCAAGGCGACTGCCGCGTTGCAGAACGGCGCCGAGCCGCATCGCACTATCTGGAAAGCGATGCACGACGTTTCGATGGCGGCGCAGAAACGCGACTTCCATGCGCTCGGCGTTGATTTCGATCTCTGGCACGGCGAAAGCGACGCCGACGCGTTGATGGCCGAGATGGTCACCGACCTCGAAGGAAAGGGCTTCCTGGAAGAGGATCAGGGCGCGCGCATTGTCCGCGTCGCAGGACCGGGTGAAACGAGGAAGAAAAAACTCGACGACGGCTCTGTGATCGAGGCCGAAAGCCCCGACCCGCTCATCGTGGTCTCATCCGAAGGCTCGGCCATGTACGGCGCCACCGATCTCGCCACCATTCTGCAGCGCGTCCGGGATCAGCAGCCCGATCTCATCCTCTACGTCGTCGATCAGCGCCAAGCCGATCACTTCGAGCAAGTCTATCGCGCCGCGGCGAAGGCCGGCTACATCGCCCGCGAACAGCTGGAGCATGTCGGCTTCGGCACCATGAACGGGCCGGACGGTAGGCCGTTCAAGACCCGCGCCGGCGGCGTCTTGAAGCTGCAGGACCTCATCGGTCAAGCCGAAGAGAAGGCGCGCGAGCGACTGAAGGAAAACGATATCGGCGCCGATTTCTCGAAGGACGAATTCGAGGACGTCGCTCACAACGTGGCCATCGCCGCGATCAAGTTCGCCGACCTCTCGAACTTCCGCGGCACGTCTTACGTGTTCGATCTCGATCGCTTCATGAGTTTCGAGGGCAAGACCGGACCGTATCTGCTCTACCAGGCGGTCCGCATCAAGAGCATCCTGCGCAAGGCGGAAGAGCAGGGGCTCGAACCCGGCCCGATCAGCATCGAGCACGACGCCGAACGCGCGCTCGCCCTGGCGCTCGACGCCTTCGATGGCGCGCTGCGCTCTGCTTACGAACGGAAGGCGCCACATTTCCTGGCCGAGCATGCTTACGCGTTGGCGCAGGCGTTCTCTGGCTTCTACAGCAACTGCCCGATCCTGCCGTCCAAAGGCGCCGTCCGCGCCTCGCGCCTCGCGCTCGCGACCGCAACGCTGAAGCAACTCAAGCTGACGCTCGACCTGCTCGGCATCGCAACGCCGGATCGGATGTAGAAGCGCGGCGAAGCGCACTCTTACGGCGGGTAGCCGAACCGAGCCATCTGCGCGCCGTGGCCGGAGACGATCGCATCGATGAGCGCAGGCCTAAGGATCT
>JBQTJK010000054.1:0-3268 GCA_052387215.1 Caulobacteraceae bacterium
TTGGCTGCCGTCTGCCGCTCGCGCGGACTGGTTCTGCTGATTGGCGCCGACGCAGAACTTGCGCGCCGCTGCGGCGCCGACGGGGTGCATTGGCCGGAGCGTCTATTGCCGGCGGAGCGTGGCGGCGAGTTTCGCATCGTTACCACCGCCGCCCACGGCGTCGCAGGGCTGCGGTCGGCGGCCGCGGCACGGCTTGACGCATGCATGCTCAGTCCAGTGTTTCCGACCAAGAGCGCATCGGCGCAGGGGCCGCTCGGCCTGTTTCACGCGAGCCAGCTCGCGCGTGGATGCGCCATTCCCGTGATTGCGCTCGGCGGTGTGAACGATACGACTGCGCCACGCCTCGCAGGACGCGGCTTCGCCGGGCTGGCCGCAGTGGAGGCTCTTCTTGAAGCTTAGAAGCGGAAAGCCGATTCAATACGCACGTCGGCGCGCGGCTCTTCTTGCTCAGGACGCGCTACAGCGCCTGGCGCAGGCGCTGTCTCCACGTTCAGTTCGCCGCCAACGCGCACGTTCGGCGTGAACTGGTAGAATGCGCCGACCGAGGTCTGGTCGCCCCGGCCGTCAGGCAAGCGCTCGATCCGTTGCGCTTCGCGAACGTCCACGGTGACGCCCCAGCGCTGGTTCAACGTCCACGCCGGCGCCAACAGACGGTCGTTTTCGGACAGCCCTGTGATCGACTCAGTGACGCCATTCGAGGTCGTGAATCGTTGGTACCAGGGCACCGCGGATTGGGCCGCTTCGGCAGTGGAAGGAGCGGGTGCTACAGTGCTTTCTTGCGCGTGCGCAACGCCGGTCGTCGCCAGAACGGCGGCTCCTGCGATCAGCCATGCAGACGCCCGAGACACGAATCTTACCCCTCAGCACCTAGCTCGTAGCCCGCCAATATAACGCAAGCCGGACTGATCCGCAGTGAACTTTAGGACACAGCCCCCGCGAATATTGCGTCGAAACCTAGGCAGAACCTGTGGATAAACCAATAAGGCGAGGGCGTGTCACAACATCGCCAGCTTCGCAGTCGACCTCTGGCCCTGCCCAAGCCCCATGATATACGAGCGAACGCGGCGCGCCGGGGATAGCGCGGGCGACGGCGGAGGAAGATCGAAATGAGTCAGGCTGGGCGGACAATTCTCAAGGGCGCGGTATTTATGATCGCAGCCCTGGCGCTTTCCGCCTGCTCGATGTTCCGCGGCGAAGACCGGGCCGAAGGCCAATCCCGCGCAGATGACAACGCCGGACGCGGCGGCGGCATCAGCATTTTCGGCGGCGGCGGTGGCGGCGGTAGCGGCGACCGCGAAGCTGGCATCGGCGTCAACGCCTATCTGTGGCGCGCCTCGCTCGACACGCTGAACTTCATGCCGCTCTCCTCGGCTGATCCCTTCGGCGGCGTCATCATCACCGATTGGTACTCGGCCCCGACGACGCCCAATGAGCGCTTCAAGGCGACTGTCTACATCCTCGACACGCGCCTTCGCGCCGACGCGCTCAATGTCTCGATCTTCCGTCAAACCAACACCAGCGGCGCGTGGGCCGACGCTTCAGTCGACCCCGACACCGAGGTCCAGATCGAGAACCAGATCCTGGCGCGCGCGCGCGAACTGAGACTTAGCAACGTCCGCTAATGTCCGGGCCTTGAAATTCGACGCCGGGGCTTGGATCGGGCGGCCCGTCGAATTTCAAGTCCAAAGGGACATTAGAGCCAAAGGTTGTAGCGCGGCTTTGAATTTGAAATTCGCCCTCCCGCAGCCATCACAGACGTGGCGAATTTCAAATCCGCCGCGCTAGACACACCGAGCGTTTGCATCCACCAAAACGCTCCAGGACTAGCGTCCCGGATTTGAAATGCGACCCATGGCCTGGGTCGAGCACATGTCGCAGTTCAAATCCAAAATGGACGCTAGAATCAAAAGGTTTGTGGCGCGGCCTATGGATTCGAAATTCGCACGGTGCTCTCCACCAAGATGAGGCGAATTTTAAATCCGCCGCGCTAGGGGCGTAAACACTAATGTCGTCCAGGTACAACCACCGCGAAGTCGAACCGAAGTGGCGGGAACGTTGGGCCGCCGCCGGGATCGATCGCGCGCTGTTGCCGGACGAGGCCAAAGGCAAGAAGAAAGCCTACGTCCTAGAGATGTTCCCCTATCCGTCGGGGCGCATCCATGTTGGCCATTCCCGCAACTACACGATGGGCGATGTGATCGCCCGCTTCCGGCGCGCCAACGGCTACAATGTGCTCCACCCGATGGGCTGGGACGCCTTCGGCCTGCCGGCGGAAAACGCGGCGATGGAAAAGGGCGTCCACCCAAAGGGCTGGACCTACGACAACATCGCCGCCATGCGCGAACAGCTCAAATTGCTGGGCCTCGCCATCGATTGGTCGCGCGAGATCGCGACCTGCGACCCGGCTTACTACAAGCACCAGCAGGCGATGTTCCTCGCCTTCTGGAGGCAAGGTCTGGTCTACCGCAAGAAGCAGAAAGTGAACTGGGATCCCGTCGACAACACAGTGCTCGCCAACGAGCAGGTGGTGGACGGCAAGGGTTGGCGCTCCGGCGCGCCGGTGGAGACGCTTGAGCTCGAACAATGGATGTTCAAGGTCACGGCTTATGCCGATGATCTGCTGGGCGCGATCGAGAAGCTCGACAAATGGCCCGACAAAGTACGGCTGATGCAGTCGAACTGGATCGGCAAGAGCCAGGGCGCGAAGGTCTGGTGGCCGCTTGTTCCTGACCCCCTCCTAGCCTCCCCCTTGCAGGGGGAGGAACAAGACAGCGCCAACGCAACTCCTCCCCCTGAAAGGGGGAGGATGGGAGGGGGTCCGTTCACTCACATCGAAGTGTTCACGACGCGCCCGGACACGCTCTTCGGCGCAAGCTTCGTGGCGTTGGCGCCCGATCACCGGCTGGTAAAGCACGCTGCGCTCGAAAACGCCGACGTCGCCGAATTCGTCACGCGCGCAGGCCAGCTCGGCACCAGCGAAGCCGACATCGAAAAGGCCGAGAAATTCGGCGTCCCGCTCGGTCTGCACGTGAAGCATCCGTTCGACCCCGACTGGCACTTGCCGGTTTGGGGCGCGAACTTCGTGCTTTCGACCTACGGCGCCGGCGCGATCTTCGGCTCGCCGGCCGGCGACCAGCGCGACCTCGAGTTCGCCAACAAGTACAAGCTGCCGTTCAGGCCCGTGGTGTTGCCGCCCGGCGCCGATCCGGCGACGCACACCATCACCACCGAAGCCTTCACCGGCGAAGGCACAGCTTACAATTCGCGT
>JBQTJK010000055.1:0-6600 GCA_052387215.1 Caulobacteraceae bacterium
CGCCGGCGCCAGCATCAACACACCGAAAATGGTGGAGATGCCCGGCACATTCGGCACGCACATGGGCAGCGCCAGCACCAGAAGCAGCATGCCATGGGCGCGCGAGTCCAACCGATCGATCAGCTCACCGACGCTGACCGAGTCGCCGGGAAACGCCTCCAGCAGATCCTCCAGCAGCTCCGAAGCCGGCCGTCCGCGGTTCGGTGTAGGGCCGGCTTCGGCTGGTGGGGCAGGGACCGGCATATCCATGTGCGGTGTCCGGTCACATGGGGCGCCGGGGCGCCTTTGGCGAGTCCTTTAGCGACGTTCAGACAGCGTCAACCATACGGGCGTAGCTGGTTTGTTTCATGCAGCGCGCTTCAGCGCTCCTTTTCCTGATCTGTCTGGCCCCGGCGTGCGCCGGCCCTGCGCCTCCGCCCTCCGAGTTGAACGGGCTGTGGAGCGCGGGGCCTGCCGCATGCGACGCGGGCGTCGGCGTACGCTTCAATGCCGATGCGATCGAAGTGGTCTACGCGGACGAGACCGAAACGCTGTTCGTGCATCCACGTTACGAAGTGGAAAGCAGCGGCCAATCGTTTCGCGTACGCATCACCTATGGTTTGCCCCGTGTGACGGGCGGAGCGCGCGTTGCGGGCGCGCATGGCGTCATGGTGCTGGCGCGCCAACCGAGCGGCGGGATCGCACCGCTGACCCATAGCATCATCGACGCGCGCACTGGCTCTGCGCGGATGCGCATTACCGACGATCCGGCGGTCAGGGCGCTCACGCTCTCGCCGTGCGGCGATCCATGGAAGGAGGATTTGCGCGGTCGGACATGAAGAACCGCCAGCCTGCGGGCCAGCGGTTCTTATTTGACGCGCAGGGCGGGGCTCTTAGTTGTTCGCCGCTTGTTGGGCTTGGGTTTCGCCGTTGCAGCGGGCGACTTCGTCGGCGGTCAGTTGATCATCGGCGCTGCCGTAAGAGGCAATGCGCAGACCGTTCGACTCACGCACGAACTGTCGGCAGGAGCGCACGTTGGCGCCGTGGTCGGCGCGGGCGAGGCAGGTGTCGCCGTTGCAATCCCAGATCGTGTTGAGCGCGATGACGCGGGTCTGTTCGGCGACCGGGGCGGCGAGCCTGATGGTGTACACATCACGCGCGAGGGCAGGGGTGGCGAAAGCGGCGCTGATGATGGCGGCGGCGACGATCGAACGAAAGGCGGACATTGAGTAACTCCTGGACTGGTCGCGCTGCTTGGGGAGGAGCGCTGATCTGGTTATGCCCGCTTCGCTGACGGCTGACAAGAGAAAATTGAAGGAATGAGAAAATATTCATCGCATAGGGTTTACGTTTGGGGAAGGCGGTTCAGGTCTGCGCATGGTTAAAAAAGCCCAACCTTGGCCGGCGCTGATGCGCTAAACAGGAGTTTGCGGTGGGCGCGCGCGGGGACGAAGCTGCCCAGACAAAGCAGAGGGGACGGTGGGCGATGACTTTCTACAAGTTTTCCGTGGGCGTCGTGCTGACGGTGGCGATGATCGCCGTGCTTGGCATGAGCGCTTTGGTGTTCAGTTCGCGCGATTTCCAATTCGGCGTCGCGCAGATCTCGCCGTCGACCAATGGACTTATCTCCTTCGCCGCACTCGACGAAGCGGATCGACAGGTTCGGCAACTCGAAGCCGACAGCGCCGGTCCGCGCGGCGAGCTGCTTGAGATCGATCGACAGATCGCTGCACTCGATGGGCAGGTGCAAGGCGCCGAAGCGAGCACCGATGACGCGCGCGCCGCTATGGTGGGCGCCATCGCCAGCATCGAAACGCGCGCCAACGTTGAGACCGCCGAAAGCGCGGCTGCCGATATGAGCGCACAGGGCCTCTCCCAACGCATCAATGCACTCGCCGCACGTCCCGGCTTGCCGCCTGCGGATCAGCAGGGCGTGGCGCAATTGCGCACGCAGGTTCAACAACTGGCCGAGCAGGAACAAGCGCTCGACGATCGTGGCGCCGAACGCGCGGCGCTGGTGGCGCGTCAACGCCTGGTGAGCGGGCAGGTCGCCGAAGCGAACCGCCAAGTGTTCGCGCTGCAACAGAGCGTCGTGCCCGACTACGAGCACTACACGCGCGTCCGCGGCGAGGCGTACGCGCTGCGCAATTTGAGTCCGCTCGGCGTGAGCGCCTATCTGGCGCAAGGCCACCCGGCCTTGCTTTCGACGGTGCTGGTGCTGCTCATGGGCGCGTTGGGTTCGTTGCTCTATCTCTTCCCCGCGTACCTCAACCGCCCTGCGCCGGTGACGATGGCGGAGATCGCAGTGCGCCTGATCTTCGGCATGTGTGCGGCGCTGGCGGCCTATGTGTTGGCAAACGCGGCGGTGGCCGGCTTCTCGATGGGCTCGGGGGTGCAGCAAACGACGACATCGTCGCTGCTCAATCCCTTCACTGTTTCGCTCGTCGGGATCATCGCTGGCGTCATGTCGGAAGACCTCGCCAAATGGATCCAGGAGCGTAGCCGCGGCGTGTTTCAGCAAGGCGGTGCGGCGGCGTCCGCGCCGATGCAGGCGCCCGAACCTGCGCCCGGCGGCGGCCTCGTCAACAACCAGGCGATCTCATAACCGCCACGATTGGTGTGCGGACGCGGCGATCCGCGCTTTCACGCGCGCGTCGCGGCGACTAGTGTGCGCCAATATTCCAGGAGGAGCCTCCATGCGCCGCGCCGTCATCGTTTCTTACGCCCGAACGGGCCTCGCCAAATCGGGCCGCGGCGGCTTCAACGACACGCATGGGGCCGCGATGGCTGGGCATGCGATCCAGCACGCGGTGCGGCGCGCGAAGCTCGAGCCGGACGCGGTCGAGGACGTGATCCTCGGCTGCGGCTCGCCTGAAGGCGCGACGGGGCATAACGTGGCGCGGCTCGCTGCGGTATGGGCGGGGTTGGACTTCAAGGTCGCCGCCGCCACCATCAACCGCTTCTGCTCCTCCGGTCTGCAATCGACGGCGCAAATCGCACACTACATCATGCAGGACGGCGCGAACGTGGGCCTGTCCGGCGGCGTTGAATCGATCTCGCTGACGCGACTCTCCGGCATGAACACCAGCCACATGTTCGAGGACAAGCTCAAAGCCGAGCACCCCGAGATGTGGATCACCATGATCGAAACCGCCGACATCGTCGCCAAGCGCTACGGCGTGTCGCGCGAATATCAGGACGAATACTCGCTGCGCTCGCAACAGCGCATCGCCGCGGCGCAACAGGCCGGTCTATTCAAGGACGAGATCGTGCCGATGAACGTGAAGATGAAGGTGGTCGACAAGGCAACCAAGGCTGAGAGCATCGTTGAAACCAAGGTCGATCGCGACGATTGCAACCGGCCGGATACGACGCTCGAAGGGCTGGCGAAGTTGGAGCCGGTGCGCGGGCCGGGCAATTTCGTCACCGCCGGCAATGCCAGCCAGCTTTCCGACGGCGCGGCCGCACTGGTGTTGATGGAAGAGAAGGAAGCCGAACGCCGCAGTCTCGAGCCACTGGGCCTGTTTAAGGGCTTTGCCGTCGCCGGCTGCAATCCCGACGAGATGGGTATCGGCCCGGTCTTCGCCGTGCCGCGTCTGCTAGAGCGCCAGGGGCTCAAAGTCGACGACATCGACCTCTGGGAGCTCAACGAAGCGTTCGCGTCGCAATGCCTCTATTGCCGCGACACGCTCGGCATCGATCCGGAGAAGTACAACGTCAACGGCGGTTCGATTGCAATCGGCCACCCGTTCGGCATGACGGGTGCGCGGCTCGTGGGTCACGTGCTGATGGAAGGGCGCCGGCGCAAGGCGAAGAATGCGGTCGTCACCATGTGCGTGGGCGGCGGTATGGGCGCTGCTGGTTTGTTCGAGGTGTTCTCGTGAAACGATTGATTGCGATTGCTGCGCTGGCGTTGGCCGCCTGCGGCCAGGAAGCGCAACAGCGCGAAACGAGCGACGCCAATCCGCTCGTGGCCGCGCCGAACTATGACGTGAACATCGGTCCGGACGGCGCAGCCGGCATCAGCACTGCACTCGCCATGGATGTCGAAGCCGTGCGCGCGGCGGCGCGGAACTACATCGTCGCGGAGGTCGAGGATCAAATCGAAGGGCAGCCGTTCAAGGCGATCACGCTTTCCGCGGGCGACGAAGAAGTGTTTCGCATCATGCCGACCGCTGATGGGCGCCACGTGCATGCGATCGTGACGCGCTCCACCCAGGCGCGTAGCGCCGCGCAGGAGATCGTCGGCCAAGCCAAGTTCGCCGTGGCCCCGCCGGAGCAAGTGACCTTCTGCACCGGCGAGTTCGTGGACGGTTCGCCCGGCTTTGCCTGCTCGACCGCGGAGGACGGGCGGTTCTGGCGCGTGTATCGCTTGCCCGAAGGGGCGGAGGTGACGGGCTCGTTCGAAGAGATCGATCCTGATTTGCTGCATGATGCGACGTTGGTGGAAATGCGTTGGATCGCGCCGCGCGTTTAGCCGCCGCGCTTGTAGGAGCGCGTGGCCTCCGGCCACGCATGCGCCGCTGGAAGCGGCGCGCTCCAACCTCGGTCCGCGCTTAGCTCCTCACCTTGTGCACGCTTGACGCCGTGGCGATCCGCTCTCCGGCATCGGTGCGGAATTCCGCACTCATGAACACGAGCGTGCGCGTCTTGCGCACGAGCGAGGTTTCAATCGCGCCGGCGTCGGCGCGGGCGAGCATGTCGATGGTTACGGAAACGAGCGCGGTTTGTCCGCCCGCTTCGCGGTCGGCGGCGGCTTCCAGCGCGTTGACGATGCGGGCGGCGATGGCGGAGTCGGTCATTTCTTGCGCGCGATCGCCAGCATGATGCGTTCGTGCGCTTTTTCCAGCGTGTCCCATTCGCCGACGCCGGCGCGCTTGCCTGGTTCGAGGTCTTTGTAGTGGGTGAAGAAGTGCTTGATCTGCGCGACGAGCAGCGGCGGCAGGTCTTCGTGCGTCTTCACGTCCTTGTAGAACGGATTGAGTGCGTCGACCGGTACCGCGAGGATCTTCTCGTCGACGCCCTTTTCGTCGTCCATCAGCAAGATGCCGACGGGACGCGAGCGGATGAGACAGCCCGGCACGACCGGCATTGGCGTCACCACGAGGATGTCGAGCGGATCGCCGTCCTCGGCGAGCGTGTTGGGGATGAAGCCGTAATTGCTCGGATAGAGCATCGAGGTGTGTAGAAAGCGGTCGACGAACAGCGTCGAGGACTTCTGATCCAGCTCGTACTTCACCGGCAACCCGCCTTGCGGGATTTCGACGAAGGCGTTGACCTCGTACGGCGGATTGCGGCCGGGCGGGATGTCTTGGATGGTCATTGGTGTGGTTGCTCGGGATTGGGGATTGGCATCAAATACGCTTCCCGGCCAAGCCCCGGACTTGATCCGGGGCGCGAGCCCGGACCCATGGAACGTGCACTCGCGGCGATCGCCAGCGTGCGCATGACAATGGGTCCCGGCTCTCAGCCCCGCTTTTCGCGGGGCGCCCGGCCGGGGAGCGTGGAGAGGTCACATCTTCTTCCGTAGTGGTGCGAGGTCCGGAAAGTCCGGCTCCCGTTTCTGCGCTTTCGCCGCGAATGCTTCCATCATGTGCGGAGGCGAGAACATGCCGGCTTGCCAGGTGGCGATGTAGTCGAGGCCGTCGGCTATGGAATGGTCGCGGGCGTAATTGATCATGCGCTTCGAGCCGGCGACGGCGACGGGCGTCTTCGTCGCGATCTCGGCCGCCAGCTCCATGACGTGCGCCATCATGGCGTCCTGGGTTGGGAACACGTCGTTGACGAGACCGATCTCCTTGGCCTTCTGCACCGGCAGGCGGCGGCCGGAATAGGCGAGCTCTCGCACCCAGCCTTCGGGGATGAGTTTGCAAAGGCGCGGGAAGGTGCCGACGTCGGCGGTCATGCCAATATTGATTTCGGCGATCTGGAAGAAGGCGTCTTCGGTGGCGTAGCGGATGTCGCAAGCGCTGGTCATATCGACGCCGGCGCCGATGCAGCCGCCCTGGATCGCGGCGATCACCGGCATGCGCACATTGTCCAGGCAGGAGAAGCTGTCCTGCAGCTTCAGCACGAATTGGCGGAAGGCTTCGGCGCGCGTGTGCTGATCGCCGCCCGACGCGCTCACGCCTTCGCCGTCGGTGAAGACGGAGATGTCCATGCCGGCGGTGAAGTGCTTGCCGGTGGAGGAGATGACGATAACGCGCGCCTTGGCATGATCGTTGATGTCGTTCACGATCACCGGCAGCTCGTTCCAGAACGCCCGCGGCATCGCGTTGAACGCTTGCGGACGGTTCAGGACGATGTGGGCGACGTTGTTTTCGATGCTGACGGCGAAGCAGGTGGGTTCGGTCATTTTGCGTGCTCCCGAGGCGTGTGCTAACACACGGTGCGCATTGCGTCTTGTCCGCTCGCGAGCCGCTGCCTACGGTGGAATCAGCAATCATGAGCAGCTTTGTCGTCAGTCGGCGTGGAGCGCTTATGGGCGCGGCGGCAGCCGGCGGATGCGCCACGGCGGCAGAGTCACCGCGAATCGATCAGATCGACGCGCTGTTCGCGGATGTAAACCCTGCGGGTCCGGGCTATGCGCTTGGCGTTTCGCGCGGTGACGAGCTCATTCAT
>JBQTJK010000056.1:0-2848 GCA_052387215.1 Caulobacteraceae bacterium
CGACTGGACGCCGAAACCACAAACCGCTTCGCCTCCACCCTCACCCTGCCCTCTCCCGCCTCGGGCGGGAGAGGGTTAGAGTGGCTGCATGCGCTTCGCTTTGCTTTTCATCGTTCTCGCCCTCGCCGCCCCTGCGCACGCAGAGGAAGCCGCAACGCCGCGCGAGTGCCTCGCCGCCTTCGCCTCGCGCTATGTCGGCGAAACCGAACGCAATCTCGATCGCGTCTTCCGCCCGGCCGAACACCTTGATGTCGCCTTGAGCTATGACGAAGCCGACGCGCTGTTCGGCAGAAGCGAAGACAGCGAGGACCACGGCCGCTACGCCAACCAGGAGGTGGCTTATCTGCTGGCGCGCATCGAACGCCACGCCAACGTCGAGCACCTCACCAGCAACCTGCGCCGCACCATCGCCGCCGGTTTCGATCGCCGCGCGCGTTATGCCGGCATCGTCGTGATCGAAACAGAAACCGGCGTGCGCGCGATCGAGTTCGCCCGCGCCGATCGCCGCCGCGCGCTCGCTTATACTGAGGCGAGCTTGGAGGCGTGCCCGGCGGAGGCGCGCTGACTCCCCGCCCCCTTGCGGGGCCGGGACGGGGGTGGGGGTGACGGCGTGATGTGTTTTCAGGAGAACGCGCCGTGCGCACCCCCCTCCCTGCCCTCCCCCGCAAGGGGGGAGGGTTCCTTGGCGCGCGCTACTTCGAAATCGCCACGACCTTCGCGTCGCGGACAAACGCCTCGATCTCCGCCGTCGTCGCCACGTCGCGGTCTTCCACCACGACGGCCTGATCGATCAGCCGGTCCTGCAACTCGTCCGGCAGCGAATCCCATTGCAGCACTAGCGCCTGCCCGAGCCGGCGCAACAAATGCTCCTGGCCGTCCTTCAGCCTCAACGTCTTCTGCTCGACTTGCGGCGGACGATCGGGCGGGCGGAATCTACTCATGCGCGAAGGTTTCGATCCGGCTTTCGTCGACCACGCGCTCGAAATTCTCGGTCTCGTTCTTGACCCGATATTGCTGCGGGCCGGCGTCATGCGGCAGCGGGCGCACGATGCGATAGACGCCCGCGGGGGCCGTAAACAGCTTCGATTGAACCAATGAAACACGCTCGCCAGCGTTGAAACGAGGCTGCGCCATATAAGAAATCCTCTGATCTGAAATGCGGGCGCGCGAAGGCGCGCGCTGCAACCACAGGAATTATATGGGCTTCCAGCGCGCCAAAACAAGGCAATTGGGCGGATGGAAGCCATCCAACCCGACCCGTGCGGCGCGCCGCGTTGCAAGTTGGAGCGCGCGGCCTCCGGCCGCGCATTTCCCAACCATCTCAAGCGCATGCATGGATGCACGGCCGGAGCCCGCGCGCTCCAAATTACGGGGATTGGCGCGATCCAATCCGACCCAGTCCCGGCCGGCCGTATCATGCGCGCCCATGAACGCCCCGCCTCCACCCAACCAAGCCCCGCCGACACGCCACGCGCCGATGGCGCTCTGGCGCATCGCCGAAGCGTTCATGCACATCCTGCATGTGCTGTTCGGCGCCCCCGACGAAGTCGCCGAGCGTCACTTCATCACCGCCGAGGCGCACAAGCAGATGGCGTCCTGGATCCGCTGCGCCGAAGCAATGCTGCGGCGCCTGCTCATCATCGAGGCGGCGGCCCACCCCAAACCCAACACGTCCCCGCTGCTGCATCGCAAGCGCCAGCGTGAGCGCAAGCTCATGTACTTCCATGCCGACAAGCCGGAAGCGTGGCGCGTCAGCTTCCGCTCATTTCATGGGACGTCTGCGTCAAAGCAGGCGAGACGGCGGCAGAACGCCAAGCGCTTCCGTTCCGCCTGGCCGCTGGCCGAGCGCTACGAGGCCGTGCTGCGCGTGTTCGCCAACCCTGCGCCTTACGCGCGCCGACTCTCCCGGCGCCTGCACGCGACCCCGCATCGCTTGAGCGAGATACTGCACGCCCCGCCCGAAGCGGAGCAGCGCGTCGAAAACTTAGCGGCAATGGGCGCATCCGCGGAAAGCGCTTTCTGCGATACGAGTTGAGCAGCTTAGCCAGTCACCAAATCATTTCTTCTGCGCCAGCGAATCCAAATGCTGGCGAATATGCGCGGCTTCGGCCGGCGTGTTAGCGAGCGCTATGGCCTGATTGAACGCCTCGCGCGCTTCGGCGTTGCGGCCGAGCTGGAACAGGAACGAACCGCGCGCGCCGTGATAGTAGAAATAGCCGGCAAGCCGATTGTCGAGCGGCGCGATCAAATCGAGCGCGGCTTGCGGGCCGTGCAACTTCGCCACCGCCACCGCGCGGTTGAGCGTGACGACCGGCGAAGGCGAATGCCGTTCGAGGGCCGCGTAAAGCTGATCGATCTCGGCCCAATCGGTTTCGTCAGGCGTGTCGGCGCGCGCGTGCAAGCCGGCGATCGCGGCCTGGATTTGGTACGGGCCAGGATGGCGAAGCCGCATGGCTTTGTCGATCAGCGCCAGGCCTTCCTGGATAGGAGATCGCTTCCATTTTCTGCGGTCCTGATCCTCCAGCAGAATGGCGCCGCCATCAGCATCGAAGCGCGCGGCGATGCGCGAATGCTGCAACAGCATCAGCGCCAGCAGGCCCAGGATCTCCGGCTCGGCCGGGTACATGCGCAGCAGCAGGCGCGCGAGGCGGATGGCTTCGTCGCACAGCGAGGCGCGATCGCTGGCCGGATCAGCGGCGGAATAGCCTTCGTTGAAGACGAGATAGACCATCGCCAACACGGAGGCCAATCGTTCGGCGCGTTCCACAGCGCTCGGCGCCTCGAACGGCACGCCCGCGCCGGCGACCTTTGCTTTCGCGCGCGTGATGCGCTGCTCCATCGCGCTTTC
>JBQTJK010000057.1:0-20686 GCA_052387215.1 Caulobacteraceae bacterium
GCGCACCATCGCCAACCGCGCCGGCGCCGTGCGCAGCCTGTTGCGCGCAGCACGCGAACAAAGCGAGGAACCGCTCCTGGTCGTGTGCGAAGCCAGCGGCGGTTATGAAAAGCACGTGCTCGACGAGCCCTCGCACACGGCCTTCTGCAATCAACGCCTCTCGGTCGAGGTAGAAGCCGTAGAACATGAAAACGGAGAGGCTGCCGAACACGACGACCCCACACAGCATCAGGAGCACCCAAAGCACGCGCATGGCGCCTCGCCTTCATTCATTCCTGCCGCGCTTCTTGTCGCGTTCCGCCAGGATGCGCAGGCGCAGTGCGTTGAGCTTGATGAATCCTTCGGCGTCGGCCTGGTTGTAGCCGCCGGCTTCGTCGAAGCCGACGAGGCTCTTGGAATAGAGCGAATATGGCGACGTGCGGCCGGCGGTGCGGACGCCGCCTTTGTAGAGCTTGAGCTTCACCTCGCCGCTGACGCTGCCTTGGCTCGCGTCAATCGCCGCTTGCAGCATGCGGCGCTCGGGCGTCCACCAGAAGCCGTTATAGATCAGGCTGGCGTAGCGCGGCATCAGCTCGTCCTTGAGGTGCATGGCGCCGCGGTCGAGCGTGATCGATTCGATGGCGCGATGGCCATGCCAGAGGACTGTCCCACCCGGCGTTTCGTAGAAGCCGCGCGACTTCATGCCGACATAGCGGTTCTCGACCAGGTCGAGGCCGCCGATGCCGTGCTTCGAGCCGAGCTTGTTGAGTTCGGCCAGCAGCTCGTGCGCCTTCACCGCCTTGCCGTTGATGGCGACGAGATCGCCGAGTTCGAAGCTGAGCGAGATTGTCTCGGCCTTGTCCGGCGCCTCTTCCGGCGTGATGGTGCGGCGATCGCCGCGTTTGGTGACGATGTCCGGGACTTCGACGTCCGGATCTTCGAGCGCCAAGCCTTCACTCGACGTGTGCAGCAAGTTGGCGTCGATCGAGAACGGCGCGGCCTGCTCCTTGCCCTTGGCGATTGGGATGTTGTGCTTGCGCGCGTACTCCAGAAGCGCCGGGCGGCCTTCGAAGTCCCATTCGCGCCACGGCGCGATCACCTTCACGTCCGGCTTCAGCGCGTAATAGCTGACCTCGAAGCGAACTTGGTCGTTCCCCTTGCCCGTGGCGCCGTGGCAGACGGCGTCAGCGCCAACGAGATTGGCGATCTCGATCTGGCGTCTGGCGATGAGCGGGCGCGCGATCGAGGTGCCAAGCAGATATTGACCCTCATAGAGCGTGTTGGCGCGGAACATCGGCCAGACGAAATCGCGGACGAACTCTTCGCGGAGATCGTCGATGAAAATGTTCTCGGGCTTCACGCCCATCGCCAGCGCCTTCTCGCGCGCGGGGGCCAGCTCCTCACCTTGACCGAGATCGGCGGTGAAGGTCACAATCTCGCAGCCGTAGGTCTCCTCCAGCCATTTGAGGATGATGGAGGTGTCGAGGCCGCCAGAATAGGCGAGCACTACCTTCTTCACGCCGCTTTTCGTCACTGCTGAGAACTCCTGTCGCGGTTGCGAGCCATAGCGGCGCGCCGCGACGCGCGCCATATGATTTACGCATGGCCCGTCTGCCCACGCCCCTGCAGAGCCGCTTGGAGGAAGCGGCGCGCGGCTATTTCGATGCGCCAAACTTCAACCTCGATTTTAGGCAGCCTGCGGGCGCGGCAGCATTGTTCGCGCCCGACAGCGTGGCGTGGCGCGTCATGAAAAATCCGATCGCACTCCTGGTGGGCGGCGTCGCCGCCGTGATCCTGGAGCTGGCAGAACCGCGCGTGCGTACCGGCGTCTGGGAGCGCACCACGTTTCGAACCGATCCGGCGGCGCGGATAAAACGCACCGGGCTTGCCGCGATGGTGACGGTGTATGCGCCGGCCGAGACGGCGCGGGGCATGATCGCCGGCATCGTGCGCGCGCATGAGCGCATCGAAGGCGTGACGCCGGCCGGCGCGCGCTATCGCGCGAACGACAAAGAGCTGCTGAACTGGGTGCATGCGACGGCCGGGTATGGGTTCGCCGAAGCGTATCGGCGCTACGTACGCGAGCTGAGCGGCGAGGAGCTTGACCGCTACTATCGCGAAGGCGAAGCGGCGGCCGCGCTCTATGGCGCCCATGGCGCGCCGCGTAGCACTGCGGGCATGGGCGCGCTGTTTGCGTCGATGCGCGGCAAGCTCGAACGCTCCGACATCATTTTCGAATTTCTCGACATCGTCCGGCGTGCGCCGATCCTACCCTCGCGCGCGGCGCAGCGCCTCGTGGTGCGCGGCGCCGTGGAGCTGACACCGCCTTGGTTGCGCGACATGCTGGGACTCGATGCGAGCTTCGGGCTGAAGCCGGGTTACGAAACACTGCTGAAAGCGATGGGCGCGGCGTCGGATCGCATCGTGCTCGAAAGCGCGCCGCCGGCGCAGGCGTGCGTGCGCATGGGGTTGCCGGCGGATTATCTTTATCGCTGACTACACCATCACCTGATTGCCCAGCTCCACGGCGCGGCCGGAGGGGATGTGGAAGAAGTCGGTGGCGTTGGTGGCGTTGCGGGCGAGGAATATGAACAGGTGATCCTGCCAGAGCGGCATGCCGCTCTTTTCGCTCGGCACGATGGTGCGCCGCGACAGGAAGAAGCTCGTCTTCATGATGTCGAACTTGAGCCCGTGCTTACGCGCTTCGGTCAAGGCTTTGACGACGTTGGGCGTCTCCATGAAGCCGAACGTCAGGATCACGCGCTTCACATCGGGCATGAAATCCTCGACTTTGACACGCTCGCTTTCGGGCGCGCGGGGCGCATTGATGGTTTTCACTGTGAGAATGATGATCTGCTCATGAAGCACCTGGTTGTGCTTCAGATTGTGCATCAGGGCAGCGGGGGCGACATCTGGATCGCCGGTCAGGAAGATGGCCGCACCGCGCACACGATGCGGCGGATGATGCGAAAGCGTTTCGAACAGTTTCGCCAAAGGCTCTTCACGGCGCGTGGTTTCCACGAGCAACCGCGTGCCGCGCACCCAGGTCCACATGATGACGACAAGGCCGAGCGCGAGCACCAGGGGCACGAACCCGCCGGACCAAACCTTCGTCATGTTGGATGTGAGGAACACGCTCTCGATGAAGACGAACGGAAGGCACATCAAGCCGGCGAGCCAGGCTGGCTGCTTCCACAATTTCCAGATCACCACGAAGGCCAGAAGCGTTGAAACCGCCATCTCGCCGGTGACAGCGATGCCATAGGCGGCGCCGAGCCGGTCGGACGAACCGAAACCTACCGTAAGGATGATGACGCCCGCCAACACCATCCAATTGATCTGCGGCATGTAGATCTGACCGGCCTGAGTCTCCGAAGTCCGCCGTATCTCAAGTCGGGGAAGGAAGCCGAGTTGAATGGCTTGCTGCGTCAGCGAGAAGGCGCCCGTTATCACGGCTTGGCTCGCGATAATGGTGGCGAGAGTCGCCAGGAACACGAGTGGCAGGCGCAATGCCTCCGGCGCCGTCTCAAAGAACAAATTATCGAGTGACTCAGGATGGGCGAGGATGAACGCACCCTGACCAAAGTAGTTCAGCGTCAAACACGGGAGCACGACAAACACCCAGACGCGGCTGATAGGCTTTCGGCCGAAATGTCCCATGTCGGCGTAGAGTGCTTCTGCACCGGTGACAGCCAGAAACACCGAACCGAGCACAATGAAGCCGAGAAAGCCGTGCTGAAGTACGAAGGAAATTGCTGGAAGCGGAGAGAGGGCCTCCACGATGCCCATGTCATCGCGTAGATGCCAAATGCCTAGCCCGCCGAGCACGAGGAACCAGACGAGCGTGATTGGCCCGAACCACGAACCAACGCGGCCGGTGCCGCGGCTTTGAAGAATGAAGAGTCCGACCAGGATGCCTATGCTGATCGGTATGATGAACGGATCGATGCGCTGCTCGATACCAGGCACGGCGCGCAAGCCCTCAACCGCCGATAGCACAGACATGGCTGGCGTGATCAGCGCGTCGCCATAGAAGAGCGCTGCGCCGAGGACGCCCATCAGAAAGATGAACGGCGTGCGCCGGCCGAGCGCGCGCTGCGCCACCGCCATCAAGGGCAGCGTGCCGCCCTCGCCCTTGTTATCGAGCCGCAGCAGCAAGAACACGTACTTGATGGTGACAATCAGGATCAGCGCCCAGAAGATCAGCGACACGATGCCTATGACGTCGGCGCGCCACGTCGCCGCCCCTTGTGGAACGTGCTCCAGCGAAAGCCGCAAGGCATAGAGGGGGCTAGTGCCGATGTCGCCGAAGACGACGCCAATCGACCCCAGCGCCAATGTCCAAAAACCGCCCTCAAGGTGCGCGCTCGCGTGCGAGCCCTTATCGGCGACGCTTCCGGATTTGTTGGACTGGGGCGCTTCGGCCGGGGCCTGCGCCATGAAAGAAATCCCCTTCGGACGAAACGGCTGCCCGGTGGGCCGCGCGTTTACGCCGTTTCATCTTGAGGCGCAAATGCTTGCGCCTAGGGACCTTGTCGTTTGGTTACCTAGCGACAGCCGCAGCCGTGGCCGCCGCCATGGCCGCGGCCTCCAGCGCGGGCGCCGGCTCGGGCCGAAGCAAAGGCGAACGCCGATGCCGATGCGTGTCCACCACGAATGATCACAGTCGTGCTCGAGTAATAGTTGCCGACGCCGATGTCGGCGCCGACCCCACCGCCCGAGCCGGCAAAGAACGAATTAGAGAGCGTCACAGTTTCGGGACCGGTGTCGACCACCGGGGGCGGAACCGGCGCCGGAGGCGGCGGCGCAGGCCGCACACGCGGACGTGGCCGCGGGCGTTCGATGCCGTCCGCGTAGGCAGCCCCGGGAGAGAGCAGCACAGGCGTGGCGACCAGCACCAAAGCCGCAAACATGGCACGCGTGCGCATGAACATTCGCTCCAATCTAAACGCGGCACTCTCGCGCGCGTGTGCGCGGAGGTGAAGCCGCTTCGCCATCGGCGCGCGAAGTTCGCGCAAGCGCGGCGCCGTTAATCAGAAATCCGAGGCTATGCCTTTGCGCTCCCAATCGCCATAGCGCGTCGGTTCCGGACCTGACGGACCGCCCTGCTCTGGCGGCTGCTCCTTTGCCGCCGCCGCCGCGCGGCGCGCTTCGGCCTCCGCCAGCGCGCGTTGCGCTTCCAGCGTCGGCTTGCGCCGCGGTGGACCCTCGTCAGCCATGTTGAACATCCAACTCGCACTCTCGATATCACCCTCTACCTGAGGAGAAAGGTGAATCATCTCAAGACGTATGCCCTGCCTGCGGCGATGACGGCGCTGTTCGGCGCTGCACGCGAAACTGCATCGCGCAGCTGATCGAGATCGCGCCGTTTCGGCCGCGCAATGGCGCCTGCGCGGGAAGAGCCGGAGAGCGCGCGGTGGGTCACTCCACCGCAGCGGCGCCGAGGCCCCTGGGGTTAAGCTTCCGCAAGGCGCCAATGGCGCTTGCTTGGACGCTGATTTGATGAGCGATTTCGCCGCGGCGCGGGGTGCGGACCCGCGCTTATGGTTGATGAAGCCTTAACTCCGAGATTGCGAGTCTCGTTGGTCAGGTTCCTGCGACTCGCGATGCGCCGATTTCCCGTCCTGCCTGCCGCGCTCTGCGCGGCGATCGGCTTGCCCGCCGCCGCGCCCGCCGCGTGGGCGGATTCGCCCGTCGTGATCGAAGGCGCTGACGAGGGCACACGCGAAGCCATCCTCGATCTTCTGCCCGACCGCGATCCGCCGGAGAGTTTGTTCGACGCCGAGCGGATCGCAGAAGAAGCTGCTGCTCGCGCATTGGTGTGGCTGCGATCGGAGGGCTATTACGCTGCAACCGTGACGCCCGAAGCGAGCGAAGATCCCCCCGCGGCGCGTCTCGTCATTGCGCCCGGCCCGCCTTTCTCGTTCGAAGCGTCGCGCGTGACCTATGAAGCAGAGGTTCCCAACGCAGAAGCCGCGCAAGCGGCTGAGCAAGCTGTGGCGCTGGTGCGCCCAAGCGCGCCGGCGCGCGGGGCGACCGTGCTGGAGGCGGAAGCGAACGCCCTGGCGGCGCTGCAGCAGCACGGCTATGCGGACGCCGCGGCGCTTGACCGGCGCGTTGTCGCCGACCACGCGAGCGCGCAGGTCGCCACCGAGTTCCGGTTCAGCGTGGGCGAACTCGCACGCCTGGGCGGCGTGCGCGCTGAGCCGGACGATGTGCTGCGGCCGGGTTTCATCAACGACCTGCAGAACTGGCAAACGGGTGAGGTCTACTCCCCTCAGGCGGTGGCGCGCTTGCGGCGCGATCTCACCGCGACGGGCGCTGTATCGCTCGCCTCGACGAGCCTCGCCCCGCCGCGTGAAAACGGTCTGCGCGATGTGGTGATCAACGTCGAACCAGCTCGCCGCAACGCCTACGAAATCGGCCTCAGCTATTCGACCACAGAAGGCGCTGGTGTGCAGGCTGAATGGACGCGGCGCAATCTCACCGGGCGCGCCGACTCGCTGATCGTCGCGGCCACACTGGCGGAGATGCAGCAAGGCGTGAGCGTCGCACTGACGCGGCCCCATTCCGCGGGCCTTGGTCATGCAACGACTTTCGGCGTGGCGGGCGGCCGCGAAATGCTCGAAGCCTACACGCGCCAGGGCGTCGCTGTCTTTGCGTCGATAGACGCCTCCACGCGCTTGCGCACCGCGACAAGTTACGGCGTGCGCCTCACGGCGGACCAGTATGACGATGTTGTCGGCACTGTGAGAGAAGCAGTCGTGCTCTCAGGTTTCGGCGATTGGCGCCACGACACCACGGAATTCACGCTCGATCCGCGCGCCGGATCGATCACGGAATTCCGTCTCGAGCCGTCTGTTTCGACCGGCGATGAAACGCTCGCCTTCGTACGCGCCATTGCGGAGGGTCGGATCTACGAGTCTGTGGGCGAGAACGACCGCATCACTTTTGCCGCGCGTGCGCGCGTCGGCTGGCTCGAACCCATCAGTGGCGACGCGGACGATGTACCGCCGGACCGCCGCTTCTATGCCGGCGGCGGCGGCTCGGTGCGCGGCTACGCGTACAATTCAATCTATCCTTCACAGCGCGACCTGATGGGACTGACGCCTGGCGGGCAAGGCTTGGCCGATGGCTCCGTTGAAGCGCGGTGGCGGTTCAATGATCGCTGGGGCGCAGCTGCCTTCTTGGACGGGGGCACGGCGTTTGATGATTGGAACGAGACGACTAACCTGAGCTGGGGTGCAGGTTTCGGCGTTCGCTACGACCTCGGCTTTGCGCCGCTCCGCGTCGACCTCGCTTTCCCACTCGACAGAGACGAGAGCGACGACGAGTTCGCGCTCTACATCAGCCTGGGGCAGGCGTTTTGACCGAGGAAACGCCCAAACGGCGCCGGCGCAAACGCTGGTGGGCGTTCGCGGCCGGCGGCGTGCTTGTGGGCACGGGCGCTGTGATCGCGCTAGGGCCGGCGGCGCATCTGGTGGTCGATTCGCTCGGCGACGGCGCGCGCGTTTGGCGGCTTGGGCGCCTACAGATCGACGATGTAAGCGGCGGCTGGCTCGGCGCGCTGCGCGCCGGCGCCGTCACCATCGAAGACGAAGAAGGCGTCTGGCTCGAAGCCCATGACGTGGCTTTGGAGTGGTCGCCGCAGGACATTCTGTTCGGCGCGGTGCGCCTGCATGCGGCGCGCGCCAACTCCATCGCGGTTGCGCGCCAACCAGTGCTGCTGGAGCGCAGACCCTCGGCCGACACGACTTTCGACGTTTTCATTGGCGAGCTGCACGTGGAGCGCATCACATTTGCCGAACCCGTCGTCGGCGCGACGGGCGAGTTTTCAGTCGACCTCGCCCTCGATCTGCGTGACGAGAACCTCCGCGCAATCGATCTCACCTTGCGGCGGTTAGACTCCGAGGACGACCGGCTGACCGCCCTCTATCGCAGCGGCGAGAATTATGCCCTCAACGTAGAACTGCACAGCGCGCCAGGCGGGGTGGTCGCGCGCGCGCTTGGCGTCTCGGACTCGGGCCTTCACGCGACGGCGAACGGCGATGGTGATGTCACCGAAGGCGCGGCGCGCTTCGAAGCGGCGGCGGGCGACACGCAGGTGCTTGACGGGCGCACACACTGGACCGCGGCCGGATGGTCTGCCGAAGGCCGCGCTCAGCTCGATGCGCTGCCTGCGTTTGCAGCCCTGGCGCGGCGCATCGGCCCGAGCATGGCATTTGAGCTAAGCGGTCAGTTGGAAGGGCGGACGTTCGAGGTTCACGCCGAGACGCCCTTCCTCGCCGCTGACCTAGCGGGCGCGCTGGACGAAGACGGCGAACTCGATGGCCCCGCACAGCTCACGGCGTCCAGCAATCGGCTCTCCGACATTGCGCGCGAATCTCCGTTCACGCTTGGCTCAGCGCGGCTTGAGGGCGAAGTGCGGCGCGCGCGCGGCACGACGGCGCTCCGCGCCACGCTGGACGCTGGGCAGATCGATGCTCTGGGCCAGCGCACGCGGCTGACCGGACCGGTGGAAGGAGCGCTCACCAGCGACCGCTTCACGCTGACGGCGGACCTGCGCGCGCCCGCGCAAACTTCACCGCTGTTCGCCAACGCCCGGCTACGTACGTCGATGGAGTATGACCGTTCACGCGGCCGCTTCGAGCTTGGCCGCACCGACCTCAATGGCGATGCGATCGCGGTTGAGGCGCAAGGCTGGGTCAACCGCGGAGACGGCGAGTTCGCCGGCGAGTGGCGCGCGCGCCGGCTTGAAGCGATGACGCCAGACCTAGCCGGCGAAGCGGCGGGCCGTTGGCGCGCATTTCGCGACGATGACGAGAACGGCGAACGGGCATGGGCAATCACGGCGGATGGGCAAGGCGCCCGGATCGACGGCGCGCCAGACGTGATCCCGCAATTGTTGGGTACAGACCCCCGCCTCGATGCGCGCATGCGCTACGAGGATGGCGGCATCACCGTCTCGCACGCACGTCTCGACGGCGCTCAGCTGCGCGCAGGCGCCACGGGCCGCATCGTGCGCGGCGAAGCAAATCTGGCGCTCGAAGCTAGTGCGCGCGGACCGCTTTCACTCGGCGGCGCGGAGATCGCCGGCGCCGTGGACGCCACCGGGCGGTTGACGGGCCGCATCGCCCGCCCCGTTCTTTCCATGCATGCAACGCTTTCGAGCTTCAGCGCAGGCGGCATAGTGGTCGAGCAGCCTGTCGTCGACTTCACGCTGGCGCCACGGGGCGGCGATACTTACGCCGGTCGCGCTGACGTCACCGGCGCGGCATCGGGTCGGCCGCTTAGCGGCGCCTCCGATGTCGCGATCGGCGGCGGAGCGATCGCGCTAACGAACCTCGACGCCCAATGGGGCGCGATACAGGCGCAAGGCAGTGCGCGCTTTGCGGATCGAGGCGTAAGCGCTGAGCTTGATGTGAACGGCGCGCTCGACGGTCTCGTGGCAGGCGTGACCGGACGCCTGGCGGGCGACCTTGCGCTGACGCCTGAAACGCTCGTTCTCGACGCGCAGATCGCCGACGCGCGGGCGGGCGAACTACGGGTGCGTGCGGCAACGTTGCACGCTGAGGGTCCGCTCGATGCGATTGCTGCGACCTTCGATCTGCGCGGACGGCTGCGCCAAGCGGCCCTTGCGTTCGCCGGAACGGCGAACGTCAACGCAGACGGCAAGACCGCACGCATCGAGGGACGCGGCACGTTGGCTGACGCGCCGATCTTCACGCGAGCCCCGATCACCGCGAACTGGAACAGCGCGCGCACACAAGCGGCGCTTGATGTCGCCGTCGGCGATGGCGTCGTGCGCGCGCAATGGGAAGAGCGTGGGCGCGCGCTCAACGGCTCGGCACAGATCGAGGACGCACCGATTGGGCCGCTGGCCGCGATCTGGGGCGAACGCGCGACAGGCCGCATCGACGGCGCGATCGATATCACCAGCAACGGACGCGGGCTTAGCGGCAATGCGGACCTGCGCTTGGACAACGCCCGCGTGTCTGGCCGTCAGCGCGGCACGCTCGACATGCACATTGTCGGAAATCTCACGCCGGGGCGATTGACATCGACCGTCGACGCGACATCGGAAAGCGGCCTGGTCGCGCATTTCGAGGCGGATGCGCCTGTTGAGACAAGCGCAGCCCCCATCCGCATCGCGCTGGCGCGCGAGCGGCGTGGCCGCGCCACGTGGTCCGTACACGGTCCGGCGGAAACGCTGTGGGCCGCGGCGCGGCTGCAGGATCAATTGCTTCAAGGCCAGCTCGACGGTGAGGGCACGTTGCAGTTCGGCGCCGGATATCTCTCCGGCGACGGGCATATCGAAATCGTCGACGGCCGTTTCGAGGACAAGCTCAGCGGCGCGACGCTGGTCGATCTCGATGCGCGCCTGCGGCTCGACGACGACGGCGTGAGCATCGAGAACTTCACCAGCGCCGGGCCGCGCGGCGGCCGGCTCACGGCGACAGGCGGCAGCATCAACGACCGGCAAGGCAGCATCACTGTAAGTATCGACCACATGCGTGTCGCCGACCGGCCGGACGCGCGCGCCACCGCAAGCGGTGAACTCACGCTGGCGTGGAACGGGCTTGCTTCCTCGGTCACGGGCGACATCAACATCATTGAGGCCAGCATCGATATCGCATCGAACCCGGAGGCGGGCATTCCAACCCTTGAGGTGATCGAGATCAACCGGCCAGGCGAGGACGACCAGCCGCTGGAGGATGCGCCCCCGCCGCGCCGCAATGGCTCGACCACGCTCGATGTCAACGTCGATGCGCCAGGGCGCGTGTTCACGCGCGGGCGCGGCGTCGACGCGGAGTGGGCGCTCGATATGCGCCTTGGCGGTACATCAGCGCGCCCGCTGGTGTTCGGTACGGCGCGTGCGGTGCGCGGAACGATCACGCTTTCAGGGCAGCCGTTTGAGATCGACAATGCGCTGATCAGCTTCGGCGGCGACCCCCTGGATGCGCGCGTCAATATTATTGCGCGGCGCGACACCGCCGACCTGACCGCTTATATGCGCCTCACCGGCACGGCGCGCGAGCCGGAGATAACGTTCACGAGCAATCCGCCGCTGCCGGAGGATGAGATCCTGCCGCAGGTATTGTTCGGACGTTCTGTGGAGGACCTTTCCGCGCTCGAGGCGGCGCAGCTCGCTGCAAGCCTGGCTGCTCTATCCGGACGCGCTTCGCTCGATATCGTCAATGCTGCGCGGGCGGCAGCGGGGCTCGACCGCTTCAACGTCCGTCAGGACGAAGATGGCGGCTTCCTCGTGGCGGGCGGCGTTTATCTGACGCGTGATGTGTACGTTGAGGTTGCGCGTACGGGACTGGGCCAGGCGCAAACACGCGTCGAATGGACCGTCCGCCCGCGGCTGGTGCTGATCACCAGCTTCCTCGGCAACGGCGACCAGCGCGTTTCACTCAGGTGGCGGCGGGAAAGCGATTGAGGCGCGGCGCCCGCACAGCCATATAGAGCGCCATGAAATTCCTGGATCAGACCAAGATCTACGTGCGCTCCGGCAATGGCGGCGCCGGCGCGGTCTCATTCCGGCGCGAGAAGTTCATTCCGTTCGGCGGTCCCGACGGCGGCGATGGCGGCAAGGGCGGCGATGTCTGGATCGAAGCTGCCGATGGGCTCAACACGCTGATCGACTATCGCTACCAGCAACACTTCAAGGCGCCGACCGGCGGCCACGGCATGGGTCAGAACCGCCACGGCGCCGATGGCGAGAACCTCGTGTTGAAAGTGCCGACCGGCACGGAGCTGCTGGACGAAGACAAAGAGACGATCATCGCCGATCTCGACAAGCCCGGCATGCGCGTGCTGCTCGCGCGTGGCGGCAATGGCGGGTTCGGCAACGCCTACTTCAAATCCTCCGTGAACCAAGCGCCGCGCCACGCCAATCCGGGACAGGAAGGTGAAGAGCGCGTGTTCTGGCTGCGGCTAAAACTCATCGCTGATGCGGGGCTGGTCGGATTGCCGAACGCGGGCAAGTCCACCTTTCTGCGCGCGGTGAGCAGCGCAACGCCGAAGGTAGCAGACTATCCGTTCACAACACTGCATCCGCATCTGGGCGTCGTCACGGTGGGCGACAGCGAGCGGTTCGTGACGGCGGATTTGCCCGGCCTGATCGAAGGCGCGGCGGAAGGCACGGGGCTCGGCACGCGCTTTCTCGGCCACGTGGAGCGTTGCGTGGCGCTGGTGCATTTGATCGACGGCACAATCGAGAACCCGGCGGAGGCTTACAACACCGTACGCCACGAGATCGAGACCTATGGCGCGGGCCTTGCTGAGAAACCCGAGATCGTTGCGTTGAACAAGATCGACGCGCTGACGGCCGAGGACGCTGAGGAGAAGCGCGAGATGCTTTCGACTGCTATCGGCAAGTACGTGCGCCTCGTCTCCGGCGTCTCCGGCGCGGGCGTGCGCGAGCTTGTGAACGAGATTGCCGCGATGTTGCGTGCGCGCCGTCTGGAGGAACACAAAAACGTGGCGGCGCCGGAAGAAGACTGGGCGCCCTAGCCGCTGGCCGCCTGCGCGCGGCGGCGTGCTTCGACGCTGTCGCGCGAATCGAGACCGAGCAGATCGGTCACGCGCCGCATCAACGCCTCTTCGTGCATCTCACGCGTGTCATCCGCCAGCACCACGCGCCACATCGCCTCGATCACCGCGGCGCGTTCTTCATGCGGCACGCCTTTCTTGATCAGCGACGTGAAGCGGTAGAGATCGCTCGCCGCCTCGGCGGCTTCGCCCTGAGAGCGAAGCGCCGCCGCGCCGTCCGCCGATAGCCCGTACCGATGCGCCAGTACGTGATCGATCTGTACACGCTCCGCCTCGGCGTAATCGTGGTCAGCATGCGCGGCGAGCACCAGCAGCGCCGCAACCGCGATGCGTTGATCTTCCTGCGGCAGCAATTCATCGTCTTCCGGGCGCTCGGCGAGGCGGCGTAGCAGATCTGCAAGCATGGCAGCGACCTAAGCCCGCTTCGCCCCACCGGCAAGGCGCCTATCGCCGCCGAGCGGCGGCGCCTAGATTGGGCGCGCATGAAGCGCGACCTTCCTCTGGCCTATCCCGGCATGAAGATCGGGCTGTTCGGCGGCAGCTTCGATCCTGCACACGAAGGTCACGCGCACGTGGCCGAGACCGCGCTGAAGCGGCTCGGGCTCGATCGCGTGTGGTGGCTGGTGTCGCCGCAGAATCCGCTGAAGCCGAAATCGAGCCCGTTCGAGCAACGGATGCAGTCGGCCCGGAAACAGGCGCACGGTTCGAAGATGGTCGTCACCGATCTCGAACAGCGACTCGGCTGCGCGTTCACATACAAGACGCTGCGCGCCTTGAAGCGGCTCTATCCCCGTGTCTCGTTTTACCTCATCATTGGCGCAGACAATCTCGCCAACTTCCGCAAATGGCGGAATTGGCGCGAGGTGGCGGACGCCGTCCCTGTGGTGGTCGTGTCCAGGCCCGGCGCCGGGGCCAACCAGAGGCTGCGGGCGCCGCGCGGCTGGATCTACCTAAATGCCCGCCACCACAGGGAATCTTCCACAGGCATGCGCGCCGCCAAGCGCCGCGCGGTAGCGAAACCCACGCGCACGTGATAGCGTTTAGCGTCTGGGGTAGCAGAAGGATCGAAACGCCTGTCGCCTGAAATGAAACGCGCACCGGCCGCGCTCAATGCCGGAGGAGCGCCGCGCGCCGCCAATCGGCCAGCACGCGGCATCGATGTTGACGCCGCCACGCAAGTGGTTCTGACCTCGCTCGAAGACGATAAAGCCGAAGAGATCGTCGCGCTCGACATCCGGGGCAAATCCTCATTCGCGGACATGCTTGTCATCGCCTCCGGGCGATCGGCGCGCCATGTCGGCGCGCTGGCGGACCACGTCATGCGCAAGCTCAAGGATGCGGGCGTCAAGGACGCGCGCGTCGAGGGCTTGCCGCAGGCTGACTGGGTGCTGGTGGATGCAGGTGACGTCGTAATTCACCTCTTCCGCCCGGAAGTCCGCGCTTTCTACAATATCGAGAAGATCTGGTCTGGCGGCGTCACGCCAGACGCGCTGCCGAGCTAGACTTGCGCGTGATCATCGCCGCGGTCGGCCGTCTGCGCGACAGGCCCGAAGCAGCGATGACCGCAGACTATCTCGCGCGCGCGGCGCAGGCGGGGCGCCAGATCGGCCTCAAAGCCTTCGATCTCATCGAAGTGGAAGGCAAACCGCCGGGCGATATGCGCGCTGAAGGCGCCGCCCTCTTTCGCGCCACCCAGGATGACGCGCGCAAAATTCTTTTGGATGAGCGTGGCGCAGAATGGACGTCGCGCCAACTCGCTGAGAAGCTTGCACGTTGGCGCGATCACGGCGTTGCGTGCGCGACATTCTGGATCGGCGGGGCCGACGGCGTTTCACAAGGGGTTAAGGATAACGCTGACGAAAAGCTGGCTCTTGGCCGCCAAACTTGGCCGCATCGCCTTGTTCGTGTGATGATTTCCGAACAGGTTTACCGGGCTGTGACGATATTGTGCGCTACTCCGTATCACCGGGACTGAAGATCTCGGGCGATATGGTGGTGGTACATGGCACGAGGCGCCAAGAGCGCCCGCGCTCTCGTCGCATGCGCGGCCGGGGCGCTTGCGCTGCTCCTGGGACCGGCGGACGCCCAGACCCAACGCACGGCCGCTCACGCCGAACGCGATCGCCGCGCGGAAGCGCAGCGGGCCGAACGCTTGCGCGCGCAAGCCGAAACCGCGCGCCGCGATGTGCGGGCGCTCGACGCGCGCTTTATCCAGGCCACACGCCGCCGCGCTGAAACGGAAGCCGCCGCAACCGCGGCGCAAGATCGCCTCGCCGCAGTTCAGCAAGAGATCGTTGTCGAGACGGCCGCGCAGCGGCGAGCGCGTGACGCATTTGAAGCATCGCTCATCGCCGCCGCCTTCGCTGAGCGCCGCATCGAGCCGCGCGCGGTCCGGGCGGGCATCGCCGCGCGCGCGCTTGCTCCTGCCTACCGGTCCGAACAGCGCCGGCGCTCGGCTGCGCTCGCCGCAGCGCTTCAAAAGGAATCCACGATCGCCACCGAGCAAAGCATCCTCGCCGATGCGCAGGCGGCCATCGCCCAGGAGCGCGGCGATATCGTGAATATGCTGGCCCAACGCCGCTCGCAGCAGACCCGACTCGCCAGCGAAGCCACCGCCGCGGAGCGCCGCGCGCGCGCCCTCGCAGCAGAGGCGCGCACGCTCCGCGAACTCGCGGCCCGGGTGCAGCAAGCCTCGCGGCGTTCACCCGCAATCCCGGGTGGGCCGAACGTGATCCCGGCCAGCTGGCTCGCGCCGGTCCAAGGCCAGATCACGCGCGGCTATGGCGTCCGCCAGGAGGCCGGCCCGGCGGCGCAGGGCGCTACCGTGCGCACCAATTCGGGCGCTCAGATAGTTTCTCCCGCTGCGGGCGAGATAGCCTATGCCGAAAGCTTTAGAAGCTACGGCAACGTCTTGATCCTCAATCTGGATGGTGGTTACGCTGTTGTTCTTACCGGCCTCGACTCGATCAGCGTCCGGGTCGGCGAGTCGGTGCAGGCGGGGCAGCCTGTCGGGCAAATGTCAGCTGCGGCCTCTTCGGCGCCGGAATTGTATGTAGAAGTGCGCCGGGGCGGCCAATCGGTCGATCCTGGGAGGTGGCTCAGCGCGCGAGGCCTTGCTGCGGAGGCTGGCGCACGAGCCGGTTAACGCGAATCGGGCGAAGCTGCGTCCGGGGAGTATGCGATGCGCGTAAGCTGGATTTTGGCGCCGGTTGCCGGTGCGGCGGCCCTAGTGGGCGCTCTTGCGTGGTCAGCCCCCGAGGACCGCAACAACGGCGATATCTACCGCCAGCTCGAATTGTTCGCTGACGTGCTCGCGCGCGTTGAGCAAGATTATGTCACGGAGATCGACGAAACGCAGGCTATGGAAGCGGCCATTCAGGGGATGCTCGCCTCGCTCGATCCGCACTCCTCCTACATGAACGCCGCCGACTACCGCGACATGCAAACCCAAACCCGGGGCGAGTACGGCGGGCTCGGCATCGAGGTCACCAGCGAAGAAGGCGTCGTGCGCGTCGTCTCTCCAATCGACGGCACCCCAGCGGCGCGCGCCGGTATCCAGGCGGGCGACTATCTCACCGCGATCAACGGCGAGAGCATCGTCGGCCTCACGCTCAACGACGCCGTACAGCGTATGCGCGGCGAGAGCGGCACCGACATCACCGTGACTGTTGCACGCGAGGGAACCGATCCCTTCGACGTGACGCTGACGCGCGAGACCATCAATGTCCGCGCCGTGGTCGCTCGCATCGAAGGCGGCGACATCGGCGTCATCCGCATTTCCACCTTCAACGAGCGCACGGGTGCGATGCTGCAGGACGCCATCAGGCAAGTGAAGCGCGACACCGGCGGCCGTCTCCGCGGCGTGGTGGTCGATCTGCGGAATAATCCGGGCGGTCTGCTCGATCAGGCGATCGAAGTTTCCGATGCCTTCCTCGACGGAGGCGAAGTCGTGTCGACGCGCGGCCGTCAGCCGGAAGACGTTCAGCGCTACAACGCCCGCCGGGGCGACGATCTCGCCGGCGTCCCGGTCGTGGTGCTGATTAACGGCGCTTCGGCTTCAGCGGCTGAAATTGTCGCGGGCGCCCTGCAGGATCGCAATCGCGCGCTGATCGTCGGCGTCGATTCCTTCGGCAAGGGTTCGGTGCAGACCGTGATCCCGCTGCAAGGCGGCCGTGACGGCGCCCTGCGCCTCACCACGGCGCGCTATTACACGCCGGCCGGCCGCTCGATCCAAGGCGCCGGGATCACGCCGGACATGGAAGTCGCCGCGCGCCGCGTCGATCCCGAGCGCCTTCGGCGCCTCGGCATCTCGGAAGCCGACTTGCCCAACGCGCTCAACAACGACTCGGGTGCGCAACGTCGCGCCATGCATGTTCCCGCCGACCAACCGCCAGAAAACTGGGACGCCGAGGAGGACTATCAGCTATCGCGCGGCATGGATTTCCTGCGCCAAGGCACGGTCGCCGAACGTTTGCGCGCGCGCGCCGGCTGAGGCATTTACCTCTCGTAAATCAATGTGAAGCCTCAGCCGTCCTAGTGACGGCTGAAGCGAATTCAGCGACTCTCCGCGCCAATGATTCGCCCCCGCGTGAACATGCGGGGCCTCGCGCAAAAACCGCCGCCAAAGCCTGCGCGACGCCTGCCGCTCCTCAGCCACAAGACAGCTGCGTTCGCCTTCACGGGCGTGCTGGGCTTGGGCGCGCTCGTGGCCATTCAAGTGTTCGGCGATCCAAGCGCTGCAGGCCCGCGACGCGTGCTCTCGTTGCAACCGACCGACGCAGCAGCCAATGCGCCGCGTGTTTCGTTCGCGGATGCGGCGGAAGAAGGCGCCGAGATGCGGACGTTTGGCATCGACGAACTGCCGTTCGCCGGCGAGTACGGCGAGATTGATGGGAGCGGCGAGCTGCGTGTCGCCGTCGTTGAAGCGCCCCCGGCGAATAACGGCCGGCCAGCTTCGCCACCCCTGCCGAGGGCGCCGCTTGCGGGCCTCACCGAAAGCGGACCCAACGGGCCGCTGCCAATCATCGCCGCCAACGGGCGCACGCCAGCGCAGGCCTACGCCCGCCCCTTCTCGCCGCAACAGGGCAAACCCGCCATTGCCATCATCATCGGCGGGCTGGGCTTCAACCAGAACGCCACCACCCAAGCCATCGACGAACTGCCGGCCGAGGTGACGCTCTCGTTCGTCCCGTATGCACAGAATCTGCAGGGCTGGATCGACCGCGCCCGTCAGCGCGGGCACGAAGTTATGCTCGAACTGCCGATGGAGCCGTTCGACCCCGACGCCGACGACACCGGCCCGCAAACGCTGCTGGCCTCAGCCCCCGCTCCACAGAACATTTCGCGGCTTGAGCAATTGCTGTCGCATGGAACAGGGTATTTCGGCGTCACCAATTATCAGGGGGCGCGCTTTGCAACTTCTGCACAAGCTTCCACACCGATTGTGCAGGCGCTCCGGCGCCGCGGACTTTCCTTCATCTCATCCGGCATTGGCCAGCGCACGGCGCTGAGCATCGAAGCGCAGCGCGCAAACTTGCCGAACACCGCCGCCGATCGCATCATCGATGTGCGCCGCGAAGCCGATGCGATCGACGATCAATTGCTGAACCTGGAAGCGCTGGCGCTGCAAAATCACAGCGCGATCGGCGCCGGCTTTGCTTATCCTGTGACCATGGAACAAGTCGGCCGCTGGGCGCGTGACATCGAAGCGCGCGGATACCAATTGGCGCCCGCGTCGGCCGTGCTCAACGCACGCGCCGCGCGCCGATGACAGCGCCCAAAGATCCGAAGCTCTATCGCCCAAACGTTGGCCTAGCGCTGTTTCATCGCAACGGCCTCGTCTTCTTGGGCAAGCGCATTGCCACGGATGGACCCTATCAATGGCAGATGCCGCAAGGTGGCGTCGATCGCGGCGAAAAGCCGTTGGACGCGGCCTATCGCGAACTTGAAGAAGAGATTGGCGTAGCGGCAAAGCACGCTGAACTGCTCGAAGAAACGGCAGATTGGCTTTGTTACGATTTCCCCATCGACGTGCGCACAAAAATGAAGCCGCGCGGACGCTATTTGGGGCAAAAGCAAAAGTGGTTCGCGTTCCGCTTCAAGGGACGTGACTCAGATATTATACTCGATACACACACCCCGGAGTTTGTAGACTGGCGATGGGCGGCGCTCGACATTGCGCCGCAATTGGTGATCCCGTTCAAGCGCCCCACCTACGAAGAAGTGGCGCAACGGTTCAAGAAATACAGTGTGGGGGCTTCGAAATGATTGTCTGCCTGACGGGCGCCGCAGAGGCGCCTTTGCCGTGAAGCGTTTATCTGTTGTGACGCCCGTCGTGTTCGTGCACGGCGCGTTCTGCGGCGGCTGGGCGTTTGACGCCTTCCGCGAACCGTTCGAAGCCGCCGGCTTCGAAACCCATGCGCCGAACCTGCCGCATCACGAACGCGGCGCCGACCTTGAACAGCTCGCACAGACGGGGCTCAAGGATTACGCCCACGCGATCGCGCATTACGTTCGCGGCTTGCGTGCGCCGCCGGTGCTCGCGGGGCATTCACTCGGCGGGCTGGTCTCACAGCTTGCAGCGATGCAAGTTCCTGTCGCCGGTCTCGTGCTGCTTGCGCCGAGCGCGCCATGGGGCGTGCCGCCGACCACGCTCGATGAGCACGGCAACCATTTCGGCTTGAGCCTCCTCGGCGATTACTGGCGCCGGCCTGTCCCGCCCGACTATCGGGTTGCGCGTTCGACGACGCTGGACCGGCTTTCGCGCGAAGATGCGCGCCGCGCCTTTGCGCGTTTTGTGCCCGAGAGCGGGCGCGCCATCCGCGAGGCCATGCAATGGTGGCTCGATCATTCTATGGCGAGCCAGGCGCCGGTCTATCGCATTAGCGCGCCGGTGCTCGGCCTCGCCGGCGGCAAGGACCGCGTCAATCCGTCGAGCACCGTGCGGCGCGTGATCTCGCGCTTCCCCGATGGACAGGCGCACTTCCATGAATTTCCGGAGATGAGCCATTGGCTCGTTGGCGAACCGGAAGCGATGGACGTCGCGCAGCTCACCTTGCAGTGGCTCGAGGCACGCAGCATCGGGCCGAAGCCGGTGCGCCCGAAACGCAAGCAACTCTCGCTGTTTGGGTGGGGCGAAAGCGCTGGCGCCTAGTTCGGTGCGTTGGCGCCGCGCAGTGTGATCAGCACGATTTCCGGCGGATTGAGAAAACGCACCGGGACGATGCTCGTGCCGATGCCCGCGGTGACGTACATGCGCTGGCCGCTCTCTTCGATGAGATGGCACCCATAGCGTTTGTTCCTGAGCGGCAGGATCGGGCGGCCGATCAGCGGGATGGTCACCTGCCCGCAATGGCCGTGGCCAGCGAGCATCAGCGCCGGGCCGTTCGGCATGTCGGCGAACGGGTCGGGCGAGTGGCTGAGCACGATGGTGTCGGCGCCAGCCTGCGCGCCATCGAGCGCGGCGGCGAAGTCGGGATCGCCAGTGGTGTCGTCGGCAAGGCCAGCAATGACGACGGCGCCGCCACTGCGGCGAATGACGATGTGGCGATTCCAGAGCGCTGCGACGCCCGCATCCTGGAGCGCGGTCGTTACCGCTGTTCGATTGTACCAGACGTCGTGATTACCGATCACCGAAACGGCGCCGTAGCGTGCGCGCAGCGCGGCGAAGGTGGCTATCCCGCCGACGATTTCCTGGTTTTCGGCCGGCGAGCGCTCTGCTTCGGCCACATGACCGTTGACGTAATCGCCCAGGAGCAGGACGAGTTCGGGCCGCAGTTCATTGATGCGCGCAACGATGCGGCCCATCCCCGCCGCATCGACATGCGGCCCGCCGACATGGGTGTCGCCAATCGCGGCGATCGTCAGCGGCGCGCCGCGCCACTCTTCGCTGACAATTTCAACGCGGCGAACGAGGAGCAGATTGGGCTCGACGAACCAGGCGTAGATGTTGACCCAGTAGGCGATCTCGATCAGTCCGATCAGCGCCAGCAGCAGCCAGCGCGCGCGCGGCTGAAACGCGTTCCAGCGTCGGAGCAGCCAAAGATAGGCCGCGAGCAGGAACACAAGGCCCGCGACTGCGCCGAATGTGGCGAGCCAAAGTTGCGAATGAAGCAGATCCGGCATCGGCGCTCTTTCTAGCGCCGCGCGG
>JBQTJK010000058.1:0-10227 GCA_052387215.1 Caulobacteraceae bacterium
CAAGACCGGCAAGGCCAAGGCGACCAAGTACGAAGAAATCGACGCCGCCCCGGAAGAAAAGGCTCGCGGCATCACCATCAACACGGCGCACGTCGAATATGAAACCGAAGCGCGCCACTACGCGCACGTCGACTGCCCCGGCCACGCCGACTACGTGAAGAACATGATCACCGGCGCTGCCCAGATGGACGGCGCCATCCTCGTCGTCTCCGCCGCCGACGGCCCGATGCCGCAGACCCGCGAGCATATCCTGCTCGCCCGTCAGGTCGGCGTGCCGGCGCTCGTGGTGTACATGAACAAGGTCGACATGGTCGACGACCAGGAATTGCTCGACCTCGTCGAAATGGAAGTGCGCGAGCTGTTGTCCTCGTACGAGTTCCCCGGCGACGATATCCCGATCGTGAAGGGCTCGGCGCTGGCGGCGCTCGAAGGGCGTGACGCGCCGATCGGCGAAGACTCGATCATGAACCTCATGACCGCGGTCGACACCTATATCCCGCAGCCTGACCGTCCGATCGACCAGCCGTTCCTCATGCCGGTCGAAGACGTGTTCTCGATCTCTGGCCGCGGCACGGTCGTTACCGGCCGTGTCGAGAAGGGCATTGTGAAGGTCGGCGACGAAATCGAAATCATCGGCATCCGTCCGACCACGAAGACGGTCTGCACGGGCGTCGAAATGTTCCGCAAGCTGCTCGACCAGGGCCAAGCCGGCGACAATATCGGCGCGCTGTTGCGCGGCGTCGACCGCGAGGGTGTCGAGCGCGGCCAGGTTCTGGCCAAGCCGGGGTCAATCACGCCGCACAAGAAGTTCGAAGCCGAAGTGTATGTGCTGACGAAGGAAGAGGGCGGCCGCCACACGCCGTTCTTTTCCAACTATCGTCCGCAGTTCTACTTCCGCACCACCGACGTAACGGGGATCTGCAACCTGCCGGACGGCGTCGAAATGGTCATGCCGGGCGACAACATAAAAATGACGGTGGAGCTGATTTCGCCGATCGCCATGGACCAAGGGCTCCGCTTCGCCATCCGCGAAGGCGGCCGCACCGTCGGGTCGGGCGTTGTGGCCAAGATCGTCGAGTAACCGGCTCCATCAGTCGAGCAAATTAAGGCTCTGGAGAGCGATCTCCGGGGCTTTTTTTTGTTCATCTGGATCGACTAAGACCTGGGCGCCGCGCTAATAGAAATAGACCCCACAGTTCAGCGCGCTAGCTTTCCGGTGCATCCAAAGTCAGGCGCACACGCATCCTTAGGTCCAAGGAACGCCTTACCGGGCGCGAGGGAGACGTGGATGGAACGTTTCGTATTTGTGGCGGCGATCGCCATCGCCATCATCTTCGGCATCGGAGCGGTGGTCGGCGGGCCGCACTTCAGCTTCCACGGCGATTGGGATGAGGAAGACGGCATTGGCGGCACTGCGCCGGTCGTCGCCGTCAGCGCTGGCCGCATGGAGGCGCAGACTTTCGCCGGCACGGACCTTCGCCTGCGCCACATGGCGGCGATCGTCACGGTCAGTCCCGAAGACCGCAGCGACTTCTCCGTGGAAATCGATAACTCGGCTGGAAAGTTGCCCATGCCGACTGTCGCCTCGGAAGGCGGGCGGGTGATCATCGACGGCCAACTCCGCGGCCGCGTGCGTGATTGCGAGGAGGGCGGCGGGGCGAGCGTACGCGGCTATGGCGAGGGCGAATTCGTCGCCGCCGATCTCCCGCGCATAACCATTCACGCGCCGCGCACCCTGAACGTCGACAGAAGCGGCGCGGGCACGACGGAAATTGGCGCTACGCAGGAGCTGTCGCTTGACGTAAGCGGCTGCAGCCTCACCACGGCCGGGGATGTTGCGGGCGCGCTAAAAATGGATGTCGCCGGCTCCGGCGATGTGCGCGCCGGCGCGGCGCAAAGCCTGAACGCCGATGTCGCCGGTTCGGCCGACGTCACTGTCGGCGCGGTAGCTGGCAACGCCACCGTCGATATCGCCGGCTCCGGCTCTGTCACCATGGCCTCGCTCACAGGCGAACTGGACGCCGACGGCGCTGGCTCAGGCAGCGTCGAGGTCCAAGGTGGCGCGGTGACCAACGCCGAGATCGACTTGGCCGGCTCGGGCGGCGTAACCATCGCCGCGCCAGTCGAAAGGCTTAATGTCTCGATCGTGGGTTCGGGCGATGTCGACGTCAACGGGACGGTCGGAGACATCGAGGCCGAGATCGCCGGATCCGGCAGCGTGGCGGCGCAGGCCGTAACCGGAACCGTGCGCGAAGAGTCGTGGGGCTCTGGCGACGTTATCATAGGCGGCCAACCGAGCGGAGGCCGCACGCGGTAGCGCAGGCGCCGCGCACTCCTGAAACGGCTAACCCGCGCCTTGACGCATGGGGCCCGGCTCTGTAGGACACCGCCCTTCGAGCCGGCCGTAAGCTTCTGCTTAGACGCGGTTCGCAAGCTACGCGGCAGCTTCCTCGGGACAAGCGGGGTCGAGCGCGGGGCGGAAAGCCCTGTAAGAGCAGCGTTTTTTGCGATCCAACTCACGCGAGCGCCGTCCGGTTCGGGCGGCGTTTTTCTCGTCGGCGAACCCAAATGGGCGCGCCGCCGTGTTGTGCGTCCGGCGATGCAAGTCGCGGCGCAAGGGAATTTGGGAAGACTTGGCGATGATGCAGCAAAACATCCGGATCAGGCTCAAAGCCTTCGATCACCGCACGCTCGACATGTCCGCCAAGGAGATCGTATCGACGGCCAAGCGCACCGGCGCGACCGTGATCGGTCCTGTGCCGCTGCCGACGCGCATCGAGAAGTTCACCGTCAACCGCTCGCCGCACGTCGACAAGAAGAGCCGCGAGCAATTTGAGATCCGCACGTTCAAGCGCGTGCTCGATATCGTTCAACCGACGCCACAAACGGTCGATGCGCTGATGAAGCTCGACCTCTCGGCCGGCGTCGACGTGCAAATCCAAGTTCTGGGTTGATCACGATGGCCAAAGAACCCTCCCGTCGCACCGGCGTGATCGCGCGCAAGGTTGGCATGATGCGCGTCTTCGGCGAAGACGGCGCGCACACGCCGGTCACCGTGCTCGACTTGGCCGGTTGCCAGGTCGTCGGGCGCCGCACCATCAACGCCGAGGATTACAAAAACTCGGCGGGCGAAGCGGTTGCGCTGAAGCCGAAGAAGTCGCGCAAGAACGAAAAGGCGAAGCCGCCCGCGCGTGAGGCGAAGGGCGACGGCTATAGCGCCGTGCAACTCGCCGCCGGCGCCACGAAAGCGAAAAACAAGAGCCAAGCCGTGCGCGGCCAGTTCGCGCGAGCCAAGGTCGAGCCGAAAGCGATCGTGCGCGAATTCCGCGTCTCCGAAGACAACCTCCTACCGGTCGGCGCCGTCATCAGCGCCGACCATTTTGTCGCCGGTCAAAAGGTCGACGTTGCTGGCATCAGCATCGGCAAGGGGTTCGCCGGCGCCATGAAGCGCTGGAATTTCGGCGGCCTACGCGCCACGCACGGCGTCTCTGTTTCGCACCGCTCGCACGGTTCTACCGGCCAGCGCCAGGATCCGGGCAAGGTCTTCAAAGGCAAGAAGATGGCCGGCCACCTCGGCGACGAGCGCGCCACCACCCAAAATCTGCAGATCGTCCGCGTTGATGCCGAGCGCGGACTTTTGTTTGTTCGCGGTTCTGTGCCTGGCGCCGAAGGCGGCTGGGTCGAAGTGCGCGATGCGGCCAAGGCTGCGCTTCCGAAGGAAGCGCCGAAGCCCGCCGGTCTGCGCCAGCAAGCTGCGGCGGAGTGAGGGCGGACATGAAACTCGACGTTCAAACTCTCGACGCCAAGAAGGCTGGCTCCGTCGATCTCGACGACGCCATTTTCGGCATCAAGGACGTGCGCGCCGACATCCTGCAGCGCATGGTCAAGTACCAGCTCGCGAAGCGCCGCGCAGGCACGCACAAGACGTTGTCGCGCGGCGAGGTGAACCGCACGCATTCCAAGCTCTACAAGCAAAAGGGTACGGGCCAGGCGCGCCACGGGGCGGCCAACGCCCCGATCTTCCGCGGCGGCGGGCACGCGCACAACCGCCTCCCCCGCGATTACTCGCACGACCTGACCAAGAAATTCCGCGCGCTCGCCCTGCGGCACGCGCTCTCGGCCAAAGCCAACGCCGGCGATATCGTCGTGATCGACGCGCTGACGCTGAAGGAACCGAAGACGTCGGCGCTGCAAGCCTCGCTCGGCAAGCTGAAGCTCGAAAAGGCGCTCTTCATCGCCGGCGCTCAAGTCGATGCCAACGTCGCCCGCGCCGCGCGCAACATCCCGCACATCGACGTGCTGCCGAACGCGGGGCTCAACGTCTACGACATCCTACGCGCCGACAAACTCGTGCTGACGCAAGACGCCGTGAACGCGATCCACGAGCGTCTCAAGAGCGGCGGCGCGGCCAAGGCCGAATCCGCACCTAAGAAGCGCGCTCCGCAGAAGAAGAAGACCGAAGCTGCCAAAGCTGAACAAGGAGCCGCGGCATGAGCGCGCTCAAACACTACGACACCATCATCGCGCCGGTGATCACGGAAAAAGCGACCCTGCTCTCCGAGCAGAACAAGGTCGTCTTCCGCGTGCCACTGACGGCGACGAAGAAGGACATCAAGGAAGCCGTTGAAAAGCTCTTCAACGTCAAAGTGGGCGCGGTGAACACCATCGTCCGCAAAGGCAAGACGAAGAATTTCCGCGGCGTTCCGGGCAAGCGCTCTGACCACAAGAACGCGGTCGTGACGCTGCTCGACGGCTACTCCATCGACGTGACGACGGGGCTCTCGTAATGGCGCTCAAACAATTCCGACCGACCTCGCCAGGCCGCCGTCAGCTCGTGATCGTTGATCGCGCCGAACTGCACAAGGGCAAGCCGGTGAAGGCGCTGACCGAAGGACTGACCAAGTCCGGCGGCCGCAACAATGCCGGCCGCGTCACCGCGTTCCGCACCGGCGGCGGGCACAAGCGCAGGTACCGCAAGATCGACTTCAAGCGCCGCAAATGGGGCGTTGAAGCTAAGGTCGAGCGGCTCGAATACGATCCCAACCGCACCGCGTTCATCGCGCTGATCAAGTATGCGGACGGCGAACTCGCCTACATCATCGCGCCGCAACGGCTGAAGGTCGGCGATACGGTGGTTGCCGACGAGCGCGTCGACGTAAAGCCGGGCAACGCGATGCCGCTGAAGTCGATTCCCGTCGGCACGATCATTCATAACGTCGAGCTGAAGCCGCTGAAGGGCGCGCAAATGGCGCGCTCGGCTGGCACGTACGCGCAAGTCGTTGGCCGCGACGCGGGCTTCGCCCAGCTGCGCATGGCCTCCGGCGAAGTCCGCATGGTGCAAGACGTCTGCATGGCCACGATCGGCGCGGTGTCGAACCCCGACAACATGAACGAAGTCTGGGGCAAGGCTGGCCGCACCAAGTGGCTTGGCCGCAAGCCCAGCGTGCGCGGCGTCGCCATGAACCCGGTCGACCACCCCCACGGCGGCGGCGAAGGCAAGACCTCCGGCGGCCGTCACCCGGTCACGCCCTGGGGCAAGAAAACGCGCGGTCCGAAGACCCGCAAAACCAAGCCGTCGGATCGCCTGATCATCCGTCGTCGTCACTCGAAGAAAGTGAGCTAATCGAGATGCCGCGTTCTGTTTGGAAAGGCCCGTTTGTCGACGGTTATCTGCTGCAGAAGGCCGAGAAGGCCTCTGGCGGCGGCCGTCGTGAGCAGATCAAGACCTGGTCGCGCCGCTCCACCATCATGCCGCAATTCGTCGGCCTCACCTTCCAGGTTCACAACGGCAAGCAATTCACGCCGGTGCTCGTGAGCGAGGACATGGTCGGCCACAAGCTCGGCGAGTTCGCGCCGACACGGAACTATTTCGGCCATGGCGCCGATAAGAAGGCCAAGAGGAAATAAGCCATGACGGTCGTGCGAGACAAGCAACGCGCACCGGACGGCAAGAACCGCCGCCGTGAAGCGTCGAACGAAGCGAAGGCCGTGCTGCGCACGCTGCGCATCAGCCCGCAGAAGCTGAACCTGGTGGCTCAGTCCATCCGCGGCCTTTCGGCTGAGAAGGCGGTGAACGAGCTGCGCTTCAGCCAGAAGCGCATCGCCAAGGACGTGCTGAAGTGCCTGAAGTCGGCGATCGATAACGCCGAAAACAATCACGGCCTCGATGTCGACGGCCTGGTGGTCGCGCAAGCGCATGTCGGCAAGAACATCACCATGAAGCGCATGCACACTCGCGCGCGCGGCCGCGGCACCCGCATCGAGAAACTGTTCTCTCAACTCACCATCGTGCTGCGCGATACGACCAAGCAGCCCGAAAAAGCTGAGGCCGCCTAATGGGTCAGAAAGTCAATCCGATCGGTCTGCGCCTGGGCGTGAACCGCACGTGGGACTCGCGTTGGTACGCCAACACGAAGGACTACGCGCGTCTGCTTCACGAAGACATCAAGATCCGCAAGTTTCTGCGCGAGAAACTGGCCGCCGCCGGCATCTCCAAGATCATTATCGAGCGTCCGTTGAAGAAGTGCCGCGTCACAGTTCACACCGCCAAGCCGGGCGTGGTGATCGGCAAAAAGGGCGCCGACATCGAGAAGCTCCGCAAGGACTTGGCCAAGATGGCGCCAGGCGCGGAAGTGCATCTGAACCTGGTCGAAGTGCGAAAGCCGGAAACCGATTCGAATCTGGTCGCCGAAGGCGTGGCCCAGCAGCTCGAGCGCCGTGTTGCGTTCCGCCGCGCCATGAAGCGCGCGATGCAATCTGCGATGCGCTTGGGGGCCCAAGGCATCCGCATCAACGTGTCAGGCCGTTTGGGCGGGGCTGAAATCGCGCGGATGGAATGGTACCGCGAAGGCCGCGTGCCATTGCATACGCTGCGCGCCGACGTCGATTACGGTTTCGCCGAAGCCGACACGGCGTACGGCAAGATCGGCGTGAAGGTGTGGATCTTCAAAGGCGAGATCCTCGAACACGACCCGATGGCGCAAGACAAGCGTTCGCTGGAAACGGGCGAAAGCCGTGAGCGCCGCGATCGCGACGATCGTGGTCCGCGTGGTCCGCGCGAAGACCGCCCGCCAGGCGATCGTCCGCGCCGCGGCCGGCGCCCGCCACGCGGCGGCGAAGAAGCCGGTTCGGATTCGGAGGCATAACCGCCATGATGCAGCCGAAGAAAACCAAGTTCCGGCGCGCCCATAAGGGCCGCATCAAAGGGAACACCAAAGGCGGCGCCGCTCTCAATTTCGGAGAGTACGGCTTGAAGGCGCTTGAGCCCAACCGCGTCAACGCCCGCGAGATCGAAGCGGCGCGCCGCGCGATCACGCGTGAAATGAAGCGCCAAGGCCGCGTGTGGATCCGCATCTTCCCGGACGTGCCGGTGTCGAAGAAGCCAGTCGAAGTGCGCATGGGTTCGGGCAAGGGGGCGCCAGAGTTCTGGGCCGCGCGCGTCGCGCCGGGCCGCATCATGTTCGAAGTCGACGGCGTGCCGGAAGCGATCGCGCGTGAAAGCCTGCGTCTCGGTGCTGCCAAGTTGTCGGTTCGCACCAAGATCGTTTCGCGGGTTGAGGGCCTCTGATCATGGCAAGCCAAGACATCAAGTCCGTCCGCGATAAGGACGCAGCCGCCCTCAAGGACGAGCTCGTCTCGCTGAAGAAGGAGCAGTTCAACCTGCGCTTCCAGCAAGCGACCGGCCAACTCGAGAAATCCTCGCGCATCCGCGAAGTCCGCCGTGCCATCGCGCGCGTGCAGACCGTGCTGCGTGAAAAATCACCGAAAGCGAAGGTTTAAGACCATGCCGCGCCGTCTGATGCAGGGAACGATCGTGAGCGACAAAGGCGACAAGACTGTCGTCGTGCAGGTCGAGCGCACCTATTTGCACCCGCTCCTGAAGAAGACCGTCCGCCGGTCGGCGAAGTTTCACGCCCATGACGAAGCCAACGCCTACAAGGCCGGCGACGTCGTCGAAATTCAAGAATGCCCGCCCAAGTCCAAGCTGAAACGCTGGGAAGTGGTCGGCCGCGTCGGAGCATGACGCCATGATCCAGATGCAAACCAATCTCGACGTCGCCGATAATTCCGGCGCCAAGCGCGTGATGTGCATCAAGGTGCCGGGCGGCTCCAAGCGCCGCTACGCCACCGTGGGCGACATCATCATCGTCTCCGTGAAGGAAGCGATGCCGCGCGGACGCGTGAAGAAAGGCAATGTGCACAAGGCTATCGTCGTGCGTGTCGCCAAGGACATCAAGCGCAAGGATGGCTCGACCATCCGCTTCGACTCCAACGCCGCGGTGCTGATCAATAACCAAGGCGAGCCGATTGGCACGCGCATCTTTGGGCCGGTGCCGCGCGAGCTGCGCGCGAAAAACCAGATGAAGATCATCTCGCTCGCGCCGGAGGTTCTCTAAATGACCGCCCGCATCCGTAAGGACGACACTGTCATCGTCATTGCCGGCAAGGACAAGGGCCGTTCCGGGCGTGTCCTCATGGTGCTGCCGAAGGCCGAACGCGTCGTCGTCGAAGGCGTGAACCTGGTGAAACGCCACACCGCGCCGAACATCACGCATCCGAATGGCGGCGTGATCTCGAAGGAAGCGCCGCTGCACGTGTCCAACGTCGCGCTGCGCGATCCCAAGACGGGCAAGCCGACGCGCCTTTCCTATCAGTTCGTGGGCGAAGGCGCCGCGCGCCGCAAAGTGCGCATCGCCAAGAGCTCTGGAGTGCAGATCGATGGCTGACGCGCCGCAAACCCAAAAGGCAGCGCCGAAGGCTGACAAGGCCAAGGGCGACAAGAAGCCGGCCAAAGAAGCCGCGCCAAGGAAACCGCGCGCGCCGAAGCCTGCCGACTACGTGCCGCGCATGAAAGAACGCTACGCGAAGCAGATCCGCGCCAAGCTGAAAGACGAGTTCAAATACACGAACGAAATGCAGATTCCGCGTCTCGAGAAGATCGTGCTGAACATGGGCGTCGGCGAAGCGACGGCGGACTCCAAGAAGCTGACGTCCGCAATTGAAGCGTTGACGGCGATTTCTGGCCAGAAGCCAGTGACGACGAAGGCCAGAAAGTCGATCGCGGCGTTCAAGCTCCGCGAGGGCATGAACATCGGCGCGAAGGTCACGCTTCGCAAAGACCAGATGTACGAATTCCTTGATCGTCTGGTCACGATCGCGCTGCCGCGCGTGAAGGACTTCCGTGGCCTCAACGCCAGAAGCTTCGATGGCCGCGGCAACTACGCCATGGGCATCAAGGAACACATCGTGTTCCCTGAGATCAATTACGACCAGATCGATCAGATTTGGGGCCTCGACATCGTCGTCTGCACAACCGCGCGCACTGACGCCGAAGCCAAGGCTTTGCTGAGAGAGTTCGATTTCCCGTTCCGGAACTGATCGCGCAAGCGGTCCACCCCAGAACGCACCGGGAGAGAGTAGAGAGAATGGCCAAGACTAGTTCTATCGAACGCAACAGGAAGCGCGAGCGCCTGGCGAAGAAGTACGCTGCGCGCCGCGCCAAGCTGCGGGCGGCAGCATTGAACGAAGACCTTCCTCTGGAAGAACGCTTCGCGGCGCGCCTGAAGCTCGCGCAACTGCCGCGCAATTCGTCGGCGACGCGCATCCGCAATCGCTGCGAATTGACGGGCCGCCCGCGTGGCTTCTACCGCAAGGTGAAGCTGTCGCGGATCGCGATGCGCGATCTGGCCTCGAAAGGCCAGATTCCCGGCATGATCAAGTCGAGCTGGTAAGGGAGCGCTGATAGATGAACATCAACGATCCCGTCGGCGATCTGATCACCCGCATCCGCAACGCGCACCTGCGCGGGCGCTCGAAGACTGTTACGCCAGCTTCGACGCTGCGTGCCCGCGTGCTGCAAGTCCTGAAGGACGAAGGCTACATTCGCGACTTCCGCGAGATCGAAGCCGACGGCCGCAAGGAAATCGAGATTGAGCTGAAGTACTTCGAAGGCGCTCCGGCGATTCACGAGATCACGCGTGTGTCGAAGCCAGGCCGCCGTGTCTATTCGTCGATCAAGGACCTTCGCCTCGTCCGCAACGGCCTTGGCATTTCGATCATCTCGACGCCGAAGGGCGTGATGAGCGACAACGCCGCGCGCGATGCGAATGTCGGCGGCGAAATCCTCTGCGAGGTCTACTAAGATGTCCCGCCTCGGCAAAAAACCGATCCCGGCTCCCAATGGCGTCACCGTCACGGTGAAAGGCCAGGACGTGAGCGTGAAGGGCC
>JBQTJK010000059.1:0-23774 GCA_052387215.1 Caulobacteraceae bacterium
GCAAGCGGCGAGCCGTCGCCGCCGCCGATATCGCCATGCGTGCCGATGAACCAGCGCTGCTGATAATAGTCGTAGTTCGCCCGCGCTCCGGGCCGGCGCCGCGCTACCTGGTTGGATTCTTCCAGACCTTCCCATGGCGTCGCGGGAAAGCCGACGCGAACTTCATCGACGGCCATTGCGTGGCGCGCCGATAAGACGTTGGGGCACATGCGTAGATTTTTGAATCGATAGCGGCGGCCGAGCTTGGGAAACATCGAGTCGAGCACCTGCGCTGCGCCGCGCTGCACCACAGTGTCGAAGACGCCAAGATAGGTGATCGCGGGTGGCGTATCGATAGTGTAGCGGGTGCCATCGGGGTTGCGGCCGCCTTTGCCGTGCTCCTGCCGGAACTTCAGCGTCTTGGCCGCGTGCTCAAGCAGCTTCTCCTGCGTCGCGCCCTCGCCCGGGGCGTCATGATAGAGCTGAAACGCCTCCCAGGCCTTGTGCGCCGACCGCCGGCTAATGATGCCTGACGTATTTATGACTCCCGCTAGCCGCCGCGCAGCGAACGCACCACGGCTGAAGCCGAAAATGTAGATTTCGTCGCCTTCCTCGTAATTGAAGGCCAGTCGAAGATAGGTGTCGAGAATGCCGTCTTCGAGCCCATCGCCAAGCGCGCCGCCAAACGTGCGATTGATGAACCCCGCGAGCCAGGAGCCAAACGTAAGTTTCGTAAGGGCGCCAATATTTGACCCAACGCCGTGCGTATAGATCACGGGCTGTGGAATGTAGCCCGTGACGTTGCCGCTCTCATCGCGCACCTCCTGCTTGTGGGCGACGCTGCGGGCAATGAGACCAATGTTGGTAGGCTTGTCCTGGCGTAACGTTTGCCAGGTCCCGTCCATGCAAATGACGATGCGCTTCATGCTGTCCCCCTAGCCGGCGCGTCCCCTAATCTTAGCGGACGAACGCCGGCGCCAGAAGCCTCCGCAGCCATTTAGTTGGTGGACGGCCTGGGCTAGGTTCGCCTCTGGAGGCGTTCCCTTATGTCCATGGACGGCCTGGAAGACGACGTCGCACCGGCGCGGGTGAAGCCGCAGCTCGAATATCCGCTCGGCGAGCCGCCCGAGCCTGGCATCGCCCGCGAGATCGCGCCTGGCGTCAATTGGGTGTGCATGCCGCTGCCGTTCGCGCTGAAGTGGATCAATCTCTGGCTGCTGGAAGACGGCGACGGCTGGACCATTGTCGACACTGGCATCGCCATGGAGCAGACGCGCGAATACTGGCGCGCAATCTTCGAAGCGAAGCTGGCCGGCAAGCCGGTCAAACGCGTGATCTGCACACACATGCATCCCGATCACATGGGGCTCGCCGGTTGGATCTGCCGCAAGTTCGGCGCGACTTTGTGGATGAGCCGGCTCGAATATATCACCGGGCGCGTGCTCGTCGCAGACACCGGGCGCGAGGCGCCCGAAGAAGGCGTCAGGTTCTATCGCGCCGCCGGTTGGGATGAGGACGCGCTCGACAGCTACAAAGTGCGCTTCGGCGGTTTCGGCAAAGCGGTGTCGAAAGTGCCGGATGCATACCGGCGCATTAGCGACGGCGACGTGATCGAGATCGGCGCCCGCCCCTGGCGCGTCATCACCGGCAACGGCCATTGCCCCGAGCATGCGTGCCTGTGGCAGGAGGAGTTGAAACTCTTCATCTCCGGCGACCAGGTGCTGCCGCGCATCAGCTCCAATGTCTCGGTGTTTCCGACGGAGCCCGAAGGCGATCCGCTCGCGGACTGGGTCGCCAGCTGCAAGAAGCTGCTCAGCGCCGTGCCGAACGATGTGCTGGTGCTGCCCGCGCACAACGAACCCTTTCACGGCCTGCATGAGCGTTTGCAGAATTTGATTGACGGTCACGAAAAGGCGCTCGAGCGCGTGATGCACCGGCTGCGGCAGGAGCCGCGCCGCGCCGTCGATCTGTTCGGCGCGCTATTTGCCCGCAAGATCGGGCCTGATCTCATCGGGATGGCGACGGGCGAGGCGATTGCCCATGCCAACTGCCTGATCGGCCGCGGGCTTGCGCGGCGCGTCATCGATGACGAAGGTATCGCCCGCTATGTCGCAACCTGAAGGCCCCAATCCCGAACATCGCTCGTCGAGCGCGATGATTTGTTTCTGCACCGGCGTCGGGCTCTGCGTGCTTGCGTACTTCCTGGGCGTGGGCGCCGTGATCGGCGCTGTCGTCAGCGGCGGCAATCCGGCGGTGGTCGTGGGCGGCTTGTTTGCGGCGATCGGCCTGGGGCTGGCGACGGTTGTGGGCATTCTGCTCGCCCTGATCGGCGGCGTCTGGATGATCGTGCAAGTCATCGCCGATCAAAGCGGCGACGCCTCAGAAAAGCGCTATCGCGACGTCGAACGGTGACTCGCTTTTACGCGACCTCTATGCCATGGCGTGACCAGCGAAGGGGCTTTTCTCCATGATCATCTCGACGACGTTCGACGTACACGGCCGCAGCGTGGCGCAGCATCTCGGTCTCGTGCGCGGCAACGTGGTGCGGTCGCGTTTTATCGGCCGCGACATCGTTGCTGGACTTCGCATGATCGTCGGCGGCGAGATTCACGAGTACACCAAGCTTTTGGCCGAGAGCCGAGAGCAGGCGCTCGACCGCATGGTTCAGCATGCACAGTCGCTGGGCGCGGACGCGGTGATAGGGGTCCGCTTCGAAACCACCGACGCAGGCCAAGGTCAGGCGACCGAAGTGCTGGCCTACGGTACGGCGGTGAAACTGGCTTAGGCCGGGGCGCGCACGGGCGCGGCGTGCATGAGCCGCCACACGCCGAGAATGACGACGCCGGCAGATACGTCGATCCCCATCCCAAACGCGACCAAGAACATGGCGTGATGGATGATCAGGTGTGCGGCGGGCGCAGCCGCCAGTTCGCCCAGGCGCCAGTCGGCGGCGCGCCGCAGGCCCCAATCGAAGAACGCTCCGGCCGCGAGCACGCCGGCAGCGATCACGAACCACGCTGGCGCGTGCGGCAGGTCCAGCGGCAAGCCGGCGATCATGTGGGGCGCGGTGTAGGCAACCAGCGTCAAGCCATAGAGCGGCATGAGCCAGGCATGCGCGAGCGACTTGAGCGTCGTCTCCGCCGGACGCCCGGCGGCAGCCGCAAGACGCGTCGCCTCGCCGATGCTCCAGCGCGCGTCAGCAATCAGCCGCCACACGAACAGCACGCCGATGGCGCCGGACAGCCCGACGAAAGCGCCGACGACCAGCGCCGCAATCACTGGGCCGGCGAAATGCGTCCAGTCGATGTGCACGGCTTCGCCGGCCAGCAGCACGCGCGCAGCGAGCGCGGCGAGGCCCAGCAGAGCCAGCGGCGGGAAAAGGAGCGAAACCGCGCCCAGCGCAAGTGCGGCGCTGGCGGCGAGAACGCCGCGATCGGCGGCGAAACGGACCGCAACGACCGGCGAGGGCGCCGCGAGTGCGTCAGGGATTCTCCCGTTCATGGCTCAAGGGTTTGAGCCATCGTCGTGAATTGCGCGTAAACGCAAGGATAACCAAGCATTTACGCTTTTCTCAACGAGCCGCGTTTCACACGCGTTTCACATCCCGGAAGGCTGCGTGTTGGACGGCTCGGTTGACAGGCCTCGACCCCGACGACGCCGCTCCGGCTGCTGCTCTTCTTGTTGCGGCTGCTCTGCTTGGGATTGCTGTTGTGCGGCTTGTTCGGCCGCTTGGCTCTGCCATGTCTGATCATTGGGGTGGCCCAGCGACGCGAAGATCGCATCGTACGCTGTCGCCGAATCCGCGCCCGAGCAGAACGCTCGGATTTCGACGCCGGGCCGCAACAAGATCGCGCCGTAAACGGTCTTCGAGGGCCCACGCAACTCCGCGCGCTGCACCGGCCAGAAGCCGCTCGTGTCCACCGACTGCGAGACAAAAGTGGGCGGGCCGTCCCCGAAGAAATCACGTACTGGCGAGGCCACGGTCACCCAAGCCTCTGGCGCCAGCGGCGCCCTGCTGTTGCGCGCGGCGTTGGCTGAGGAGTTCGTGGTGGCCGGGTTGGGAGCGCCGTAGAAGTAGCAGTCATTGGCGGCATTGAACGCCAGCACGACGGTCTGGCCGGGTGCGCCGCGTGGCTGCACCCGCCAGCCCGACGGCGCATTGAACGTCAGGAGCCCATTCGGGTCGGTCCATTGTTCCGCGAAGGCGAGCCCGCCTGTGAAGAGTCCAACGCCGATAACGGTGGCAAGCGCAAGCGTGCGCATCCTGTGATCCTCCAAACTCCGAAGAGCGGAATCTCCTCGTCTGCCAGCCGCAGTCAAGGGCGGATGCGAGTCCGGTCTCGCTGGATTGAGGCCGGGAAGCGCCTATTGTGCCGAAAACCGGGAGGACCCATGAGCCTGCGCGGCAAGACCTTGTTCATCACCGGCGCCAGCCGGGGCATTGGCCTCGCTATCGGCCTGCGCGCGGCGCTGGACGGCGCCAATATTGTGATCGCAGCCAAGACCGCCGAGCCGCACAAGAAGTTGCCCGGCACCATCTATACCGCCGCCGAAGAAGTGGAGAAGGCGGGCGGGCAAGCTTTGCCGGTGGTCGTCGACGTGCGCGAGCCAGACAGCGTGAAGGCCGCGGTGGACGCCGCCGTCGAGCGCTTCGGCGGCATCGACATCTGCGTCAACAACGCCTCTGCCATCCAGCTCACCGGCACGCTGCAAACCGACGTCCGCCGTTACGATCTGATGCACCAGGTCAATGCGCGTGGTTCGTTCATCACTGCGCGCACCTGCATCCCGCACCTTAAGCAAGCGACGAACCCGCACGTGCTGATGCTGTCGCCGCCGCTGGACATGAGCCCGCGCTGGTTCGCCGCGCACGTCGCCTACACGATGGCGAAATACGGTATGAGCATGTGCGTCTTGGGGATGGCGGAAGAATTCAAAGACGATGGTGTCGCCTTCAATGCGCTCTGGCCGCGCACCGGCATCGCCACGGCTGCGATCGAGTTCGCGCTGACCGGCGAAGAGGGCCTCCGCCACTGCCGCAGCGCCGACATCATGGCCGACGCCGCCTATGCCATCTTCAACAAGCCGTCGCGCCAATGCACCGGCAACTTCTTCATCGACGACGTGCTGCTCTACGCCGAGGGCGAGCGAGATTTCGACAGGTACCGCGTCGATCCGACCAAACCGCTCATGCCGGACTTCTTCGTGCCCGCCGATACGCCGCTGCCGCCGGGCGTGAGCATGGGACCAAAGCTGTAGCGCTCTGCAAAAAGAGGTCGAGATCGGCGTCGGAGCCGCCTAATGAAGGCGGCCTGGCGCGATTGTTGGGGGAAGTACAATGAAATGGATGCAGGTCGCGTTCGCGGCAGCGAGCGTCGTGTTCTTATCGGCGCAGACAGCGCCCGATCAGAACGCGGTCATGGCGCATTATCGCGCCTATCGCGCAGCGCTCGGCGCCGCCGATCTGGCGACAGCAGAGACCGAGGCAGCGGCTGCGCTTGCGGCTTCGGTCGCCCGAGACGGTGAAGGCGGCCGCACCGGCGTGTTGGCGATAAACCTCGCGCAGGTACGCCTTTCCCGCAGACGGACGGTTGAAGCGTACGCACCGGCCCTTCAGGCGTTCAATATCGCTGCCACCAACAGCGCCGCTGGAGTCGACCCGCTCCTGTCGCGGCTCGTGCTTGGGCGCGCGGAGCTGACTGAAGACCACGCGACCGATGGACGGGGGCGGCTCATGGCGACTCTCCCCGAAGTCGTCGCCCGCACGGATTTGCACGGCGATGCGTACAACGCCGCCGTCGACCTCGGGAGATGGCTAATAATTCATGAGGACTTCGTCCGCGCCATCCCAGCGTGGGAGTTTGCAGTGCGGTTTGCCGACGCATCCGAAGGCGATCACACTTACGCGCGCGCGGAGGCGCGCTTGGGCGAAGGCGTGGCGCGCCTCTCTCAAATTGCTTCGGCGCAATACTACGAGTTCAGGCGGCCGACTGACACCAGGCTGCACGCGGATGCCGATGATGATTATTCGGGCGCCTACGAAGCACTCACCGAAGCGGTTCAACTACTCCTTCCGCTTGCCATGGTGGATGGCGGAGGAGAAGGGTTGACGCTTGCCCAGCGCACGTATTCCGCTGCGCTCGCGTGGCGGACACTCTTGCTCGCACGCCTCCGGAGCACCAATCAGCAGGCTGCGATCGCGGGCGCAGAGCCCGAGGCGATGCGCGCGAGCGGTCCGCCTCGGCCTCCTGGACCGCCGGCATGTGAAATGCGGATTATCGCCGAGCCAGAACCGGACTTTCCTCCTGGCGCGAGAGGGCGCGAGCTCTCGGGCGCCGTGGTTGTCAGGGTGCTTCTCAACGAACAAGGTCAAATCGTCGACACGCGCGTTGGCGCAGCGCTGCCGGGCCGCTGGTTTCAAGAGGCTGTGGAACGTGTCGCGCTGCAATGGCGTGTTGAGCGGCTGTCCGACTCTCCATCCCATTGCAGAGTCGAGCGCATCAACTTTGTGACGATCCAGTTCTATTTCCGATCGTAGCAAGCCTGAAGAGAGTGCATGACGCACAAAGGTTCATGTCTTTGCGGCGCGATCAGGTTCGAGGTAGAGGGTGATCTGCCCGAACCCGACGCTTGCCACTGCTCGCAATGCCGGAAGCAGTCCGGCCATTTCTGGGCCTCCACTGATATTCCGCGCGCGGCGCTCAGCGTTCACGGTAGCGACAAGCTCAGTTGGTATCGCTCGTCGGAAAAGGTGCAGCGCGGTTTCTGCGCGACGTGTGGCTCGTTCCTGTTCTGGGATCCGATCGGGCGCGACAAGATCGCCGTCGCCATGGGTGCGTTCGAGAAGCCAACGGACACGCGGCTCGCCAAGCACATCTTCGTCGCGCACAAGGGCGATTATTACGATATTGCCGACGGCTTGCCGCAGAACGAGAATTAGGCGGGCGCCCCGCCGAGAGACAGAATGGGGGCGAAGGACTAAGCCTCGCCGCGCAGCTGCGCGCTGAGCCTCGCCGCTGGCCCATCGCGCCCGGCCAGCCACATGCCGAAGAAATAGCGACGAAAGCCCGGCCAGCGCAGGTCGCAGCGCTCCGCGCCATTGACATAGAACCGCGCTGTATTGGCGCTCGTGCTCACGCCGGTGATGCGATCGCCGCGCGCCACGTTCGGCAAGCAGCGTTCGAGCTGCGTCCGCAAGGGCGCCAGCGTGCGCGCGCTCCCGGCGCCGCGTTGGGTCATCTCGCGGATTGATCGGTTCACCAGCGCGGAAGCGCGCGCGGCGCGCTCATAGGTCAGCGAAAGCGCGAACGGCCGATTCCACGAGAACGCACCGCGATCGGCCCATAGCTCGGCGCTGAACAAACGGACCGACAACACCTCGTAGCTCGCCTCGCCGACCATCTGTGCATGCGGCAGTGCGCGCCCAACCTCCGCCGGGCGCGCCGAGGCGGGTACAGTCATTACGGTAAAGGCGGCAAGGGCGGTCAGAAGCCGGCGCATCGTCAGCTCTCCAGGGGAGCTAACGCCTGATCCCGGCGAATGGCGCCACGGTTTTTTCAGCTGGCAGTCGCAGGCGCCTTCGCGAGAAACTTCTCCAGCGCCTCCAACGTGTCGGCATCGCCCGGGCGCTTGTCCCAGCGGATGCGGGAGATGCGCGGGAAGCGCATGGCGACGCCGGACTTGTGGCGGGTTGAGCGCTGCAGGCCCTCGAACGCGACTTCGAGCACCAGCCCCTTGGTCTTCGTGTGCGTGACTTCACGCACCGGGCCGAAGCGGTCTTCTGTGTTGCTGCGGACGAAGCGGTCGAGCTCGGTCAGCTCTTCGTCGGTGAAACCGAAATAGGCTTTGCCGACGGGGGTGAGTTCGCCGGCTTCAGTCCAGACACCGAACGTGTAGTCCGAGTAGAACGAGCTCCGTTTGCCGGAGCCGCGCTGGGCGTACATCAGCACCGCGTCGATCACCATCGGGTCGCGCTTCCACTTGAACCAATAGCCTTTGGGACGGCCGGCGAGATAGGGCGCATCGCGCCGCTTGATCATCACGCCTTCCACCGCCTCCGCGTCAACGCCAGCGCCGCCATGCGCGGGATCGGCGCGCGCCGCGCTGAGTTCTTCCCAGGTCGAGAAGGGGATCATCGGCGAGAGATCGATCGGCGCGAGCGGATGATCGCGAACCAGAGTTTCGAGTTTGGCGCGGCGTTCGATGAACGGCAGAGCTCGGAGGTCGTCGTCGTTCAGCGCCAGCAAATCGTAGACTCGGACGAAGGCCGGAAATTCCGCCATCAGCTTGGCGGTGACGGTTTTGCGGTTCAAGCGCTGCTGCAGCGTGTTGAAATCCTGCACGCCGCCGCCACGGCGGATCAACAGCTCGCCGTCAAGGACGGCGTCGAAATCGAAGCCGGCCACCAGATCCGGAAACGCACCTGACGCATCCTCGCCGGTGCGCGAATAGAGCCGCGCCACCCGCTTGCCATTTGCATCCTTTCCCGCTGCCGCCTGCACGCGAATGCCGTCCCACTTCCACTCGGCGACGAACTCCGCCGGATCGAGCGGCGCGAAGTCTTCTGGTTCGATCGGATGCGAGAGCATGGGCGGATAGAACCGCACCGTCGTCGCCACGCTCGGCGCCTCGCCGCGGCCTTCGAGCCAAGCGAACAGATGCCGGTACGGCGGCGCATCAGCGTGCCAGACGTCCTCGATTTCGTCCGCTTCGCGATTGCCCAGCCGCGCCAGCGCCGTGCGCGCCAGCCGCGCCGAAACGCCGATGCGCAGAGCGCCCGTGATCAGCTTCAGCAGCGCCCAGCGTCCGTTTTCATCGAGCCTGTCGAGCCAATCGGCGACGCGCGCGGGCAGCTCTTCCTTCGGCGTCGTCTGCAGTCCTTCGACCACATCGGCAATCGTCAGCTGCGCGTTCGCGCGTGCCGTATCGGCGGGCCACATCAGCGCCACGGTCTCCGCGAGATCGCCGACATAATCCCATGACAGGGCAAACAACACTGGATCGGTGCGCTCGGCCGCAAGATTTCGCACCAGCCCGGGCTTGGCGTGCTTGAAGCTGAGCGCGCCGGTCATCGCCGCAAGCGCCCAGCCGCGGTCGGGATCAGGCGTTTCACGGAAGTAGTCTTCCAGCAACGCCAACTTGCCGAGCCGGCGCGGCTCGTAGGCCAGGCGATCGAGCAGAGCCGCGAAGCGGTTCATGCGACTGCGCTTTCATTTTCTTCGTCGCCATAGCCGACGAGATGCAGCGCCTTTGCCTTGAGACCTTGCGTTTCGCACCAATGCGCCAGCGCATCGGCTTCGCCATGCGTGATCCAGATCTCGCCGGCGCCGGTGTCTTTGATCGTGCGTTGCAGTTCGCACCAGTCGGCGTGGTCGGAGATCACCAGCGGCAGCTCGACTCCGCGCTGGCGCGCCCGGGCGCGGATGCGCATCCAGCCTGAAGCGAACGCCGTGACTGGATCGGGGAAGCGCCGCACCCATGGCGTCTGCAGTGCGTCCGGCGGCGCGAGAACGATCGCGCCCGCATAGAAACTTTTCGGCGCCGTCTCGACCGGCCGTACCTCGCCCAGCTCAACGCCGTATTCTTGGTAGACTTTGGTCAGCGCCAGCAGTGCGCCGTGCACATAGATCGGCTGGTCCCAGCCACAGCGCCGGAGTTCTGCCATCACCCGTTGCGCCTTGCCCAGCGCATAGGCGCCGACGACATGAGCGCGTTCCGGAAACATCGCCACGGACGAGAGCAGCTTACGCACCTCATGCTCGGCGCTCGGGTGCGTGAACACGGGCAACGCAAATGTCGCTTCCGAGATGAACACATCGCACGGCACGACCTCGAACGGCGGACAGGTCGGATCGGGCTGACGCTTGTAATCGCCGCTCACGACGACGCGCATGCCTTCGCACTCGGCCGCCGCTTGCGCCGAGCCGAGCACGTGCCCCGCCGAATGCAGCGAGAACGTCACGCCATTGATATCGAGCCGCTCGCCGTATCGGAGCGCCTGCGTCGCGCCCGCGAAACCCGGACCGCAGCGCGCGTCCATGATCGCCAGCGTTTCCGCGGTCGCCAGCACAGCGCCATGGCCGGCGCGGGCGTGGTCCGAGTGGCCGTGCGTGATCAGCGCTCGCGGCACAGGACGCGTCGGATCCACATAGAGGTCCGCCTTGGGGCAATAGAGCCCTTCGGGACGGGGATGTAGGATTTGAGCCGGCTGCATCGTCTTGGCAGTAGATAGGATTTGTTGCGGCGCATTTCCGCAATCATCCTGCGGAATATCGAACGCCACTAGCCCTATCCAGTTCTCGCCCCTATGTCCGGCGCTCACGCCGCAAACCCCCGAGTCGAACACGTGCAGCCGATCATCTCGATCAAGGACGTCAGCAAGACTTATAAGTCCGGCGTCCAGGCGCTGAAGCCCACGTCGCTCGACATCATGAAGGGCGAAATTTTCGCGCTGCTCGGGCCAAACGGCGCCGGCAAGACGACGCTCATCAACATGATCTGCGGTATCGTGAACCTGTCGTCAGGCACGATCACAGCCGACGGCCATGACATCATCCGCGACTACAAGGACGCACGGAAGAAGATCGGCCTCGTCCCGCAGGAGTTGCACACGGACGCCTTCGAGCGCGTCATCGATACGGTGCACTTCAGCCGCGGTCTGTACGGCTTTCCAGCGAACTCCGCTTACATCGAGAAAGTGCTACGTGATCTCTCACTCTGGGATAAGCGCGAAGCCAAGATCATGGAGCTCTCGGGCGGGATGAAGCGGCGGGTCATGATCGCCAAGGCGCTTAGCCACGAGCCGAGAATCCTCTTCCTCGACGAACCGAGCGCAGGCGTGGATGTCGAACTCAGGCGTGACATGTGGGAAATGGTGCGCGGGCTTCGAAAGAACGGCGTCACCATCATCTTGACCACCCACTACATCGAAGAAGCCGAAGAAATGGCCGATCGGGTCGGCGTGATCAGCAAGGGCGAGCTGATCATCGTCGAAGAGAAGGACACGCTGATGCGCAAGCTCGGCAAGAAGCACCTGACGCTCGACCTGCCGTCGCCGCTGCGGCAAGTTCCGGCCGGCCTCAACGGGTACAATGTCGAACTCGCCGATGAAGGCCGGCAACTGGTCTATAGTTTCGATGCACAAGCGGGCGACACCGGCATCCCATCGTTCCTGAGGCGCCTCAGCGAACTCGGCGTCGACTTCAAGGATCTCCACACCGAGCAATCCTCACTTGAGGACATCTTCGTTTCACTGGTGCATTCGAAATGAACACGTACGGCATCCAGGCGATCTATCGCTTCGAAATGGCGCGCTGGTTCCGCACGCTGGGGCAGAGCCTATTCTCGCCCGTGCTGTCGACGTCGCTTTATTTCATCGTTTTCGGTTCGGCGATCGGCTCGCGCATGATTTCCATCGGCGGCGTCAGCTACGGCGAGTTCATCGTGCCCGGCCTCATCATGCTTTCGATCCTGACCGAGAGCGTCGCCAACGCCTCGTTCGGCATCTACATGCCGCGCTGGGCCGGCACGATCTACGAACTGCTGTCGGCCCCCGTTTCCGCGTTCGAAGCCGTGTGCGGCTATGTCGGCGCGGCGGCGACCAAGTCCGTGATCATCGGCCTCGTCATCCTCGCCACGGCGCGTCTTTTCGTGCCGTACGAGGTGCAGAACTGGCCGGCGATGCTGCTCTTTCTGGTGCTGACCGCTGTCTCGTTCTGCCTGTTCGGCTTCATCCTCGGCGTCATCGCCGACGGTTTCGAGAAATTGCAGATCGTGCCGATGCTGATCCTGACGCCGCTCACATTCCTCGGCGGCACGTTCTATTCGATCGACATGCTGCCCGAGCCCTGGCGCGCCATCACCTTGTTCAATCCCGTGCTCTACCTCATCAGCGGCTTTCGTTGGGCCTTCTTCGGCGAACAGGCGGCGGACGTGAACATCGGCGTCAGCCTCGCTGCCATCACCGTCTTCCTCATGGTTTGCCTTGCCGCGGTCTGGTGGATATTCAAGACTGGCTACCGGTTGAAGAACTAACGGCGGAAAGCAGATGCTGACATGGCTGATGGCGGCGATGGCTGCGGGCGCGGTCGTGCTTACTGCTGCCTGGGCGCAAGAGGCGCGGCCCTCCAGCCGCTACATAGGCTGCCGCGCCGCGGAGGACGTTGACCGGCGACTGCACGAGATATGCGAGGTCATAGACAGCATCCATTCCCGTCTGGAAGCCGCCAGGGGTCAGCCAAGGCGCATCGCCGAGCTGCAAAATGCACGCGCGATGGCTTTAATGGTGATCCTCGACACCGGTGACGAACTCGCGGCGCGCGACTGTATCGAAGCGTCGAGAGCGTCGGCCGAGTTCTATACCCGCGCGCGCACGCCGACACGCTGGGCGGCGTTGCAGCTGAACGTCGGCTCGTCGCTGACGGCATTGGGCGCCATGGGCGATCAGGCTGCGCTCCAGGAGGCGGTTCCGGTCGTCGCGGCGGCGATCGAGGCGATTAGACGGTCGCGGCAGCCGGAGCTGTGGGCGTACGCGCACGAGGCGTTGGCGAGTGCACACCTCATGCGCGCCCGCGCCGGCAACCAGGAGCAGGAATTCCGGCAGGCGGCCGCGGCCCTGCGATCGGCGCTGGAGATCTATCGCCGTCCGAGTTTCGCCGAGAAACGAGCGCGGGCAGAACAGCGCTTGGCGGAGATTTATCGTGCGCTGGGCGAAGAGCCTGGCCAAACCTAATCGATAGCTAGGCTGCCTTGTATATGAGCCAAGAGCACATCATCGTTTCGCGCGACGGCGCCGTTCTCGAAATCCGCTTCAACCGGCCCGAGAAGAAGAACGCCATCACCAATTCGATGTACGGCGGCATGGCTGACGCGGTCGCGAGCGCAGAGAGCGACGCCAACGTCCGCGCCGTGCTGTTCACCGCGAATGGCGATTTCTTCTCCGCCGGCAACGACATCAAGGACTTCGCCGCCCAGTCTTCCGGCGCCTTCGAAGGTCCGCGCCACGGGGGGCGATTTCTCGAGGAGGTGATCAAGGCGGAGAAGCCGATCGTCGCCGCCGTGCAGGGCCATGCCGTCGGCGTTGGCGCGACAATGCTGTTCCAATGCGATCTGGTTTACGTCGCCGAGACCGCGCGCCTTACCATGCCATTCATCGATCTGGGCGTCGTGCCCGAGAACGCATCGAGCATCACCGTTGTCGATCGTTTGGGTTACACGCGCGCCTTCGCGCTGTTTGGTCTGGGCGAGCCGCTGAGCGGCAAGGACGCCGCAGCGTGGGGACTTGCCAACGCCGCTCTGCCTGCCGGTGAGGTCGAGCCGCGCGCCCGCGCCGCTGCGCAGACATTGGCGGGCAAGCCGCCCGAGTCCATGCGCCTCACCAAGAAACTCATGCGCGACCGCGAAGCCTTGCTCGCGCGCCTGCGCGAGGAGGGCGAGATCTTCGCCGAGCGGCTCAAGTCGCCGGAGGCGGCGGCAGCCTTCGCCGCCTTCCTGAGCAAGCGCTGAAACTATGGACCGCCGGCGTCCCGCCGGCCTGCACTGACCTAGCGGTGGTTTACCGCGCGTCTCTCCTGCAATCGTTGGCGCAGGCCGGCGGGACGCCGGCGGTCCATAAGTTTAGGCCGCTCCTCGGCCGCTGCGCCGCGCGCGCTGCCCGCGCCATGGCGAGAGATCCACGTCTCCACCGCCGGCATGCGTTCCGAGATCGTTTGCGCGCGCAGGCGGATCGCCGCGGAGGCCGCAGCGACTGTGGGACGGGCGCCTTCGGGGAAGTTGGCGGCGTAGCGGTCCAGCTCAGCCGCCATTGCTGGATCGGAACTTAGCGCGGCAAGGTCGGTGGGGAACTCCAGCCGCTGCAGCGGATCGAGCAGCGCCTCCACTTCTGCGCGATGTCCGACCAGGAAGTCCCAGGCCAGGCGCGGATGCACGCCAGCAACGACGGCAATCACCTGCGTACGGAGTTGGCGCGGAATGTCATCGCCGAGCGTCATCGCCAACGTGCGCTGCGCCAAGGCGGCGTCGCGCGCGCCCGCCAGGAGCCGCCATAGCCGCCGCTGTTCGACGAAGTCGCCGGCCGAACGCGCCCGATCGAGCAACGCTGCGTAGTCCGCATCGCGCGCGTTGTACGCGTAGACGCTCAGCGCCGCGGTTCGGATCGAAGCTGGCAGCACCGAGGGATCGTTCTGCGACGTCTCCACGCGCCGGCGCGCTTCCGCGATCACAACTTCGTCGCCAAGCGTGCCGAGCGACCTGATCAGATCGGCGCGCATCTTTGCCAGGTTGGAGCTTTCGCTCGCCCGCGGCGTCCAGCCCACACGCTCCATGTGAGGCTGCAGCGTGCGCCGTGCATAGGCCGCAACGGCGGCTTCGCTTGGACGGCCCCTGGCGTATCCGTGCAGCGTGGTCATCGACGCGGCCACATCCATAACGATGATCGGATCGGCATCGGCCGGCAGCGCGTTGATCAGTTCGAGATAGTTGGTGAAGGGCGCGTCGCCGCTGCGGCCGAAAGCCCAGTAATCGAGCAGCAGTCCGAGCTGATCCACACTCTCCAGTTCATCGAAGCGTTGCCTGAGTGCGTTGAAATTCGCATCGTCATAGCGGACGCGGAAGAAGCCCGACTGGCCAGCGTTCACGAGATAGGGCCTGCACGCTAGCGTGATCTGGCGATCCGCGTCCGGCGCCATGACAAGGCGGGTCGGTTCGCCGCCGAGAGCGCGTGCGACGATGGGTATGCTCCAGCGTTCGCCGGTCCGTGAAGCGTCGTCCATGGCGAAGCGCCGCTGTGCGAGACCGACGGTGCGCTCCGTTTGCCGGCGCGCGCACTGCGGCGCGCCGACCGTCAGCACGGGAAAACCCGCCTGCCCTGTGAAACTCCGCGCGATCTCCAACACAGGCTGTCCGGACGCCGCTTGCACCGCTGTCCAGAGGTCTTCGGTGCGCGCGTTGCCGTAGAGATGTGCGTTCAGATAAGCGCGAACGCCGGTGCGGAAGTCTTCCTCGCCCACATATGCTTCCAGCATCCGTAAGACGGCGAGGCCCTTCTGATAGGTGATCGTGTCGAAGGCGAGGTTCGCTTCCTCGATGGTATTGACCGTTTGCACCACCGGGTGCGTGCCTTCGCGCGCATCGAGCGCCATGGCTGTGGCCGTGCCCCCGGTGAGCTGTGTCATCCACGGATTCCAATCCGGGTGAATCTCCTCGGTCGCCTTGGCCGCCATCCACGAAGCGAAGCCCTCGTTCAGCCACAGGTCGTCCCACCAGTTCATGGTGACGAGGTTGCCGAACCATTGATGCGCGATCTCGTGCGCGACGATGCGGAAGACGCCCTGGCGCTCCGCCTCGCTCGAGGTCTCGTCGACCAGAAGATATTGGTCGAAATAGAGGATGGCGCCCCAGTTTTCCATCGCGCCGAAGCCGCCCGCGCCGGGCACGGCCACCATATCGAGCTTTGGCAGCGGATAGCGGATATCGAAGTAGCGCGTGAAATAGCGCAGCGATTCTTCTCCAGCTTGCAGCGCCTCCTGCGCGCGATGGCTTTCGCCGCTGCGCATGATCACGCCAAGCTCCACACCGTCGACATCGCGCGTGACGCGTTCGAAATCGCCGACGGCAAGAAAGAGCAGATAACTCGGCATCGACGGCGTGTCGGCGAAGCGCGTGCGGGTGCGGCTGCCGGAGACCCGCGCCGTCTCTTCCGCGGGCATGTTGCCGACGACCATCTGGTCGCTTGGCGCAGTCGCCGTCAGCGAAAACACTGCGCGCCGATTGGGCTGATCCCACATCGGTGCGAACCGGCGCGCGTCGCCCGGTTCGAACTGCGTCGCCATTGCGCGCTTGGTTTGGCCGTCGTCCTGGTACTCGACGCGGAAGAGGCCGTAGGCGTCGTCGTAGATTCGGCCGCGATAGGCCACGTGGATCGTGTGCCGGCCAGGTGCGAGCGCGCGGCGCGGCGTGAGCGTCAACGTTTGCGCTTCCTGGTTCACCGCTGCGCGCGCCGACGCGCCGTCTATGCTGGCGCGCGAAACGGTGAGGTCGAGCGCGTTCATGGTCACGGCGGCGAGCGGCTCGGTTGTCTCAATGGTGATCGTGGTTTCGCCCGTAAAGGTCGCAGCCTCGACGTCCGGCGTCACCGATATCTCGTAGCGCAGCGGCCTCGGCCCCGCGTCGAACCACTGGCGCTGCGCTTGAGCGGCCGGCGCGATGGCCAGCAGCGCGGCGATGAGAATGAACGGCCGGAATTTCATTGGCTGAGCCTCAGGGTTTGTCTCGCTTTAGCCGAGCGGGCCCCGACAAGCACAAGGTCAATGCTGCAAACCGCCCCTCGCGTAGGCCGAATGACGGCCAGCCGGTGACGCGAGTGTGATCACGGGCACTTTGGCGCTGCCCTGGCTGGGCCACATCCGGGCCTATGACAACCCAGCAATTCCTGGCCGCGCTGACATTCGCCTGCGCCATCCTGGCGCTACTAGGGGTCGTCCTCTTCGCCGGTATTTGGCTGTGACTCCCGTCACGGCGGCAGGGTTAGCCGGTGTTTATCTTCTGCTCATCGAAGCGAGGTGCTTCGAGCTGCCTAGAGCAACGACAATGACCCGCACCAAAATCTACAGCCTGATCGTTTCGGCGCTGCTGCTGGCCCCCTTCGCGTACGTCACGCTGAACCAGGCCGCGCAGATCGTCGCCTAACCACCAACTCGATTTCAGAAGGCACTTAAGGTGACCAAACTGTTCGCCATCATCGCCGCCTGCGCCGTGTTTGCGCCAGTTGCGTTCTTGACGCTGAACCAAGCCGCCCAAATCGTCGCGTAGCTCCCCGCGAACGATTGCCAGGTGCGGATCAGGGAGCGCGGAGGCGAGAAACCTCCGCGCTCTTCGCATTTCAGGATCGTGGTTAGCGCGCGTTGAGCACCTTTTCGCTGGACCAAAGCAGTGTTTCGTTCGTTTGCGTACCAGGAGATGCGTAGTGGACGCTTCAGTTGAGTGGTCAGCACGCACGCGTCGTCAGGAAGAACGCCTGCCGATGCGCGGCGCCGCGTGCGTCATCGAACCCAATGACGAAATGCGCGAACACATCGCATCGAACCTGCGCGCGATGGGGTTTACCGCACACGAGACCGGCTGCGGCAACCTTGGCGAATTCATCGCCGCGCAAGTGCACCTGCGCGTCGTCGTCGTTGATCTCGCTTTGCCGGACATAGCGGGATTGCGCCTGATCCGGCGGCTGCGTCGGCACGATCCCGGCCTGATCATCATTGCGCTCTCGCCGGATGCACGGTCGGCGGTCCCGGTTACGCTGGGCCGCTTCGCCGGCGCTGATGCCGTTCTAGCCTCGCCGGCTTCGAGCGAGGCGCTGTGCACCACCATTGCCGACATTGAGCAGGGCCAGCGTCAACGCGAGACGCCTTCGCCGCGCTGGGTCCCGCGGTTGAACCTCAACTGAACCGCCGCTTGCGCGCGGTTCAGCCGCGCAGGCGCAGGATCGCTCCGCATCTCCTCGGGAGGGATTTCGATGCTGAGCATGTCTCACCTCTTCGCCTGGCTGCTGAAGCCCTTTTCATTCACCCGGCTTCTGTCCGGACGTTCGTTTCTGCTCTCACATCAAAGCGCGCAGCCCTCACGCGGCGCCTTGATGTTTTTGCGCTGCGCGTGCGCTAGATCAGGCGCATGCTTCTCTTCACCCACACCTCGATGCTTCGCCACGAACCGCCCGGCGGCCATCCCGAGCATCCCGGCCGGTTGCAAGCCGTGCTCGATGCGCTGGAGGAGCTTTCTCTCGAGCGCCGAGAAGCGCCGAACGCCGATAGGGAAGCGATCGCTCGTGTCCACCCCGTCGCCTACATCGACGCGCTTGAGCCGGCGTTCGAGGAAGCGCTCACGGCACGCGTCCAGCTCGACCCGGACACATACATTTCTTCCGGTTCGCGCGAAGCGATCTATCGCGCCGCGGGCGCTTGCGTCGCCGCCGTCGACGCCGTGCTGAACGATGAAGACGATATCGCCTTCTGCGCCGTGCGTCCGCCCGGCCATCACGCCGAGCCGATTGCGCCAATGGGGTTCTGTATCTTCAACAACGTCGCCATCGCTGCAAAACATGCGCTCGAAGCGCATGGCTTGAGCAAGGTTGCCGTCGTCGATTTCGACGTGCACCACGGCAATGGTACGCAGACGGTGGCTGAAAGTGAGCCGCGGCTGATGTTCGCCTCGACGCACCAATCGCCGCTCTATCCCGGCACCGGCGCGGCGTTTGAAACCGGCCTCAACGGCAATGTCGTCAACGCGCCGCTGCCTGCCGGCGCAGGCAGCCGCGAATGGCGCGCGGCTGTGGAGCAGCGGGTGTTGCCCGCCATCGATGCGTTCGCGCCTGAATTGGTTCTCGTTTCCGCGGGCTTCGATGCGCACAGGGCCGATCCGCTGGCCGGAATGGAACTGGAAACCCAGGATTTCGCCTGGGCGGGGCAACGGCTCAAGGAACTCGCATTACGACACTGCAAGGGTAAGCTTGTCTCGACTCTGGAGGGCGGCTACGACTTGCCCGCGCTCGCCGGATCAGCCGCGGCCTTTCTGGCGGCGCTTCAGCGCGACTAGACCCGCTCGAGGGGAGAGGGCGTCGGTTCGCGCGAAGGGTCAGAATGACGACGACCATGGCGCCCAATGAGACGCTGGATCGCCGTTCAGCCGCGCGGATTGGCGCCATCGTCATCGCCCGGCACGGCAAGCCGCACGCCGATCGCAAAGTGCGCGTCGATCACCATGGCTATCGCGACTGGTGGGCAGGCTACGACCGCGCCGGTTTGCATCCTGACGAGAAGCCGCCCGAAGAGCTTTTGAAGCTCGCTGAAGCCAGCGACGTCATTTTTGCTTCGACGCTGCCGCGCGCGCTCCACACCGCTCAGATGGTGGCGGGCGGGCGCCAGATCATCAGCGATCCGGTGTTCGTCGAAGCGCCGCTGCCGCCGCCGCCGATCTGGGGCAAGCGCAGCCCGCGCGCCTGGGGCGTGTGGGCTCGCGTCGCCTGGTGGATGGGCCGTCACGAAGAGGGCGAAACGCGCAAGGAGGCCGAGGTCCGCGCTGAGGCCGCGGTCGCCACCCTTACCGCTCAAGCGCTGCGCGGCCAGAACGTGTTGCTCTGCGCGCATGGCTGGTTCAACCGCATGATGCGCCCGATCCTGCGCACCCAAGGCTGGCGCGAAGTCGAGGACGGCGGCGACAGCCATTGGAGCTATCGCCGCTACGAAAAAGTGAAGTGACGACGGTTCGCCGGCGGCCGGTAGGCAATCGGTTACAGCCGTTTTTCGGGCGCAATCGCCGACTGCCGATTGCCGACTGCCCGGGGAACCCATACCTTCAACGAACATGACGCCGGATCAAAAGGACCCCGCTACCCTCTCCTTCGAGGACTCGTTGAACGAGTTGGAGAAAATCGTCGCCCACCTGGAGCGCGGCGATGTTCCGCTGGCGGATTCGATTCGCATCTACAAGCGCGGCGCGACCCTGAAGGCCCGCTGCGAAGCGCAGCTCAAGGACGCGCAACTCGAAGTCGATCAAATTGTGATGGGTCCCGAAGGCCCGCGCACAGAGCCCGCAAAGATCGGGTCATAGGGAGAGAGAACGTCCATGGCCGACGATCCGCAAAACAATGCGCGCCTGCCAATCATCTCCTTCGAGGATTTCCTCAAGGTCGATATTCGGCTCGGCACCATCATAGATGTGAAGGTGTTCGAAGAGGCCAAGAAGGCCGCCTACCAGCTCTGGATCGATTTCGGCGAACCTTTGGGCGTCAAGAAATCGAGCGCGCAAGTCAGCGAGAATTACGATCTCGGCGAACTGCTCGGCCGCCGCGTCGCCGCCGTCGTCAACTTCGAGCCGAAGCAGATCGGCAAGTTCATGAGCGAAGTGCTCTGCCTGGGTTTCCCCGATCGCAACGGCAACGTCGTGCTCTTGAACATCGACCGCCCAGCGCTGCAGGGCGGGCGGATGTACTGATCACCACGCCCGCAGTCTTAAACCGGGCACGTCCGAGAAATCGTCGGCGTTGAAGGTAATGAGCGTCGCTCGGTGCACGAGCGATTGTGCGGCGATCATGCGATCCAGCAGTTTCCTTCGCGAGTACCCGGCAACAGCAACGATGGCGCCATAGCGTGCAGCCGCATCCTCATCGAAGGCCAGACAAGGGATGGCCGCCAGCATCACATCAAGCCTCGCCCGGCGTGCGACCGCGTTTGCAGGCTCTCGGTAAACCCCGCCCTCGAGTTCAACGCGCGTGACAACAGACATCATCACTGCGCCTCTCAGTGATGCGACATTGCTCGTCGTCGTTGCCTCGCCATCGCGGATATGTATCGCGACGTTGGTGTCGATGATGAAGGCCATGGCTCAAAGACCGCGGCGTTCCGGGACCTCGTCGGTGTCGCGCCGCTCAATGTTGGACGGCGCGGGCAACTCGGCCAATCGCGCCGCCATTTCCTTCAGCGTCATCGTGGCGGGATAGAGCGTAACCACGTCGCCGGAGCGCACGACGATTAGCTCGACATCATTGCCGTATGCGACCTCCTTCGGCAGGCGCACGGCTTCGCTGTTTCCGCTCTTGAATGTCTTGGATCTGGCAATGGTCATTCAGCATGTATATACTAGGATATACAGTCGCGCAAGCTCGTTCGACGTCAACCGGATCATCGAAGCGATAAGGATCAATTCGTCGGCGCGTCCGGCGGCGGTTGGGCGGGTTCTTCCGCCGGCGGGATGATCGGCGTTGGTCCGCCGTTGGCGGGCGGCGCCGTCGTGGTTGTGCCGGGCGGCAGCAGATCGGGGTCGGTTTCCGGCAACGTCGGCAGCTCCGGGAGCGCTTCTTCCGTCGTGGCCGGCGTCATCGTGCGCAGTTCGGCGATCCGGCCGCGGGCGCGTGTGGCGCGCTCGCTGTCGGGGAAGTCGTTCAGGAACGCTTCGTAGGCCTCGATCGTGTCAGCGCTGCGCGCGGACTGATAAGTGCTCTGTTCGAGTTCGGCCAAGGCTTGCTCGGCGTCGTCGCGATACCCGCCCGGATCGCCGGAAAGGAACGCGCGGATCGCGTCGGCGTCGTCGTGCGGGACCGCATCCCACGCGGCGGAGGTCGCTGACGCATTGTTCTGCATGAAATACCAGCCGCCGCCGCCAAGCGCGGCGACCAACACGAACACGATTGCTGCGATGAGCACCATGCCGCCGCCTTGCTTCGGTTCGGCGGCGGGCTGGGGAATGCTGCGCGGCGGGGTTGGGCGCTGCTGTTGCTGACGAGGCTGCGATGGCGTTGCGCGCTGCTGTTGTTGCGCCCGCGCCCCCGCGGCCGGTTGCGGCTGTTGCGCCGCAGCGCCAGGCCGGCCCGGTTGGAAGAATCCCGACGGCGGTTTGGGCGCCGGCGGCGGCATCGGCGCCACGCCAGCTTTATCCGTCACCAGTTTCGCCAACTCGCGCCACGGCGCGAATTCGTCCTCGCCGCGCCAGCCCGTGAGGTTCACCGATTTGTCGGAGCGAAACTGCTCCGGCGCCCGGGCGCTTTGCATCAGCGCGTGAAACACTTTGCTTTTGCCGCGCGCGAAGTTGACCTCATCCGCCAAGGCGGCGTTGGCAGTCGAGCGGGGCGACCATAGCGCAATCGTGACCGGCGATCCCTTCACCGCGGCGCGCAATTCCTCGCCCGGCGGCTTCTCCAAGATCACCTGCAACTGCGCTTGGCGAAGTTTCTCAGCCAGGGCCCGAGCCGGCAGCGTGTCTTCCGCGGCGTGGATGATCACCACAGACGGCATGCGAATTTCCCCACTCTTTCAACCAGGAGACCCAAAGCGCCGGCGCCGGCCGGTGGCCGCACCGGGCTGCTTTCTGCCCCCCGCGGGGCATATCCTGCCCTTTCTGTGTGTCTGTTTAAAGAGCGCGCGTGCAGCGCGATCACATACAACCCCATGGGGTGCTTGCGCCAGCGGGGCGCTCTGTTAGGGGAGGCGGGTGTCCCAGCTTGAAACCCGGCTCAAGGAAGCCGTCGAACGGATCAGCACGGCCCTCGACGGCCTGTTGCCGCGCGAGCAGGGGCCAGAAGCGCGCCTTCTGGGCGCCATCCGCTACGCGGCTTTGGGCGGCGGCAAGCGCCTCCGGCCCTTCTTCACGCTGGAAGCAGGGCGCATCTTCGACGCTGACGAAGGCTCGCTGCTGCGCACCGCCTGCGCCATCGAGTGCGTGCACACCTATTCGCTGATCCACGACGATCTGCCGTGCATGGACGACGACGACCTGCGCCGCGGCCGGCCAACCTTGCATCGTCAGTACGACGAGGCCACCGCGCTTCTCGCCGGCGATGCGCTGCTCACGGTCGCGTTCGAACTGCTCGCCGATCCGGCGACGCACTCCGATCCGCAGATGCGCTGCAAGCTGATCACCGGTCTCGCCAAAGCGGTCGGCGCGCAGGGCATGGTCGCGGGCCAAGTCGCCGACATGGCCGGGGCCGAAATCGGCTCCGACCTCATCGCCGTCACGCGCATGAACCGCCTCAAGACCGGAGCGCTGATCAATTTCGCCGTCGACGCCGGCGCGTTGATCGGCTGCGCCTCGGAAGCCGAGAAGACCGCACTCTCGCGCTACGCTCACGATGTCGGCCTCGCTTTCCAGATGGTGGACGATCTGTTGGACGCCGAAGGCGTCGTGCGCGACACCGGCAAAGCGGTCGGCAAGGATCGCGATCGCGGCAAAGTCAATTTCGTCACCGTGATGGGCACAGGCGCGACGCGCGAACGCGTCGGCATGCTGGCAAGCCAGGCCAAGAGCCACCTCGCTCTGTTCGGCCCACGCGCCCGCATCCTGCTCGACGCCGTCGATTTCATCGTCGAGCGGCGGTACTGAACTCGAAACTAGCGCCGCGGCGCAGCGTTGTTCCGTCATGTCCACGCCGATCACTCTCATCATCCCGCACAAGCTCGGCCGCGCCGAGGCGCGCTCGCGCGTGGAAGCGAGTCTCGGGCGCTTCAAGGATCAGATGAGCCAAGTGGGCATGGGCAAGATCCAGCATGCTTGGACGGAGGATCGCCTCGGCTTCCACGCCCAAGCCTTCGGACAGACCATCACTGGCCGCATCGACGTGCGCGACAGCGATCTCAAGATCGAAGTCGATCTGCCGGCTTTTCTCGCCGCCTTCGCCGACAGAATTGCCGGCAAGCTCAAGAAGGAAGGCACGCTGCTATTGGAGAAGAAGTAGTATGGAGCGCCGGCGTCCACGCCGGCGGGCCGACGCTTCAACAACAACGCCATTTTTGTTCAGTCCGCGTACGCCGGCGAGGACGCCGGCGCTCCATATAAGCGTTCAATCCACCAGCCGCTGCGTCAGGTACATGTATTCTAGCGACCGCCGCCGCGCGGCCTCGCGCAAATTAGCGTTAGCCGAGTGTCCGCCGTCGGTGTTCTCGTAATAGAGGTAGGGCACGCCAAGCTCCGTCAGCCGCGCGGCGTACTTGCGCGCATGGCCGGGATGGACGCGGTCGTCTTTGGTTGAGGTGTAGATGAACACGGTTGGGAAGTTCTCGCCCGGACGCAAATTTTGATATGGTGTGATCCGCTCGAGGAACGCGCGCTGTTCGGGCGCGTTCGGCGAACCGTATTCGCCCACCCATGACGCGCCCGCGAGCAGCTGATCGTAGCGCAGCATATCCAACAACGGCGAGCCGATCACGGCGGCGTGCGCCATCTCCGGATGCTGGTTCAGCATCACGCCCATCAGCAGCCCGCCGTTCGAGCGCCCGGATATGCCGAGCCGACGCGGGCTGGTAATGCGCCGCTCCACC